>CAXUKA010000158.1:1547-13690 GCA_964251335.1 uncultured Hymenobacter sp.
AGCGACGAGTGGCCCGGCGGGGCCACGCCCGTGGTGCTGGCCAAGCGCCTGCTCACCCTGCTCGATGCCTGGGGCCTCACCAAAGTGCATCTCGTGGGGCAGGACATGGGCGGGCAGCCGGCGCTGGTATTCGCCGCTGCCTACCCCGAGCGCGTGCATAGCCTGGTCGTGATGAATAGCCTGGTCAGCGGCGAGGAAGCCACCTCCTGGGAAATCAAGTGGTTGCGCCGCTTTGGGGTGAATAAGCTGCTGCTGCGCCACCTGCCCCGACTGGTGTACTGGCGGGCGCTGCACACGTTCTTGCCCTTTGGCCTGCCGGGGCTGAGCAAGCCGTTAAGAAGTGAAATGTGGCGCACGTTTCGGCGGTCGGCAGTGCGTGAGTTTGTGGTGCGCATGTGCGCCGGCTACGAAGCGCAGCTGCCGCGCCTGCCCGAGCGCTACCGGCAGGTGCAGTGCCCCACGCTCATTTTGTGGGGCGAGCAGGACAAGCATTTTCCACCCTCGCAGGCGCATTTTTTAGCCACGCAGATTCCGCATGCGGAGGTGGAGATTTTACCTAAGGCTACGCATTGGATGGTACTGGCGCGGGCTGGGGAGGTAGCTGCGCGAATGCGAGCATTTTACGCCGCTAGCTCTGCGCCTGAAAATGCGGCAGCATAGCAAAATAAAAAACTGCGCCCTCCAGCAGCGTAAGCAGCAGGGTAACACCCCAAAAAGCCGCTTTCCGGGTTTTATGATGCAGCAAAAAAATAGCTGCCCACGCGCCCGGAGCAGCACCCGCTAGCGTAGCTAGGTGCAGGGTTTTTTCGGAAATGCGTCGCTGGCCCCGCCGTGCTTTTTGCTTGTCTATGGCAAATAGCAAAAAGCACAGCGCATTAAAAAAAAGAAGGCTGATTAAGATTATTTGCACAATAAAAAACGGACGTTTTAATAGGAATTGCTTTTGATGCTTGAGGCAATCCTATAGCAAATTTATTCTCAGGGCACGCCTGTCATTGCGAGCAACGCGAAGCAATCGCACCTGAACTGCTCGTCTTGGTGCGATTGCTTCGCGTTGCTCGCAATGACAGATGTACACTAAACTTGGGGCCAAATACTTGTTGCTTAAAAATTAAGCTGATACACCGAGCAAAACTGCCGCTCGGTCGCCCACATCGGGGCGGCGCGCATGGCAAAATTGCGGAGCGCGCCGGCCGCTCCATTCAGATAGCCAACGTGGCCCATGAGGCGCGAGGTGCGCACGATGCGGTGGGCCTTGGCGCGGCGCAGGCGTTGCATGGCGGCGAAAGCACCGGCCGGGTCGTCGGGGTGCTGGCTGAGGGCGAGGGCCAGCGCGTAGGCATCTTCCACGGCCTGGCAGCCGCCCTGGCCCATGTAGGGCGTGGTGGCGTGGGCTGCGTCGCCGATGAGGCAGGTGCGGCCTTGGTGCCAGCGGGGCAGCGGGTCGATGTCCATCACCTCGTTTTTGATGATAGCCGGCTCGTCGGCCGCCGCCAGAATGGCCGGCACCGGGTAGGCAAAATTTCGGAAAGCTTCTTGCAGCCGCGCCAGCAGCCTGTTGCGCTCGCCGCCGAAGCTGCCCGGCACGGCCGCAAACCAATCGACCACGCCATCAGCGATTTCTGAGAAGCCAAATCGCAGCCCATCGGCCCAGGCCTCCCGAATGGCGCGCTTGTAGTGCGGCGCTACGTGCAGCGCCGACATGCCGCGCCACACCAGATGCCCCGTGCCGCCCGGTCGCACCCCCGGAAACAGCTGCTCACGAATGGGCGAGTGAATGCCATCGGCCCCCACCACAAAGGCGGCACGCTGCGTGCTGCCATCAGTGAAAGAGAGCGTTACGCCCTCCGCATCCTCAACCAAGGTGGTGCAGATTTTGCCGAGCTGCACGTGGGCCAAGCCAAGCTCCTCAAATAAAATCTGCTGGAGTGTGGCCCGCCGAATGGCCGTGGTAGAGTATCCAAACCGCTGCCGGATGCGCGCTTGGTCGGTGCGCAGTAGCGGGCGCATGCGCCCATCTACTATCTCGATGGCTTGCAGCGGCACGCCGCCCGCGTTGATGCGGGCGGCCAGGCCCAGGCGGTCGAATACCTGCATGGCATTCGGGGCCATCCAGATGCCGGCCCCGACGGGCAAAATCTGCGGGGCGGCCTCGCACACCTGCACCGCGAGGCCGCGCTGGCGCAGGGCAATGGCCGCCGTAAGCCCCGCAATGCCCCCGCCAATAATAATACTCGGTAGCTGCATGCAGTGAAGGTATACTCGTCGGCCGCGTCTCCCCAAAAAATGTAAAACGGAGTGGCACTCCGTTTGGCTTGAGGGAGTAACCATGCGCAGAAACGGAGTGCCACTCCGTATTTATATTTCTACCGGATTTGCCGCAGAATGGTCGTATCCGTAATCTTGTCGTCGTCCATCAGCAGCAGGGCTTTGCTGAGGATGATGGACAGCACGGCATCGCCCTCGAAGGGTAAGAAAACGCCAGCTATGCTGGCTTCCTTGCTGGTGCGGTCGGGCACGATGCAGAGGTACTGGTCGTTGGGTTCCATCAAAATATTGCCGCTGCCGAGGTGGATTTTGTAGGTGCGCAGCTTGCCGCGCACCACCAGAAAGCGCTCGCGGATTTCGCTGACCTTGCCGATTTTGAGGCGGGGCACTAGGCGTTCCAGGGCCAGCTTGCGATTTTTGGCCACCTCGCCTAGCTCACCAAAGCTGTAGCTTTCCCAGTAGGTATGGTAGGCGGGCTGGCCGCCATTGTCGCGCCAGTTGGGGTCGTTGCCCACGCTGGCCACCCCCACAAAGAGGTCCACATCGCGCATCACTTCGGAGAATACCAGCGGCGGCACCTCGGGCAGCGGCACCACTTCGCGGTAGCGGCGGGTAAAGCGCACCTGGTCGGTAGCTACGTACTGGTAGATACCCATGCTCGTGACATCATCGCTGGCAGCTTCCGTCAGCCAAAACTCGGCCCGCAGCTGGTGGGCGGGCAGGTCGAGCGCTGTGCCATTAGAGCCGTGGTCAAAGCCGCCCATGAGGTCGTAGGCCCAGCCGCGCTGCTTGGCTAAGGCACTGACCTGGTGCTGCTTAAGAATGTGAGCCGCCATACGGTTACTATACGTATTGGTGCGCTCCTCGGGCGGCGTGAGCAGGTATACCTCCCGGTAGGCCTGCTTGAACGGCTGTCGCACCTGGTACTTTTCGAGCAAGGTGCGCCAAGCTAGTACCTCAGCGGCCGACGACAGTACCGGGTGCCAAAGCTGCACTTGGGTAGCCGTGCTCAGGTCGGGGAGGGGCTGGCCCGCCGCGTTGTGCCAGGTGCCCTCTCGCCAAAAGGCATCGTGCTGCTGCCCACTGGGTAGGCTAAAGCGCCAGATGAGGCCCTGCGCCAGCGGCCCTACCAACTCATGGTGCAGGTAGCAGTTGGCGAAGCGCTCGTAGCTCCAGCGGCGGTCGGCGAGATAAGCGCGTTCGAGGCGGCCGCGCTGGGCCAGCAGCGTTTGCTGCACTTGCAGTAGGGTTTTTTGCAAAGCTTTTACCTCGGTAGGCTGCGTTTTTTTGAGGGCGGCCGGGACCGCTTTCAGCGCAATGCCATCGGCTTTAAACCAGTGCAGCTCGGCCTTAATCGGGCTGCTCAGGGCCAGATGCGCGTAGTATCCGGCAAACTCGTGGCGCGCCTGCCCGGCCACCAGGCCGTGCGTCGGAATGGATAGGTCGTCGAGGTCGTCAGGGGTGAGACCCAGCGAAGCCGCCAACTCACCAATGCGCTTGTCAAGCAGCACCTGAATGTTGCGATTGGTGGCCTTGGCTCGCAGCCGGGCCAGGTGCGCCGCCCCCGGCAAGCCGGTCTGGGCCAGCGTATACACGCAGGCATTGCCCAGCATGGTGCACCACGGTCCTACGCCAGGGTTTTTGCGGTAGCACTTGGCGGCCAGCTCGGCCACCGCGTGCAATAATGGTTCGGAAAGCGTACCTAGTCCCAGCAGTGACCAGGCTAGCCCTTTGGCCGCCGTCAGGTTGGGCGGGGCTAGGTACGTTTCGTCTGTAAGGGCATAGTTGTGGCGGCCGTAGGCCACCGGGTACGAGTACACGTCGTGCTCTTTGCGCTGCAAAAATTCCAGCCACTCAATCATTTGCCTCTCGAAGGCCTCCGGCCCGATGGCCTGCACCTGCTGCCCGGCCAGCTTGAGAAATTGCCGGGTGGGCTTGCTGCTCGTGGCCTGTCCCCAGAGCCCAAACAGAGGCAAATAAGGCGCGGCAGCCGGCATGGCCGCAAACGCTAGCAGCAGCTGCCCAAAGCTGTCACCGGCCGAAAACTGCCCCTTTGGCCGGCGCGGCCCGCCCCGGTCTATCAGTCCAGTAAGCTGCTGGATGGCCGCGCGCAAGGTATAGTCGTGGGTAGCCCGCAAGGCGGGCTCGTCGAGCAGTTGGCGCAGGGCCTCGCGCACATCGGGTGCGGGGCCAGCCGTACCCATTCGTTGCCCCAGCTGAGTTAGGGTAAGCTCTATCGGGAAAGCGAAGGCGTCAAAGTAAGGGCTTTCGGCTTCGGTGGGCAGGTAGCTGAACAATAACGTCACATAATCGGCGGGCTGGAAGTCGGCCGAAAAATTCAGCAAATGCTCCAGTAATTTTTCCTCTAGCTGGTGCGACAGGGTTTGGTTTATCCGCCAGCTGGACTTTGTAAGCGCCCGCTTTTTGAACTGCGCTACCGCCTGCCCCGCCAAGGCTAGGCGCTCGGCCGGTCCCAGCGCGTGAATCTGCTGGTAAGAAGGCAAAGTTGTGAGGCTCAGGCTAAGTCTCCAGGCAAGCGACCTTGCGTGCGTGCTCTCTTGCAGCAAGGCTCGTAGCAAGGTGGCCGCTGCCGTTACCGCCGCTTCAGAAACTGGCGTGGCGGCGGCAAGGGCGGGTGGCTGCACGGTAGACATAAGATGGTGTTGGTGATAAGGTTATGGCTGTTTATGGAAAGTGTTTTCACCCGCCCACCAGCGGCGTGAGCTTTACGAAGCTGGCCGTGGCCCCGGCCCCGAGCCAAATTTCCTCATCTAGGCTTTCGGCCTGACGGTCGTTCACAAGCAGAAAAAAGCCGTTGTTCTGAAAGGCCTCCAGGGCGCGGTACACCTGGGCTTCGGCGTCGATGGGCTTGGCGTGGTGCAAGCGGTAGCCGCTACCGTTGAGCAGCCGCTCCGAGTCGGTGGGCTGTACCAGGCCGCGAAACAGACTGGTTTGACGCTCATTATGGGTCGCTACTTCTTGGTGCACGCGCTGCGCAATCAGCTCGCGCACAGTGAGCATTTCCTGGCTGATTTCTAGTTCTAAGCGGCTGAGGACGCTGCCGGTGGCAGTTTCATCGAGGATGGTGAGTAAGGCCATTTTTGTTGATTATTAAAATCTGATTAATAGTGATTTAGCAAACGCTATAGGTGGAGTATCCTGGCTGAGAGCGGAAATACTAAGCCAACAAGGCAATCGCAGTTTTCTTAAGCGCCGGCGCCGCCTGCCACGCAGACAGCTGCGCCTGCACTGTAGCAGGCATCGGCTGTCCACCACGCGCCGCCAGGTCGGCATACAGCTCCAGCAATTTGCGGAGGTTGCGTAGCGGGGCGGCCGGCAGCTCGGGCAGCAGCGCGTCGAGGACTTGGCGCAGGGCATCATCCATTTCGGGCGAAACGGCCTGCGCCTGGGGCAATAGGTCGGCGAGGCGGGCCAGGGGCGCGTACTCAGCAGCCAGCAGGCGACCGAGCAGGTGGCCGAGCGCCGCTGGTAGTAGGCGACCCGTGGCGACGGCGGTGAGTAGTACTTCCAAAGCCAGCGCCCGGCAGCTTGGAGTGTGGTGCAAGAGGCTGGTAGCCAGCAGCAGCGTTGTAGATTCGGCAAACACCGGCCCGGCACCCAGCAGGGTGTCCAGGGCGGCCAGCACGATGTCGCGCTCCGTGGTTTCGAGCTTGTCGGTCCAGGTGGCTGAGCGTACCACGTGCCAGTGCAGGCTGGCCAGATTGTGCGGCAGCAGCGAAGACAAAGAGCGAATAGCGCCCGACAACTGCCAGTGGCCGTGCGTCATATCCCGAAAGCGTGCGTGCAGCGAGTACAGCAGCAGTGGCGAAGGCGCGCCCTGGCTGGTGTACTCACTCGGAAACGTAAGCTGTACCGAGCGGTGGGTAATTTCGGGTTTGCCAGCCTTCCAGTATTCTACGTGCTTGGTAGTCTTCACCTCAAACTCCCACGCCGGCACCCAAGGCCGCTGCATTCCTGGGTAATCAGCTCCCGGCAACGCCGGGCACTCCGCAAATTCCTGGTCGGGAAACTTGGTGCGCGCCGCTACTGCCCACAGCCACGGTAAGGCCTCCGTGAGTTTTTCATCGGCCGCCGCTTCTCCAGGTAGCAGGTGGCGCAGGCGCGCTGCCACCTGCTGCAATACCGACTTGCGAGCCGGCGGAGCCAGGCACGGCGCGGTAGCATCGGGCGAGAATAACCAGCTTAGCAATTCGCGCAGCCCTTCGTGCCGAAGCTGGGCCAGCAACGCCTGCGTAGTGGGCGAAGCAGCGGCGTAGGCCGTGCGGGCCAGTGCCACGGCCAGGTCGGCCGGGTCGGGCGTTTGTTGTGCGGCTTCGTAGCGCAACAGCTTATTCACCAGCTGGTCGGGCGCTACCCAATAGGGCGCGTGGGTAGGGGTACTGAGCAGCGGCAGCCCCGTGCGGTGGTGCAAATGCCGCTCGGCGGCGGCCAGGCGCTGGCGCTCCACCAGCACCAGCGGGTCCGAGGTATCGTGGTCGGCCTGCACCGATACGCCCGGTACGCGCAAGGTGCGAAAGCCCTGCGCCCAGCCCAGCAGCAGCGCCTGCCACAAGCCCCACAAGCCGCTGGTGTGAGTGTCGGTCAGGATGGTCGCGGCCTGCGCCTCCGGCTTATTTTTGAGGAAAGGCAGCGTTTGCACCAGGTAGGGGCGCAGCTGCTCGGCGTAGCCCGTGGGCAGCTGCCCGTGCAGTCGCAGCAGGCCATCGAGCCAGCGCTCCTCCGCGCTGGGGGCGTCGTAGTGCAGCACTTCGCCCGTCAGAAATAATAGCTCGTGCCAATCGGCCACCGGCACGATAGCCGTATCCGCCGAGATTTCCGGCACAAACCGGCTGAGCGGCGCGTAGCGGGCGGCAAGCTTATCGGTAGCCGTCGGCGCCGCCAGCCAGGCGGCTAGCACCGTGCGCGCCGGGGCGGCCAGTAGCTCTGCCTGATTGTTGATAGTCAATAAGATATCTGCGTAGTCTTCGGCCGAAAGCAGTGGTTTCTTAGCCTGTAGCAGCGTGGCCAAACCCTTGGCGGCGCGCTCCTGCACGGCGCTATCGGTGTGGGCCAGCGCGGCGGCGAGCAGGCGCGCCACAGCTGGCGCGTGGGCCGCGCTTTGCCGGGGCAGCTTGATAAGGCCGCTCAGCAAGGTTTTGAGGCCGGTTTTCAGGTCGGGCCGCGTGAGCAGGTTATCGGCGTACAGCAGCAAGGGAGCCAGGTCGAAACCCGGCTCCAGCCACACGTTTTTGAGCTGCTCGATGGCAAAATTCACCACCAGCGGCAGCGGGTGCGCCAGCAGCTCCACCAGGTCAGCTTGCCGTGCCAGACGCTCGGTTGTGTTTGGCTTCAAGCTCACAAACAGCTCTTTAAACCACGTTAGCAGCGAGCGGCGGAAGTCGCGCCGCAAGGCCAGCACGCACCGCGTGAGCAAAGTAGCCCGGTCAAGGTGGCCCGTTTCGACCAGGTGCAGTAACATCTGCTGCCAGGTCATGATTTGGGCCGGGTTCTGCTCGTTCCACTGCTGCCAGCTGAAAGACGGAAGGAGGTTGTGCCAGTTAGACGGCCGGGCTTTCTGCACGTGCGCCCGTGCCCCATCGATGCCGGTAACGAAGTTGAAGGCTAATGGCAAGTCTCTCTCCAGGAAAGTTTTATCCTGGCCCAGTCGTTCGGCGATAACCACTAAGGCATTGCTGGGCTGAGATTCCAGTTTATTTAATTCTTCACCCAGCTCATTCAGCCGCCCAGGTACGGCCAGCGCAAAAAGCCTGGGCTGAAACTCGATAAAGCCGCGCCGCTCCAGCTCGCGCAGCATGGAGTAGTCGACCACCGCCCACGCATTGGCCTCCGCCCGTAGTAGCAGCCAATCGGCCAGCCAGGCAGGCCGGGCGCATTCCAGTACTTGCCAAAAATCAGCAGGATGGTTTCGAATGGCCGCCTGCAAGCTCCAAAGAGACAAGCCATTGCCCATTGCTTCCTTGCGCGAATATGTGCGTATACTCGCCAGAAACAGCATGCTACTCTGAGCCGGCGTAACAGCGCTGCCCCACGAATTCGGTCGTATTTCTACCATGCGGTCCAATTCGCGGTCCAGCTCCTTGATTTTCTGCCGAATGGGCACAATATCTTCCTTGGCCAGCGCTAGCAGAAAGGGCACCAGCTCGGCCCGAGTATGCTGACGAATGATGCGCTCGAAAACCTCCACCTTAGTCATGGCAATAGCTTTTAATAAGTTTATAAACTTCTTTCTCTAAGCCGCTTGGCTACTCTCAAAGCGCAGTTGCGCCGCCAGTACGTGCTTGCATACCCCACGGTCGCCCTGGTGGCTGCTGTACCACTGGCAGGTGCAGCGCGGCGGCTCCGCGCCACCTACCAGCACGGTGTGCCACACGTCGGTGCCGCGCACGCGGGCCTCGGTGCGGCCCCCAGCCCCGATGCTCACCAGTTGCACGTCGTCGGCGTTGCCGAGCAGAGTGCGGGCGTTTTTGAGGCGCGGGTTGAGGCGCAGGATGCGGTCGGTTTTGAAGGGCAGGCGGCGGTAGAAATACTGGTTGGTGCTGAGGTCGAAGCCCAGCAAACCCATCGCCGAAAGGCTGGCACACAGCCGCTCCACGGTGGCCGGCGCGAGGTCGTGCGTCAGCCCGAAGAGGGTAGGGTTGAAGGTTTCATTGCCCCGAAACAGGTTATTGGCCCCCGCCAGCCACTTGGCCGGCAGCTCGTCGAGCATGGCCCCCAGCTGCGTGCCCTCGCCCGAAAAGCCCCGATTCACCTCAGCCGACAAGGCCAGCAAAAACTCGTGCCCGCCGCCCAGTTCCAGCACCACGGCCGAAGCCTGGCCATCGGGCGTGGCATACACGCGGGCCGCTTGGGTCAGCGGCAGTAGGCCATCGAGCAGGCGCAGCCGGTGCGCGCCGCCCACCCGCACCGCGCCCGGCCCGCCCACCGGCGAAAAGCTGAGCCGTGCCCCGCGCAGCACCAGATGAATCGCGCCTTTGGCCGTGCCCGAAGGCAGGCTTTGTAGCAGCTGAGTGGCCTGAGCGCGGTTGAGGCGCAGCTTCTCGTCCATCTGGGCGAGGTAGCCTTGGGCAGCAGTCAGGCCCTTAATCCACCGCTCGGGCAAGGTCACTTTGCGCTCCGTGACGTGGCCGGCGGCGCGCTCCAGCGTTACTTCCTGCTGGCCCACGCTCAGGCGCACCGGCTCGGCGCGGCCAATGCGGCTGAGGGCATTCACCATCGGCTCGTTGAAATCGACGTTGGTGGTGCCGCTCTGCACAAACTCGCCCTCCAGGGCGGCCGGCCCCAGGTCGAGCCGGGCATACACGCCATTGCACGACGAGAATGCCTCGAAGCGCAACTGCCCCGCGCCAGCCGTCACGATAGGGTCGCGCAGGGCGGCGCTCTGCGTCACGAAGCGTGATGCTACTACTTTGGCTAACGTGGTTAGTCCACGGGCCGTGAGCCAGGAGTCGCGTAGTTGACCCTGGAAAAAGCAGGCCGCGCCGCTCGACGGGGCATTCTCGCCATAGGCCGCGAGTTGGAGAGCCTGACCTTCGGCCCCGGTAGTAAGGGCCGAAGATTGGGGGTAGGTGAGGGTTATTTCCGACATAGCTCAGAAAGGTTAGATAGCTGAGGAGGCAGCCGCTTCCTCGCTGCAAATATGCGGCATGGAGTTTATACTATTACTAATAAATTTAGTTTTACTAAAAATAAAATTGCCCATTGCTAAAGCTAGTGTGCTTCGGCAATGGGCAATTTTGATAGTGACTTGGTGGGGGAGGTACTATTGGCTTTACGCCTGCTCGCCGCCTGTAGGCCTCACCCCCTAGCCCCCTCTCCTTAGGAAGAGGGGAAACTAGCTTCTAACTCTAAAATTTTAGTGGCTAAATATAAAACTAGCGCTAGTCCCCCCTCTCCCTAAGGAGAGGGGGCTAGGGGGTGCGGTCTACAGGCGGCGAGCCAAGACCTAACGGCTCCGAAGGCCGAATGTGGGGCACAGCTAGGGTAGCAACACCCGCTCCGCCACCAACTCCTTTTTCTTGCGCCCCTTCCCATACAAGCCCAGTATCAGCAGCGGCAGCAGCGTCAGCTCGGCTATCACGCCAAACAGCAGCGTGAGACCGATAAGTAGCCCCACGTAAAACGTGCCATCAAACGACGAAAACAGCAGCGTCGCAAACCCACCCACTAGAATGAGTGAAGTGACAATAACCGCCTTACCCGCCAGCAAATAGGTGCGTTTCACGGCCTTGAATAAATCAGGCTCATGACTCATTGTGAGGCGCAATTTGCTGATAAAGTGAATAGTATCATCTACCGCGATGCCAAAGGCAATGGTGAAGATGATGCTCGTGCCCACTTCCATATCCACGCCGCAAATGCCCATCACGCCGGCCACAATGAGGATGGGCACGAGGTTGGGAATGAGCACCACCACCACCATGCGCACCGACCGGAACAACGCCAGCACGATGAGCGTCACCATCAGCACATCGATGCTCATGCCGGTTATCATATTCAGCGTCAAGCTCTCATTATTCTTATCGATGAGATTGGCCGAGCCGGTAAGGCGGGTGCGTAGCACTGTGCTATCGAGGTGCGCACGTAAGAAGCCTCGCAACCCATCATTGAGCTGGTCGGCCTGAATGCTGCCGATGTCGGCCATGCGGCCGGTGAGGCGGCCGGCCGAGCCATCGGGCAGCGCCAGCGCCCGAAACTCCGGCTTCTTGCGAAACTGCCGCAGCTGGCCGCGTAGCCGGGCTAACTCGGTTGAGTCGGCGGGCAGGCGGTATTCGGCCAAGCCACCGCCGTGCAGCGCTTTGCGCACCGATTTCACCAACGTTACGGGCGAGGCGGTGAAGCGCAGGCCGTAGGTCTTAGTGAGGTAAGCCTCGACTTGCTCGGTCTGCCGCAGCACCGCCAAATCATAGATATCGCGCCCGCCCTGGGGCTTCAGCTCCAGCTCAAAAGGCCGCACGCCGGCAAACTCTCGCTCAAAAAATTGGAAATCCAGTCGTACCGGGTCGTTCTTGGCCAAGTCGTCGAGCATCGCCGAATTGATGCGGATGCGGGTGGCGTAGCCGACGGCCACTACCAGTACCAACGTACTGATGGTGAACACCCAGCGCCGCTGTTTCAGCACCGTGTAGAAGAGGCGGCCCAGGATGCCATCCCAGCTGTGGCCTTGGCGGCGCGGCTCGCGTAGCTGGGGCTTGCGTAGCAGCATAAGCATGGCCGGCAGCAGCGTGAAGCTCAGCACAAAAGCCAGCAGCACGGCAATGCCAGTGAACAGCCCAAAGTTAAAAATCGGCCGGATATTGCTGGTCATCAGCGTAAAAAAGCCCAGACTGGTAGTCAGCGCCGACAGCCCCGAGCCGAAGCCCGACTCCTTGAGCGTGATGCGCAGCGCGTCGCGCTTGCTGGCCCCGTAGCCCAGCTCGCTCACGTAGCGCGTGATGATGTGCACCGTATCGGAGGTGCCCACCACGAACATCATCACCGGCAGCAGGGCCGTCATCAGGTCGATGTTTATGCCGCAGGCGCTCATCACGCCCAGCCCCCAGATGATGGTGCCCACCACCACCACCAGCGGCAGCACCACGCCCCACCACGTCCGAAACGTGAGCCACAACAGCCCCGTCACCAGCACCAGCGAGATGCTCATAAAGACGATAACTTCCCATTGCAGCCGCTCCACAAATATGGATTGTACCACGAGCCGCCCCGCAAAGTGCGCCCGCGCCTCGGGCATGCCGTAGCGGGCCAAGCCGCTGCGCAATGATGTCAATAGCGAGTCGCCGGGCGGTTTTTCGAGGTTGGGCGAGAGCTGCATCGCCAGCGTCACGGCCCGCGCATCGGGGCTGAACATATTGCCCACC
>CAXUKA010000159.1:0-13648 GCA_964251335.1 uncultured Hymenobacter sp.
GGTTGAGGCTGAACCTACTCGCTCTGTGCTGTTCAGAAGTGCTGCCACACTAGCACTAGAATGTAAAAAATTCGACCAAGCAGAGCAACTGGTGATGACTGCTCTAGCTTCAGGTGAGAAAGTACCGCCAGCACTCAGAAAGGAGCTGTCAAAGGTTTTTGAAGCAGCTGGTAAGCCCCAAAACTTTGCTGCCCCTACGGATGCCCGTCGCCATTATGAGCGAGCCCTTGCAATACAGCCTAATTCTGCAGATTTGAATGCCCAACTAGCCGCTGTATTAGAAGAGCGCTTTAATGATTATGTAGGGGCAAGGTTTTATTATATACGTGCTCTTGAGCTTGAAGCTGGCAATGCTGGTTTATACAATAACCTAGCAGTACTACTAGCGAAACGTTTAAATTGCTTCGAAGAGGCACGCGCACTTTATGAGCGTGCTATAGAACTTGACCCAAACTACGCTGATACACACTATAATTTAGCTATTCTCTTAGGCGGTCACTTCAAAGATTACACTGGGGCCCGCACCCACTTCGAGCGCGCTATAAAACTCAATGCGAATCATGCTAAGGCTCATTATAACCTAGCTGTTACACTGATAAAGCTTAAGGACTATACAGCAGCACAATACTTGTACAGACAAGCATGTGCATTAAATCCCTCCTTGAGAAGCAGTAAGTTGGATATCTATTTTCGTAGAAATAGAAGAGAAGCCTTACAGTCTGGAAGAAGCAGGTATTCACCTGGTCTCTTAAAAACCAAGAAGTCCTTCTCAAGAAAGCGATTCCATGTTTTAAAAGTCGTAGACACAACTTTTCCTATTACCACACAAAGCAGTTCTATCAGCTTTATAAAGGAAAATAGATATATCTCAATGGCTAGTTAGATAAAGTTCAGATATCATTTAAGAAGCAGCTATTTTTTCATTGAGCTACTAACTGTCACATAAAAGGCCCCTGCTGGTATCGGCAGGGGCCTTTTGCTTTAGGGCCTAATGGTCTTTAAATTTTCCATTAACTGACTGCGTTTGTCTATAATTTCCTTTCCGTCTTCTCCTAGTTCTAGAAGCATGCTAGTTATCTTTTTATAGTCTAGCTTCTTGTGATTATACACAAAATTGGACAGTTTAGTAACTGCATATATCTCGTCTAGCAATTCAGCCAACTCTTTTTCATTCCAAGGCTCTCGCCAGTACCAGCCCATAAGCACAGCAGCTTTGGCTTCATACATACCGAGCACCCCACCGGTCCGTATAACGCTCTTTTCCAGTAAGAAGCTTACATACTTAGTCCCTTTTATATCCGCGTGCAGCAAAAAGTCGCGGTCTAAAGGAGCATAGTTTAGCAGAGTTCGAGCTACCTGCTCGGCTACCTTCACAATGGTGGCTGTTCGCCAAGCCTGAAACAACGTCCACAGGAGCGTTACCTGCTTGGGTACAACTTCTAGTAAGTGGCCAAGCATTAAGTCAGTATGCAAAGCCAAACATGCGGCAGCTATACGAGCTGGGTCCACAGAGCCAATCATTGCCTCCAAGCCAGCCTGCACTTGTTGCGCCAGTTCAGGAGTACATTCCTGCGGTAGTTCTGGGTAGCCGCGGTGGATAGTTACATTGACGCCGTCTGTTAGCGTGGTGAAAGCTAGTGCTCCCTTCACTTGCGCAGTTCGATTAGGCTCTGACAATAACTGTATTACAGAGCCTAGCATGCGAGGCAAGTCATCTTCTACTTCGTAGGGAGCATGTATTGGCTGAAACCCTAGCACGTGAATGGTACTGAGTTGCTGCATAGCTTCACCGTAGTCCATCCAGTTAGCCTCCTCTCCCATATAGCCCGCTTCTACTACCTGTGCTAAATCATCCTTCATCCGGCTTTCCCACAGCGTGAAGATGATATCGTGGAGGGGCGGCAATTTTGCAAACCGAGCTATGTGGCGTAAGGCTAGTTGCACCGTTTCGGGTTCGACAGAAATCTCGTCGGCTAAACACTTCCCTAGCAGCATCAGCGGCGCGTAGCGTTCCTGAAAACCGGAAGTAGGAATATCGCTGCTATTCTTTATTAACCACTCGACTAGTGGTTCCGCTTGGTCTTCGGCTAAGACCGCCGCCAGCGAGATAACTTCTTCCCAACTTGGCTCATACAAGTAGGGCTCGAACAGCTCTACTAAGCTGGGATTGTCGCGCCGCCGCCTATGCCGCCGCTTTACGTAGCCCTCGGCGGCTAGATATTCCTGAAAAGTCAGGTGCCGAAACTCGTAGATGTGTTGCAGTTCGCCATCTACTTTTTGCTGGCCCACCCGCATGAGCAAGCTACTACGATACTCTATCTGCTCAATAAACTCTTCGGGCGAAATGCGAGTGTATTGCAATTCTTTAGCCAGCACCTCGCGGGCTTCTACCAATAAGTCGAACAGCAGTTCGTAATGTATTTGCTGGATGCCTAGCTCCATCATGGCGCAGGCCACGTAGCAAAGCTGCGCCATCGACTCGCGCTCCGACATCGGCTTAAACCCTTCCACGTTCCAGGTTTTCACCAGTAGCCGCACCGATTCACGGTACAGGCCTGCCCTATTAGTTGGCAGTTCTCCCAAATTGCGCCGTACTGCCAGCAGGTTGGTAAGCAGCAACGGGTTGCGAGCTAAGGCTAGAATACTAGCATTCGCTAATATCTGCTCGGCCAGCCGGTGTGCTTTGACACGCTCCTGGGGTGAGTCTTTAGTAAACTCTATGTGCCACTGCAAGCATAGATAGCGGATATCATCATCTGTCAGGGGCGCTAGCTCAGCCTTGCGGCAAACCTGACCAATGACCCCCGCGACCGTGCGGAAGCCTGCTATACGAGAGGTAACCACCATGCCTACGTGCGGATAAGAGATAAGAAATCGCCGCAAATTATCAGCAAAACCTTTCCGCGCACTCTCATCCGTTATTTCGTCAAGGCCATCGATGAGCAACAACACTTGGCCGACTCGCAACCGCTCGTGCAGTACATTCCGAAACGCATCGGCATCGGCTGGCTGCATATTGATGTGGACAGGTAGCGCTTCTAAAAGCTGCATAATGGGCTGCTCCGTGCGTGTGCGCAACTCACGGCAGCGTAAAAACAAAGGCAACCACGGCTGCTTCGGCAGATTATCTTTTATCTCACCGTGGCGCTCCTCAAAGGCGTAGGCAATAGCCAGACGCTTGAGTAGCGTACTTTTTCCCCCACCTGGTGCAGCTAGTAATGCTACGTGCTTATGCCATTCTAAAATTTGCCCTATGGGGAATATATTGGCATTACTATAATCAAAATCATCCGGAGGAAGTTCTGTGTGTAAGTCTTCGTCAAAATCCTCGTCTATAAAATCTTCCCCATAGAATATTAGCTCAGCACGAGGCGGAACAAAAAACTTTTCTATAGGTGGGTTCTTGAAACCGTTATGATTGTCGAGGGGAATACCATCAATTTGTAGATATCCGCATTCCCCTTCTATCCAATTGCGATAAAGCAGCAAACAATGCTGCTCTAGCTGCTGTCGGTCGGGTGCGATAGGTGCAGGCGCTAAATACTGTAATTGGTCTAGGCTGCCACCGCTAGCCTTATCGTCCGCGATTACTTGCTTTGCAGTCTCCAGAGCCAAGGGCGTGCCGTCAGCATGAATTAGTGCTACGTGCGTTATCTGCTTATTATGAGCAAAATATACGGCCTTGATGTAACCTAAATCGTGTCCTAGCACTTCGATTTTTTCGACTTCCACATCTCGTAAGCCTGCGCGCTGCACACACCTGCCAGCCTGCTCAGTAGCCTTAGCATCAGTCACCAGGAAGTGTCCATTCTCGCTGCCCTCTAGCTCTCGAATAATACGGGGTGCATCTAGGAAGATAATACGCTCTGCGCCATGCCCCTTTTCTTGCTCCCAGGCACTATCCTTAAAACCTCCTAGCGAGAGAAAATAGCCAATGGTGTGCGGTGCACCTGGCTTGCGCTGTTCTCCCATTAGGGCGCCTCGAAATTTATTTACTTCAGCACCACCCATCTTATCTTGATGGGCTTTGCATTCCGCACACATTTGGCGTGGCTCAGTGCGATGCGTTCCCATCACGTCAATCTCACGACCTGGCTGGGATAAGTCGCGCACCAATTCCCCGTAGCCTAAGATAAAAAACACGTCATCACTCAGGCGGGTAAAAAGGTCGCCTTTTTTATTATTGTCGGCACTCAGGAGGCGGATGGTACTGGTGGGCTGCACGTCGGAAAGCAAGATTAGGATTTCGTGCAAGGTACTGTACTGTCCTGCATTGTCCGACTTGTGTTTTCACCGTATTCACTGGCAATTCTTACCTTGCCACCCTATGGAAGTAACCTGCCAGCTGCGCCTCGACCAGCTCACCAAAAGCGGCCAGGCCCAGATTCAGGTTACCTGCTGCTGGGACGGGCAGCGCACCAAGTTCGGCTCGGGCCAGAAGTGCCTGCCCAAGCACTGGGACGCCAAGCGCGAGCGCGTCAAAGACAAGCCCGACTCCTACGCCGAGGCCATCAACCAGGTGCTCGACGACTACGTGGCCGCTGCGCAGGCCACCTACCGCGCCGCCCAAGGCCAGCCCCTACTCAAAGAGCAGTTGCGCGCCGGCATTGAGCAACACCGGGCGGCCCTAGTAGCCGAGCGCACCGGCCGGGCGCTGCTGCCGGTACTGGCCGCCCGCGTGCGTGGCCTACTCGACTACTTTGACGACTGGATAAAGGAGGAAGAACAAAAAGTATCGGTGCGCACCGGCCGCAAGCTCAGCGCTGACACCATCTGGACGCACCGGGCCGTGCGCAAGGAACTGGCCGATTTTGCTACCCACCGGGGGCAACCACTCAGCTTTGAGGGCTTAAATAAAACCTTCTACGACGGGCTACGCAACTTCATGCTCGGCACCCTGGGCCGCAGCCCGCGTACATTTAACACCTACGTCAAGCGCCTACGCTCCTTCTTGTTCTGGGCCGAAAGCCAGGAGCTACCCGTGCCCCCACTCTTTCGCAAGACCCTCAAGCTGGCGCAGAGCTACGTGGGCAAGGATGCCCTTACCCAGGATGAGCTGCTGCGTATTGCGGCCCTTGACTTCTCGTCGCCCACCGTGCGGGCCTACCTGACCAGCGCCTTCCCTGAGCCCCCACCCCGCGCCGCTGGCCGGGGCGGCCGCAACGAGCTGACCTCGGCCGAGCACGTTCAGCGCTGCGAGTGGACCCGCGATACATTTCTGCTGTGCGCCTACACCTCCCTGCGCCACGGCGATGCGCAGGAACTGGGCTGGCAGCACGTTTATCCCGAGCAGGAGCTGATAAAAAAGCAGCTCAACAAAACCACCATCGTGGGGCTCATCCCCTACCTCGACGACGATGTATTCCGGCCCGTGGCGTTGCTGGAGAAATATCGCCCGCTGGGCCTGGAAACGTGTATGCCCTTCGTGCGCGACCCTTGGCTATACTTGCCCCATATAGCTGCCCTGGCACGCATTACCCGCCTAAAGCTCGGCATGCACGTGGGGCGAAAAACCTACGCCACGCTAAAAGTTTACCAGGGCGTGCCCAAATCTTTGGTGATGCTAGCCACTGGCCACCAGACCGAAGCACAGTTCAACGTGTACTTGGGCATCGATGAGCAGGAGTTGCTCGACTCGCACCGCAAGACCGCCCGGCGCCTGCCTGAGCAGGTAGCCTAAGCCACTTGGCAAAAACAGGGGCAGAATCAGGGGCAACCTAACCTAAATTCTAACTGGCTTTGACTGGGGCTGATGAAAAATGCGCGCCTAAATGTGCCCTAGCGTCCATTTAAAGCCAATCAGTCACCAATGGGCAAAAAAAAAGGCCGCGCCACCCGGCACGACCCTTTCCAAACCCGGACGCAGCGAGAATTCCCACCCAGCGCTGGTCCGTGGCTCCAACCCAAAGTTAATGCCGGAATAATAATTCGCGGTATTTTACGAGGGGCCAGTCCTCATCGGCCACAAGCAACTCTAACTTGTCGGCAGCGCGGCGGATGGCCGCGAATTTTTCTTTTACCGTGTCGCAATACGCTACGGCGCGCTCACGGGCATCTTCAATTTTGTTGGCGTCTTTGCGGGCGTTGGTCATCGCATCGACGGTGTTTTTGATAGTCGACACGTAGCGCGAGATAGATTTAATCATCTCTACGGTTACCTCGCTGTTTTCGTCGTCCAGGCCGAGCTCGCGGAGGCCGCGCACGTTCTGAATCAGCTTGGTCTGGTACGACAGCGCCGTTGGAATTACGTGGTTTACAGCCAGGTCGCCGAGCGTGCGGCTCTCAATCTGAATTTTCTTGGTATAGTCTTCCAGCAGAATTTCGTGGCGGGCGTGCAGCTCGGTACCCGACAGGATAGCCAGGCGAGTGAACAGTTCAGCCGATTCGGGCGTCACGAGCGCATCAAGGGCCTGGGGCGTGGTGGGCACGTTGGCGAGGCCACGGCGGGCCGCCTCATCGCGCCACTCGTCGGAGTAGCCGTTGCCTTCAAAACGGATGTTTTTCGAGCTAATAACGTACTCGCGCAGCACGTCCACGATGGCTACTTCTTTTTTCTTGCCTTGGTCGATGAGGGCATCAACCTGCGTTTTGAAGTCGATGAGCTGGTCGGCCACGATGGCGTTGAGCACGGTCATGGCCGACGAGCAGTTGGCCGACGAGCCCACAGCGCGCAACTCGAACTTGTTGCCGGTGAAGGCGAACGGCGAGGTACGGTTGCGGTCAGTGTTGTCGAGCAGAATGGCCGGAATCTTGTCGATGCCCAGCTTCAGGTAGATGTTGTCGCCTTTGTCGAGCGGCAGCTTGGCGGTGCGCTCCAGCTCGTCGAGTACGCCGTCGAGCATCGAGCCCAGGAACACCGACATGATGGCGGGCGGGGCTTCGTTGGCACCGAGACGGTGGTCGTTCGAGGCCGAGGCGATGCTGGCGCGCAGCAAATCGGCGTGAGTATGCACAGCCTTCACCGTGGTGATGAAGAAGGCCAGAAACTGGAGATTTTCCTTGGGGCGCTTGCCGGGGGCGAGCAGGTTTACACCGGTATCGGTGCTCATTGCCCAGTTGTTGTGCTTGCCCGAGCCATTGACACCCGCGAAGGGTTTCTCGTGCAGCAGCACCTTGAAGTTGTGCTTCAGGGCCACGCGGTCCATCACATCCATCAGCAGCTGGTTGTGGTCTACGGCCAGGTTGGCGTCCTCGAACGTCGGGGCGCACTCAAACTGGTTGGGAGCCACCTCGTTGTGACGGGTGCGCAGCGGGATGCCCAGCGAGTTAGACTCTTCCTCGAAGTCGAGCATGAAGGCATGCACGCGGGGCGGAATGGAGCCGAAGTAGTGGTCTTCGAGCTGCTGGCCCTTGGCCGGGGCGTGGCCGAAGAGCGTGCGGCCGGTCATTACGAGGTCGGGGCGGGCGTCGTACAACGCCTTGTCAACCAAGAAGTACTCTTGCTCGATGCCGAGCGTGGTGTTCACGCGCTGCACGTCTTTGTCGAAGTACTGGCACACGTCGACGGCGGCTTTTTCGAGCACGGCTAGCGAGCGGAGCAGCGGGGCTTTATAGTCAAGCGCTTCGCCGGTGTAAGCCACGAAAATCGTGGGGATACACAGCGTTTTGGCGCCTACGGTTTCGATGATGAAAGCGGGCGAGGTGGGGTCCCAGGCGGTGTAGCCACGGGCCTCGAAGGTGTTGCGCAGGCCGCCGTTGGGGAACGACGACGCGTCGGGCTCTTGCTGTACCAGCGCCGAGCCCTTGAAGTTCTCAATCGGCCGACCATCGGAGCTGAGGTCGAAGAACGAGTCGTGCTTCTCGGCGGTAGCGCCGGTGAGAGGCTGAAACCAGTGGGTGTAGTGAGTGGCCCCTTTGGCCATAGCCCAGGTTTTCATGGCCGAAGCTACGGCGTCGGCTACCGAGCGCTCGACGGGCGTGCCATGCTTGATGGCGGCTTGTAGCTTCTTGAAATATTCGCCGGGCATGTTAGCCCGCATTGCCTCCAGATTGAACACGTTTTGCCCAAACGAGTCGGACCGGCGGTGCTTCTCGGGCGTTACCGACAGCGCCTGGCGCTGGTCGACCAACTCAAGGGCTTTGAAACGAAGAATAGCCATGAAAAATATTGGATGGGGGTCAGTTTTCGGAGGCAAAAGTACGCTGGCAGAGTTTATTTTCGGGAGAAAGCCTCTAAAAAGTTGCCTTTAGCAGATTAAAAAGGTCAAATTGTCGCTCAACCCCTTTGAACATCAGGCAAACTACTCCAGCCAGTAATTGCGCGCCTAAATGCTTTTATGAAGCTGCCGAAGACGATAATTTGCGTGCAGCAGCAGTAGATTCTTCAGTAAGCGCTTGGGCTGGGCCTAGGCTTACTGCCTAAGCTAAAGTATTGGATGCCCCAAAACGTCTATTCTGCTTCCGCTTGCACGCCCTTGTATGCTCCTCCGTCTTTTTCAGCAGCTGCCCCCGCTTAAAGCTGCACCGCTCGAAACTCGGTATTTTTACGGTGTGAGAGGTCGATTTGGGTTTCAACTGCGCTATTTCTTATTTTGGGTCGGGTGGTTTGCAGTAGCCCGCGCCGTATTCCTGGTTTATCAGTGGGACAAGGCGCAGGCCTTGCCGGCTGCTACGCTGCTGGGCACGTTTGGCTACGGACTGCGGCTCGATGCCTCAGCGGCGGCCTATTTGTGCTGCCTACCTTTCATCGGCTTTATAGTCAGCCCATTGCTAGGAAATCGCTTCCCGTTGAGGCGGCTGCTGACGGGCTACTCGGCCGTGATGGGACTGGTGCTAACTACGCTGCTTACGGCCGACCTGGGCCTGTATAGCGCCTGGGGCTTCCGGCTCGATGGCACCTTACTGCAATACCTCGGCAACCCTACCGAAATGGCTGCTAGCGCCAGTAGCGCGCCGCTGGGCAAACTGCTGCTGGCGCTGGTGGTGCTGCTGGCGACCGGCGTAGGGCTCTATAAAGGCATGGTGGGGCGGGTGCCGGACTTGCCGACCGGCGTTAGGCGCGAGCGGGCCGTATTTGTGGCGCTGCTCTATGCGGTGCTGGTGGTGCCCGCGTTGCGCGGGGGCTTGCAGCAGATACCTATTAACCAGAGCGATGCTTATTTCTCCGACCAGCCATTTGCCAACCACGCGGCAGTGAATGCGGCCTGGAATTTCATGGACGCACTGGCGCGGCGGCGCGACGAGCGTCCCCTCCCCGATTTCATGCCTGATGCCCAGGCCCAGCATCTGGTGCAGGCGCTGTACCCCCCGCCCACGGTTTCGCCTGTCCTTGGCTCAAGCTCCAATTTGCTGCGCGAAGCCCGGCCTAACGTGCTATTTATCATATTGGAAAGCTTTACGGCCAAGCTGGTGGGCAGCGTGGGCGGCGAGCGGGGCGTAACGCCCAACCTCGATAGCCTAGCGCGCACGGGGGTGCTGTTTACAAATATCTATGCGGCCGGCGACCGCAGCCAGAAAGGCTTAGTGGCGTTGCTGTCGGGCTACCCCAACCAGCCCACTACTAGCATTATAAAGTACCCGCGCAAGACCGAGCACCTGCCGCACTTGTGCCGCTCGCTGAGTGGCGTGGGGTATTCATCGGCCTATTACTACGGGGGCGAGCTGGCCTTCGCCAATATGCAGAGCTACCTGCGCACGGCGGGCTACGAGCGGCTGGTCGAGCGCTCCGACTTTGCGGCCGCCGACCAAAACTCGAAGTGGGGCGCGCACGACCATGTATTGTTTGACCGCATGCTGGCCGATATTCCGCAGCAGCGGCAGCCGTTTTTTATCACGGCGTTCACGCTCAGCAGCCACGAGCCGTTTGAGATTCCCATTGCCCCCAAGTTTGCGGGCACCAGCGAAACGGCGCTGTTTCGCAACTCGGTGTATTATACTGACTGGGCGCTGGGGCGTTTTTTGCAAGGCGCCCGGCAGCAGCCCTGGTGGGACAACACGCTGGTGGTGCTGTGCGCCGACCACGGCCACCCCCAGCCCGGCAACTCAGCCAACGACGACCCGGATAAGTTTCATATTCCGCTGGTGCTGGCGGGCGGGGCGCTGCGCCCCGAGGCGCGCGGCCAAGTGATATCCACGCTGGGCTCGCAAACTGATGTAGCCGAAACCCTGCTGCGGCAGCTTGGGCTGCCCAGCACTTCCTACCTCTGGGGCCGCGATTTGCTGGCTCCCATGAAAATTCCATTCGTCTATTATTGCTACACCGATGGCTTTGGGGCCATCGGGCCGGCCGGCGTGGTGACGCTGGACAACATATCGCGCCGCGTAGCCCGCCGCGACTCGGGTGTGACAAACGCGCAGTTGCAACGAGGCGAGGCCTACGAGCAGCGCTCGATGGAAGATTTTAACCGGCGGTAAAAGCGGGCCTCGCAGCGCCCACGCCACACTAATTTTGCGCCATGCTTGGCTCCTTACTCGCCCGCTTCCGCCAGTTTCGACGCCAGCGCCGGCAGCAGCGCCGCTTCGACCAGCTAAACCAGGTAGACCGGGTAGCGCTGGCCACCCAAGCTATTCCCGACCCCAGCCGGGTGCTGGTGGTGCGCAACGACTCGATAGGCGACTACCTGCTGTTTCGGCCCTGGCTGCGGCTATTGGCCCAGCAGGTGCGCGGGCGCGGCCAGCACCTCACGCTGGCGGCCAATGCGCTGTGGGCTCCCCTAGCCCGCGCCTGGGATGCCGATTGCTTCGACGAGCTGCTAGTGGTGGAGTTTGGGCGCTTTCAAAATGATATGGCCTACCGGGCCGAGGTACTGCGCGGCATCGGGGCGGCAGGCTACGGCGAAGTTATTTATCCGCTGCATGTGCGCGAGCCGGGGGTCGAGAACTTCTTTCGTTTTCTGGCCGCGCCGGTGCGGGTAGGCAGCCAGGGCGAGCACTGCGCCGAGCCGTGGTTTCTATTAATTGACCAAGAAGGCTACACGCAACTGCTGCCTACGGCGCGGAAAGTATTGTTCGAATACGACCGTAATGGGGAGTTTTTCATCAATTGGCTAGCCGCGTTTGGCACCATAGCGGTGCTCCCTGCCTCGCTCCGGCCACCGCTGCATATTCCGGTATCGGCAGCTGAGGCAGCCCGGTTTCAGGCCCCGGATGGCCGGCCGGCAATCGTGCTTTTCCCAGGAGCCAGCGCCCGGCAAAAGCGCTGGCCGGCGAGCCGATTTGCCCGGCTGGCGCAGGGCTTACACCAGCGCTATGGCAGCCAGTACCGGCTGGTGCTGGCTGGCAGCACGACCGATGATGAGCATGCCCGCCACATTCAGCAGGCGGCCGCCGTGCCGCTCGAAAACCTGTGCGGCCAAACCAACCTGCTTGAGCTGGCCGCCTTACTTAGCCAGGCTAGCCTGTTAATTAGCAACGACACAGTGGCGGCCCACTTGGCCGTGCAGCTCGGCAGGCCCTGCCTGGTGGTGATGATGGGCGAGAATTACGGCAAGTTTTTCCCGTACCCGTCCGGCCTGCACCAGGCACCGTGCCAGTGTTTGTTTCCACCGAGTATGGAGGCGCGCTTTGCACAGGGCAATTTTCAGTCGCCCGGCCGCGACCCGGATATCGGCAGCATCACGCCCGAGCGGGTACTAGCGGCCGCTGCCGAATTGCTGGACAGCTTGTAAAACGGAGTGGCACTCCGTTTCGCGCAAGGAGCAGCAACCTGACGCGAAACGAAGTGGCACTCCGTTTTACAAGCCGTAACTTTGTGGGCTTATGACTCCCCAAACTGTTGCTTTTTATACGCTGGGCTGCAAGCTCAATTTTTCCGAAACGTCGGCCCTGGGCCGGCAGTTTGAGGAGCGTGGCGTACGCCGCGTCGAGTTTGAGCAGGGTGCCGATGTATATGTGGTGAATACCTGCTCTGTCACCGACCACGCCGACCGCAAGTGCCGGAAGGTGGTGCAGCAGGCCCTTAAATACAACCCGCAGGCCTTCGTGGCCATTGTAGGCTGCTACGCTCAGCTCAAGCCCCAGGAAATTGCCGAGATACCCGGCGTGGGCGCGGTGCTGGGGGCAGCTGAGAAATTTCGGCTGGCCGAGATTCTGACTGAGCTAGACTTGGCTGCCGCGCCCACTGGGGCTGGCCGCGTGTTTGCCTCGCCTATTTCGGAGGCCACCGAGTTTCATCCGGCGCAGTCGCTGGGCGAGCGCACGCGCACATTCCTAAAAGTACAGGATGGTTGCGACTACTCGTGCTCGTTTTGCACCATTCCGCTGGCGCGGGGTGCTAGCCGCTCGGGCAGCGTGGCCTCGGTGGTCGAGCGCGTAGAGAAGCTAGCGGCGCAGGGCGTGAAGGAAATCGTGCTGACGGGCGTAAACCTCGGCGACTTTGGCATACAAGGACCAGAGCGCCAACGCGTCGAGAGCTTTACCCAATTGGTGCAAGCCTTGGATGAGGTCGAAGGTATGCGGCGCTTTCGCATTAGCTCTTGCGAGCCCAACCTGCTTACCGATGAGATTATCCAGACGGTGGCAGCTTCACGGCGCTTTATGCCGCACTTCCACTTGCCGCTACAAAGTGGTTCCGACAAAATCCTGGGCCTCATGCGCCGCCGCTACCGCCGCGCCCTCTACGCCGAGCGCGTGGCCCGCATCAAGGAGCTAATGCCGCACGCGGGCATTGGGGTCGATGTCATTGTGGGCTTTCCGGGCGAAACGGAAGCTGACTTTTTGGAAACCTACCATTTCCTTAACGAGCTACCGATTAGCTACCTGCACGTTTTTCCGTATTCGGAGCGGGCCAATACGCTGGCTCCGACTCTGAAGGGCCGGGTGCCCGAGCGCATTCGCACCGAGCGTACCACCCAGCTGCGCAGCCTGTCAGAAAAGAAGAAACGCTTTTTCTACGAACAGCACGCGGGCTTCGAAACCAGCGTACTTTTCGAAGACGACGTCACCGATGGCCGGGTAGAAGGCTACACGCCCAACTACATCCGCGTGGCGGCCAAGTACGACCCGCTGCTGGTGGGCGAAATACGCCCGCTACGCCTCACCCAGGTAAATGCGCTGGGCTTGATGGAAGCCGAGGAAGTCGGAATTACGGAATTTGCAGATTTAGCGCGGATTTAATAGGTTTTACGGGCGGCATTATCCAAACCAACCCATCCACAGCAATGAAAAGGCCGGTCTTTGGGAACGGCCTTTTTTCGTTTGTAGCATCCAGCTGATTCAAGAGCTAGACAGCTCAGACGGGCCGGCGCATGAGGTCCAGCATTTGCTGCATTAGTGCCTGCCGCTCCAGTATTAGCTTCTGCTGCTCCAGGAGATGCTGGTTGCGCTGTTCAGCCAAAGCCAACTGGTGCTGAAGATGCTGAGCATGCAAGGCGGCCGTGAGGGTGGCCGCATCGAGCGTAGCAGATGGAGCAGCCACGGCAACGGGGCCAGGAGTAGGCGCAGTAGCCGTGGAAGCCACTTGAGGAGCTGCAGAAACCACCTCGGGCGCCACTTGGGCGGGAGCAGTAAGGGGCGGCTGGGACGTTGCCACTGGTGGTGTCACGGCTAGCTCGGCCTCGGCAGGCAATGAAGCTGGGGCAGTCAAGGCAGCAGTTCTAGCCGATGAAACTGCAAACAACGGAGCCGGAAAGCTTGGGGTAGCTGGCGCGTCTAGGGGCTTGGCTGGGGCAGCGGGCTCGTGGACCTGAAGGTCACGCTGACCACCGCGAAC
>CAXUKA010000160.1:0-13646 GCA_964251335.1 uncultured Hymenobacter sp.
ACCAGAACACTGGCATCAGAAACAGCGAGAAAGGGATGCGTAGCAGCGGAATGGCTTGGCGGTAGGCGGGAAGGGCCACGGGAAGTAGCGCGAACTCTAGCTTCGCTGACTTTCAGTTGTAGTTCGCGTTCGTAAGAATACGCCCGAACGGACGCGAACTACAAAGTTGGCGCTATGGGCACGCCTATTAAATACGTCACGCGTGGGCCCCACCAGTGGCGCAACTGCCCGGCTTGCCAGTGGTAGCGCCCCGCTGGGTCGGCGCGGCCAGCCAGCACAAGCAGCTGGTGGGTTGAGTACATCCGCAAGATGGACACTACCCCGTCCCAGATAGTAGTGAGCGGAATAAGGGGCAGCAAGTACGTAAAAACCAGACGGCTCCAGCAAAATGGCCGAAAGAAAGGCGTTAGCAGTAGCTGCGCCACGGGCAGCACCGTAAGGGCCAATCCGACCTCGAGCCAGCTTTTGCCCGCACCCTCAAACACGCCGATGCCCGCGCCGCTGGCTACAGCATTGCGCAGCAAAACTTCGGCCTGCGGTGGCGCGAAATGGTGGAAAGCCGAAAAAATAACCCGAAATCCCGGCAAATTGGCCGGCACGGCCAGCGCATTGATGGGAGCGAGGTGGCCCTGAATACTGCCGCCGGTACGCTGGGCCATATCGGCCCAGGCGGCGGGCTGGGGGTAGAGGTCGGTGAGCAGCAGGCGGAGGCCGGGCGGCGCCGCGGGCTGCTGGTGCAGGGCGGCCAATACGGTTTCGGTGCCGCCCCCAGCCCCTGCGCCCAGCTCAAGAAGCTGCGATTGGTGCACTTGCTGCAACGCCTGCGCCAGCAGCGGGGCTACCGGGCGGTAGATGCCCAGCTTGGAAATCATGAAGTGCAGGTAGTCCATCTGCCCCGCCCGTAGTACATCAGAAAACCACGGCTGGTCTTCAAACTCAAATAGATGCAGGCGAAAGTTCACACTAGCCGCTTACGGCGGTGAGCCTTTTAGGTAGCGCAACTGGCTTAAAAAACTGAGGAGATTTAGGCAGTCGCTAGGTGGCTAGGGGCATGTAACCGCCACGCATGGAAGCATAGCCAGCAAGAGGCCAGTTTTATAGATTAATCAACCAGCCTTAATCTTCGCTCGGTGTTTTAAACCAAAATCTACCAAGGCATTGATGACGGGCTGGGTTTCGATGGCATGGGGCGTAAGGGCATATGAAACCGTGACGGGCTTGGTATTATTCACCGTGCGGGTGATAAGCAGGTTCTCCTCCAGCTCCTGCAATTCTTTCGACAGCACTTTGGGGGTGATACCCGCCGAGGTGGCCTGTAAATCCTTGAATCGCATCGTGCCAAGGTTATACAAGTTCAGCAGGATGCAAAATTTCCACTTCCCACTCAAGAGCTCAATCGCGTCTTTTAGCGCCAGTATTCTTTCGGTCACCAGCTCCGGGTCTTGTTCGCACGTGTCGGCTGCTGCCATAAATAGTCACTTTCCTAAAGGTAACGAATAGCAAATGTAAAGTGACTATCTGAGAATTTTGCTGCACGATTAATCCTAGCAAAATGAACAAGACCATTTTTATTACTGGAGCCTCGGCGGGCCTGGGCAAAGCCACCGCCAAACTGTTTGCAGCCAAGGGCTGGAATGTGATTGCCACCATGCGGAAGCCCGAGAACGAAACCGAGCTTAACCTACTGGCCAATGTAACGCTGCTGCCTTTGGACGTGACAGATTTGGCGCAGATTAAAGCCACTACGCAGCAGGCGCTAACCTTAGGCCCGGTCGACGTAGTCTTTAACAATGCTGGCTACAGCTTGCTGGGGGCCCTGGAAGCTACTACCGACGAGCAGCTGGTGCACCAGATGGAAACCAATTTTCTGGGTGTGGTGCGAGTTACGCAGGCCTTTATTCCGAGCTTCCGGGCCAGAAAGTCCGGCCTGTTTATCACCACCAGCTCTTCGGCGGGACTGATGGCGTTTCCGGTGAGCTCGATGTACGATGCCAGCAAATGGGCGCTGGAAGGCTGGAGCGAAAGCCTGTCGTTTGAACTGGGCCAATTTGGCATTGGCATGAAAAACATCGAGCCGGGCCTCGTTTCGACGGACATGGCCGAGCGGTCGGTCCACGTTTCGCACCCGGCTTACGACGAATTGGCGAACAAATTCTTTGCGGTCATTAGCAACCCCGACAGCATTGTGTCCACCCCCGAGCAAATTGCCGAAGTGGTGTACGGGGCCGCCACCGATGGCACCGACACGTTGCGCTATGTCTGCGGGGAAGATGCTAAAGGTTTGTATGCCCAACGCCTGGCCGTTGGCGATGAAGCCTTTAGAAAAGGGATTCAGCAGATGATTGCGGGGGCGTGAAGGCTGGGGCTGAGGTGCTTTGTCGGCAGCCAGTAGCCAGCAGCTAAAAAGAAAGGCCTCGTAGGCTCCAACGAGTGGAGCCTACGAGGCCTTTCTTTTTAGCTTGATTTAGCACATAGGAGAAGCCCGCCCAGTGCCTATTTTCCGCCGATGCCAAAAACTTTTTTCAGCAGCGAGGTGGTGCGGGCCACCGGGTTTTCCCGAATGTCGGCCTCTTCCTGGGCGATGAGCGTGAACAGGCCGTCGATAGCCTTGCCGGTGGCGTACTGGTTGAGATTGGTTTGCACAGGCGTCACTAGCGGCAGCTTATTATAGGTGGTGCTCAGGCTGGTGTAGTACTTGGTGGCATCCACTTTGTCGAGGCTCTGCTGCATAATGGGCATGAAAGCCGTAGTGAGCTGCGAAGTGGTGGTGCGCTTAAGGTACTGCGTGGCGGCATCCTTCTGGCCGGTGAGGATATTCCACACGTCGGTGAAGGTCAGCTGCTTGATGGCGTTGATGAAGATGGGTTTAGCGCTTTTGGCGGCATCTTCGGCGCCCCGGTTCAGCGACAGCTCAAACTTATCGACCTGGCTGCCCAGGCCGATACTGCGCAGGGTGGTGGCCATTTTCTGGGCATCGGGCGGGAAGGGGATGCGGATGAGCTTGTTCAGATTGAAGCCATCGGTGGCCGAGGCTTGGTCCGAACCTTTGGTAATACCTTGAATGAGCGCCTCTTTGAGGCCATTGGCCGCTTCGGTGTTGGTAACACCACCGGTGTTAGTAGTGGTAGTGGTCGTTGTAGTCGTGGTGGTTTTGGTCGGCAGCTTGAGCGTGCCCAGGCCCGGGATGCTGATTTGGGCGTGGGCGGTAAGCGTGAGGCTGGCCAGAACCGGCAGGGCGAGCAACAGACGTTTTTGCATGGCAGGAAGGGTAAAGCGTGGCAAGTAGCTTGGACGAATAATAGTGTAGTAATAACCGCGGGCGTATCACGTAGGTGCCCCACAGCTGCAGTTCACTATCCAAAAGACGTACCAGCTTGGCCGCTGCCAAAATTATTTCTACTAACGCCACGGGTTTGCCGACAAGCACACAGGCTCGCAGGTGCTCTTTCGGAGTTGCACTCCGAAAACCGGGGCGGCGGAGTTGCACTCCGCGTCGTTGTTCAGCCTATACTGTGCTCACGTCGGAGAGTACAACTCACCAGCCTACGACTTTCGGAGTGCAACTCCGAAAGAGCGGAGAAGAGCGGATAGCGGGAGAGGCCCCAGAAAAAGAATTTAGCTCACTGGCGACGAGCCGGCAGAGCCAGCTTTTTGGCCAAGCACCACGAGGCCCAGGCAGTAGCCAGTAGCCAGGGTAAGCTAATGAAAAAGCAGGCTAAAAAGCTATTCCATAAGTTTTTGTTGTCTGCTATTCCTAGATAGAACCAGCCATAAAACGTCGCTAGCACCACCAGTGCCTCGAAGAGTAGCAGCGAACCGCCAATGAGTTCGCCTTGGCTGCGGGCATGTCGGCTTAGCCAAGCCAAGGCTGGCTGCCGAAGTAAGCCACCTAGTACTGCTGGAAGTGTAAAACAAAGCAAGGAAAGAAGGCCAAAGCCGAAGTCAGATTCTAGCAGCGAACTGATAGTTTCGACTCGATAATTGCTTTCGAGTGAGTATAATGAGATTAAGTGATAAAGCATGAGGCAGAGAAGGACACCAATCCATATTCCTACCCCCAGCCATAGTTGTTGCCAGTAGTGCTCCCAGAGAACTGTTGAGCGAAATGAGGAGCTAAGTTGGTCGGAAATATTTTTTTCTGCTTCCATAACACAAACATACACCACTTCTGTATTAGCTTTGCAACACAAAGTACTTCAAAGCCCCCGCATGAAGCCCGCCGCCCAAGACCCCCTGGCCCAGCTTACCGAAATCCGCGCCATTATGGAGCGCAGCTCGCGCTTTATCTCGCTCAGCGGGCTGAGTGGGGTGGGGGCGGGCGTGGTGGCGCTGTTGGGCACGGCCATTGCGGAGTATTACTTGACCCTAGAAGAATTAGGCGATAACTACTTGCCACTTTTTCAGGCTTCAGAGGCACAGCGGCTAGCGGCGCTGCCGTTTCTGCTAGGGCTGGCCCTAACCATGATAGCAGTAGCGCTGCTAGTAGCGGCCTTTTTTACGTTACGGCGCACGCGGCGCGAGGGGCTGCGGTCTATCTGGACGGCTCCCGCGCGGCGGTTGGCCGCAGCGCTTGCCATTCCGTTAGTAACGGGCGGATTGTTTTGCCTGAAATTATTTTTGAGTGGTGCGCCAGAGTTAGCGATACCAGGACTATTGGTTTTTTATGGCTTGGCATTGCTCAATGGCAGCAAATTCACTCTCGACGAGATTAAATACTTGGGCCTGACGCAAATAGTGCTGGGGCTGGTAGCGCTGCTGGTGCCGCAGCATGGGCTACTACTCTTCGGGCTGGGCTTCGGACTGGGGCACATCGGCTACGGCCTGCTGATGTATAATCGCTACGAACGCCCAACCGGGGCGAAATTTGCCGCCCCGTGAAGTACGCCATCCACACCCTCAATAAAGCTTTTGACCACCGCGTGCGGCTCGGCGTAATGGCCGTGCTACTAGCAAATGAATCGGTGAGCTTCAACGACTTAAAAGAAAGCCTCGACCTGACCGATGGCAACCTGGCCTCGCACGTAGCGGCGCTGGAAAAGGCGGGGTATGTGCTAGTAAATAAACAGTTTATCGGCAAGAAACCGAATACGACTTATAACGCCACTGCTGAAGGCAAAGTGGCGTTTCAGGAGCATCTGGCGGCGTTGGAGAAGCTGCTGCGGGGGTAAAAACCCTGTTTGCTGTGAACCAAGAGCGCGTCCGTCATGCTGAACTTGTCGAAACATCTCGCTCGCTTCGTTATAAAGGCAAGGAGTTACTGCACCACGTGAGATGCTTCAATAAGCTCAGCATGACGGACGCGCTGACAAAAAAGCAATTAGCCGATTCATTTCGGCCTTTTTTTGAATCAAATACTTTGAAATACAAAGTTCTTTAATAATAGCATGAATAACTCAACCTTCCCCGAACACCCCCAGACAGCTTACCAATCCATTCCTCAATCAGCTGATAATCAAGAATACAGCCCTTGGAGTGATTGGAAAGCGAACAGCTGCTGGCTGGCTGCGCTGATGCAGGCCAAAGACACCGTCAACATCCTCCTGATGCTGGCAGATGGTACGCTGTTCTTCGGCATCATCTTCGGCATCGGCATCCCCGGCCTCATTCTGTATGCGCTGCGGTGGCGGCAGGTGCGGCGGCGAGTGGGGCGCAGCAGCATCCTGATACTGGCGGGCCTGAGCTTGGCACATGAGGCTTATTGGGCCTATTTCTTTCGGCACGACATCACCAGTGCCGAGCCGGTAGAGCATGCTAACGTATTGTCCCTTTTGTACTTGCTAGGGGCTGTGCTGAGTGGCGTGCAGCTATTGATAGTGGCGCTTACTCCTGCGCCCTATGTAGAGGAGCCAGCCGGGTTGGAGCCAGCGGGCCAAATGAACGAAGAGTAGGTTTTTGGCCGCGCATTCCGCAAATCATAAATTTTTAAAACATGGAAACCACTGCTTCTTGGGCCGCGCCAGCGCTGGCCCCTACTGCCCCCACTTATCGCATTTCTACGCTGCTCGGCAGCTTAGTAGCTGTCTCGGCGGTATTAAGCGACTACCTGTTCTGGCACGAGTCGGCGGGGCTCAATGTACTGGTGTACATGGTGTTTTTGGTGGTGGCGCACTTGGTGCTGCTGCCGCGCCATGCGCCGGTGCGGCGTACGGTGGGCTTCTGGGTGGTGGCGGCGGGCTGCCTAGTGAGCGGCGGGCTGGTGGCCTGGTATGGTTCCAGCGCGGCGTTGTGGGCGGCGTTGGGTTCGGGCTTGCTGCTCGTGGGGTTTGTAAACCAGTCGCAGCTGCGGCTGCTCGGCTACGCGGCTTTGACGGCGGCGGCGGGGGTGTTGCCAGCGGTGGGGGCCGTGCTAGGCAGCATCAGGGCGCCGCGCCAACTGGGCGGGCGGTTGCAGCGCGGCTGGTTTTATGGACGGGTGCTGGGAATGCCACTGCTGGCGGTGGGCGTTTTTCAGGCGCTGTTTGCGGCGGCCAATCCGAGGTTTGCGGCGCTGAGTGCGCGGTTTTGGAATGGGATGTTCGACTTGCTGGAGCGACTATTTGTTGATATTTCGATACCACACCTTTTGTTTTTTATGGTGTGCTTGGTGGGCGCGGCGGGTGCGCTGGTGGTGGTGCCCATCCACTTTTTTCTTGACCACGAGTCACGCTTTGGCGAATTTGTGCGGCGGCAGCGCGACCGGGTGGCCTCATTTGGCGTGCGCCGGCCCAATTTCCAGCATAATACCCGCCCCATGCTCGACCTCCGCAAGGAATGGCTGGCCGCCGTGGTAAGCTTTGGCCTGCTCAATGCGCTACTGCTGGTGGTGAACGTGGTCGATATCAACTGGATATGGCTGGGCTTCGTGCCTGCTAAAGGCCAAGACCTTACGCAGTTTGTGCACGAGGGTACTTACGTGCTGATTTTCAGTATTCTGCTGGCGGCCGGCATCATGCTCTGGTTTTTCCGCCGCAACCTCAATTTCTACCAGCCCGGCCTATCGCTGCTACGATGGGGCGCTACGGTGTGGGTGCTGCAAAACGTGGTGCTAGCCATTTCGGTAGGGCTACGCAACTACTACTACATCGTGTACACGGGCTTGGCTTATAAGCGTATCGGCGTGTACGGCTTTCTGCTGCTGACTTTGTTCGGACTCATTACGGTGCTCTTAAAAATCTGGCAGCGCCGCTCGGCTTTCAACCTAGTGCGCCTCAACTCGTGGGCGGCCTACGCAGTGATAATGGCCCTGGCGGCCGGCAACTGGGAAATCTGGATTGCCGAATACAACCTCCAGCCGGGCTTTTCGCGGGTCGATATCGGCTTCCTGCTCGATATGCCGGCGCGGGTGCTGCCCGTGCTGGCCGAGCACGCGGCCATTATCGACCAAGCGCCGCAGCTGGTGGCCGCGGGCGACGATAACTATTACCACCCGGTGAGTAAGGCTGAGGCGCATGAGCTGCTGCGGCAGAAGCTGGCAGCCTTCCGGGAGCTATATCCGCTGCACGATTGGCAGAGCCGCACGGGCGCGGAGTGGCAGGCGCAGCGGGAGTTGCAAGGGCAGTAAACCACCTTTTTACCGTCGCTTTATGCAGTCGCGCATCATTTCTTCGCCACCAACCACCCGGCCTTACTGGGTGCATTGGCTCATTGAGCGGGTATTTGGCCGAATAGTCATCCCGGCGTATCAGCGGTGGTACGGGCTGGCGACGCTGCGAGCGCGGCAGCGGCAGTTGCAGTGCCTGCCGCCGGGCACAGCGGGCCGCACGGTGGCCGACTTGCTGGGGGCTCACGGCCTGCACCTGCTGCCGGGCTTCGAGTCGCACGACCTGAAACACGTACTGCTAGGCTACCCTATGACGCCGGCCGACGAGTTGCGACTCAAAGCGTTCATGCTGGGCAACGGCGACTGGTCAATCCCAAACCTGGCGCTGCTCTCGCTGGCCCTGCTCACCCCGCCCGAATGGCCTGACCTCTGGAGACACTACCAATGGGGCCGCCGCACGCCCTCTATCGTGCGTTGGCGCTTAACCGACTACGCCACCTGCAACCTGACCGAGTTGCGCCAAATACTGGGTACTGAGCTGCGAGCAGAGCCTCAGAACCGCTACGACGACTCAGTATTGGAACGACCCACACCGGCACCTGGCCGCGCTTCGCCGGCCCCCTACTGATAAAGCCGCACGGCCGCCGAGCGGCGGGCGCGGCGGGAGTTAAAATAGAAGCATGCAATAGCTCCGGGGCCGCATTTCAACCATCAATCTACTATGAAAGTCAAACTCATCCTTCCCGCCCTTACCGAAGCCACCAACCCCTATTGGCGGCCAATTAAATACTCACTCTTCCCGCCGCTGGGCCTGGCCACGCTCGCCGCCTACCTGCCGCCCGACTGGGAGGCCGACCTGCAAGACGAGCACGTGGAGGCCCTGCGCCTCGACGACCAGCCCGACCTAGTTATCATTCAGGTGTACATCACCAATGCCTACCGGGCCTACGCGCTGGCCGACCACTACCGCGCCCGCGGCGTCTACGTGTGCCTGGGTGGCCTGCACGTCACGAGCCTGCCCGACGAGGCCGCGCCGCACGCCGACAGCATCTTTCTGGGGCCGGGCGAGGAGACCTTTCCCGAGTTTCTGCGCGACTGGCGGGCGGGGCAGGCGCGGCCGCGCTACGTGTCCACGGCCGGGCGCTCGCTGGTGGGCGTGCCACCCATCCGGCGCGACCTCATCAAGCGCACGCGCTACCTCGTGCCTAACTCGATAGTCGTGACGCGGGGCTGCCCGCACCACTGCGACTTCTGCTACAAAGATGCCTTTTTTGCCGGCGGCAAGTCGTTTTACACCCAAACCGTAGACGACGCCCTGGCCGAAATCGACCGTCTGCCTGGCCGCCACCTCTACTTCCTCGACGACCACCTGCTCGGCAATGTGCGCTTCGCGGCCGGCCTCTTCGAAGGGATGCGCGGCATGGGCCGGCTCTTCCAGGGCGCAGCCACCGTCGATAGCATTCTGCGCGACAATGGCTTGCTCGAAAAAGCCGCCCAAGCGGGTTTGCGGAGCTTGTTTGTTGGTTTTGAAACGCTGAGCCCGGTCAATCTAAAATCGAGCAACAAGCCCCAAAACCTGGGCCGCGACTACGCCCAGGCCATCCGCCGCCTGCACGATTTGGGCATTATGATAAACGGCAGCTTCGTGTTTGGGCTCGACGACGACCGGCCCGACGTATTTCGGCGCACTGTTGATTGGGCTGTTGAGCAGGGTATTACCACATCCACTTTCCACATTGCTACGCCATATCCCGGCACGGCGCTTTTCCAGCGCATGGAAGCCGAGGGCCGCCTGCTGCACCGCCGCTGGAACGAGTACGACACCCGCACCGTGGTGTGCCAGCCCGGCCCGCACCTCACCGCCCGCCAGCTCAAAAACGGCTACGACCAGGCCTACCGCGATTTCTACTCCTGGTCGAATATCACCAAAGCCAGCCTCGTGCACGACACCGTGCGCCATCAGCTCAAGCATTTCGCCTACGCCGGCGGCTGGAAAAAATTTGAGCCGCTCTGGAATTTCGTCATCAAGTTTCGCCACCTCGACGCCATGCGTCCCCTGCTCGAAGCCATCCTGAGCAAAGTCAGCGGCACTGATACCTGCCCCACGGCCGGCCCCACGTCCAAGTCCACTACCGCCGCTTCGGAGATGCTGCTGCCGCTGCCAGTGCTTCAGTAACCGCGTTGGTCATGCAGCGCGCAGCGAAGCATCTCGCGTGCAGCAGTAATCCCAAACGTCAGCAACGGTGCGAGCGAGATGCTTCACTGCGCGCTGCATGACAGACATGCTTCCCACTTCTCTAAAAATAGTATGCAACAATTAACCCTGAATACCGCCCTCGGCAAGCCCCTCACCCAGGGCCAATGGCTACTACGCAGCATAGCCTGGACGCTGGCCTGCGTGGTCGGCTGGCTGGCATTCGTCAGCGCACTGTCTAGCCTGCTAGACCTCGATGATGTATCCACCAAAGTAGTGCTGCTCGGCACGGCCGGCGCGGCCCACCTGCTGATATGGTACAAAGCCATGCTCAGCACCTGGGACACCGTAGCCCCCGAAGTCGAGCCCTTCTGGCTCACCACCGTGAGCGCCATCTGGACTTTCGGGCTGCTGCTGTTCCAAGTAATCTGCCTGATAGTCTGGTTTCTGGGGCTGATACTGGCTTTCGACACCAGCAGTTCAAGCTGGGGTTAGTTAAACTGTCAAGCGCCATGCGTAACCCGTTTGCAAAGCCTTACACGCCGGGGCAGTGGCTACTGGGTAGCGTCTGCTGGTCAGTGACTTGTGTGGGCGGATATTTAATGATATGCTGGTTAGCAGTAACCTGGGGCAAGCAATACTTGAGCAATACGCTCGCAGGTTTCATCCTGTTAAGCATCAGTGCTTTTACTACGCATACGCTGATTTGGCGCTATGCAGTGGCAGGCGGCTGGTCCTTAATTAATCCAGACAAGTCGGACTCTCTGCTGCTAGTGTTGGTCGCTCTCTTGTGGCTAGTGCTGATAATTCTTTTTCAAATAGCCAGTCTATTGTGGGTTGCTTTTGAAATCATGATTCGTATTTAAAAGTGTCAAAAAGATGACTTTCGCCGACGTAAAAACCTATTTCCAAGCCAACCACGCCCGCTTTGCCGACCTGGCTTGGGACGACCCGCATCAGCTTTCGCTCACGCAAAAACGCGCCGTCAGCGCCTCGCTCCAAACCTTCCAGCGCGGCGAAGGCACCGGCGGCGACCACCTCTTGGCCCTGGCCGACCAGCTTGGCGATGCCGACTACGCAGCGGCCATGCGTCTGTTCATCCAAGAAGAGGAAGGCCACGCCGAAATGCTGGGGCAGTTTATGGACCGCCAAGGCATTCCGCGCCTCCAAACCCACTGGATGCACGAAGTATTCCGCTGGCTGGGCCGGCCGCTGGGGCTGGTGCACATGGTGCGGGTCATTCTCACGGCCGAGGTGGTGGCTACCGTCTATTACCGGGCGCTGTATCAGGCCACATTTTCAGGGCTTTTGCAACAGATTTGCCGCCGCATTCTGCTCGATGAGGAAATGCACCTTATCTATCACTGCCTGGCCGTTCGGCAGCTTTCGCCCAAGCGCAACTGGCTGAGTGCTTGGTTTTGGCAACAGTTCTACCGTGTCTTTATGGCCGGCACCGCCCTGGCGGTGTACGCGACCTGCCGCCGCGCCCTGCGGTCTGGCGGTTACGGCCTGGGTCGTTTTTGTACGGCCATCGCCACCGAGTACGCCCGCGCTGAAGAGATGCAGCGGCTCAATGCGCCGCTGGTGGCCCGTGGCGAGCAGCCGGCAGCAGCTACGGAGCCAACCGGTCCGACGGGTGCCTGGCAGTGGCCAAGCCAAAATTTGCGCGTGGCGCGGTAGAGCCGCCTTCCAACCGCCTAGCCCTACCCCCGGCCACATCGTCACCAAGTAATATCCCCAATGCCTCAATCCCAAAAAAACTGGCTCTATCTGGCCATTTGCCTTTTCTGCCTCGAAGCCTTCATCGCCGCCTTTCTGCACGACCGCATCATCCGGCCTTACGTGGGCGATTTGCTGGCCGTGGTATTCCTGTATTGCCTGGTGAAAAGTGTGGCCCCGGCGCTGCCCGTCGGCCCCACGGTGGTGGGGGTGCTGCTGGTGGCCTATGCCATCGAAGGCCTGCAATATGTGCACCTGCTTCAGCACCTGGGGCTGCAACACTCGCGGCTGGCGGCCATTGTGCTGGGCAGTCATTTCGAGTGGATTGATATGGCGGCCTACACACTGGGCGCGCTCTTAATTTGGGGCGTTGAGAAAACGCGAGTCGTTTATTATCAACGCTATGCGTAAACTGCTTTTCGCTGGCTTGTTCCCACCGCCTGGCTTGGGCATCGGCCTGTGGTTGACTCTACTTAGCCTACTAATCGGGGCGCTGAACTTAGTTTTTCTGGCTGAGATATGGCCCGGTACGCCCGCCGCCAAGTCGGTTTTGCTAACGTTGGAATGGCTGCTTCTGCTGGCTTTGCTGCCGCAAGTGTTGTGGTGGGTATGGCGCTGGCTGCGGGCCTACACCGGGCCGGGCTGGCTGCGGGTGCTGGCCACGGCCGTATTTCTGAGCGGCGCTTGCGTGGCGCTGGCGCTATGGTTGGCGGTGCTAATGGGTGGGGTAGGGGCCATGTTGTTTGGGCTGGAAAAGCTAAGCTTTAGCTGATAGTTAATGCGCAAACAAGCCTAGTGTTAGCACAATATTTACTAGCTTCGCCCGCCGCCGAGCGGCGGCCGTGTGTCGCTGGTCTTTTTGCTGCGTGTTGTATGCCCCGCACTCTGCTACTTATCGTTCTTGGAATTGCTACTGTGCTGGAATTGGGGCTGACCGGCGGGGCATTCTTTTACCCGACTTTTACCCTGGCGCAGTTTCAGGTGAAATACGGCCCCGAAACGGCCTTTCTAGCATACATCACAGGGTGGTTTTTGCTGCTGGTGTCGCTCCTGGCGGCGCTGGCTTTTGTGCGGGTGTGGCAGCGGCGGCGGGGCTACGCGGGGCCGTGTTACCTACTGGGCTGGTGGTGGATAGGTATCGGCATCGGCATTTACATGGCCTTCGGCCGGCCCGACAATTTATTGCTCGATTCAAGTAAGGGCCTCCTCATAGTGGTGCTTACGTGGCGCTGCCAGGTGCAGCGGCTGGTGGTGCGGCGCTAGCTCGGCTGGCGCGGCGGGCAGCTTTGGGCTAGTAGCCGGGTAGCGAGTATCTTGCCTGCACTTACGCTTATCTCACTATGCCGCACGCGCACGCCCACCCCATTCCGTCGCCCAAGCAGCTGTCGTCCGTGGGGCGCGGGCTGGCGGCGCTTCAACTGGCTAAGGAAACGGCTACCATTGTATTGCTAGGCGTTCCACTGTTGCGCGAGCGGCCGTTGCTGGTGCTGGCTACGCTACCTGGTTTAGTGCTGTATTTATTTCGCTGGGGGTTGGTGCTGAGCAATATGCGCCGCCGGGTGGCGGTGGTCCTCTGGCTGTTTACCATCATTGATGAGCTATGGGGCCTGGCCCTCTACCTGCGGGCCGTCGATGCCCCCACCATGCGTCAATTGCGCTATCTAAATTGGAGCTACGGGCTGGGTTTAGCGTTCTCGCTGGCCGCGCTACTCGAAATCGGCTACCAGCGCTACCGCGAGCATGCCCACCTGCGGGCACTGTTAAAAGCCGCGTAGCGTTGGGCTGGAGGTATCTTTGCCCATCCTCGCTCTCGCTAACTGCCGTTCATGGCCGACGAAAACACCCCATCCTCGCCCAACCGCCCGACACCTGCCGCCCCCGCTCGCAAAGGCCCTCGCCCCGGCCGGGGCACTCGCCGCCTCGTGCGCGTAGCCTGGACTACCTTCTTCATTGGGGTGGGCTTTTTTCTGGCCTATCCGTTGCTGGTCAAAAGCAATTTTCTGTTTCTGTTCGGCAAGTCGCCGGGTTTAGAAGAATTAGAAAATCCCAAAGTTGAGCAAGCGTCTGAAGTGTACACTTCGGATGGTGTATTGCTGGGCCGCTACTTCCGCGAAAACCGCTCGCCAGTGCCGCTCAATCAGATGTCGCCCTGGCTGGTGAAAGCGCTGATTGCCACCGAGGATGCGCGCTTTTATAAGCACTCCGGCATTGATG
>CAXUKA010000161.1:0-13645 GCA_964251335.1 uncultured Hymenobacter sp.
GCGCCGAGCATCACCCCCAGCACCACGCGCAGCAGGTCGTGGGTTTCTACCAAGGACTTACGCAGGGTTAGCCATTCAGCGGGCTGCCCGGCTTTGGTAGCCGGCAAGTGAAACGTGAGCTGGCGAAACGGCACCCACTCGTGCTCCAGCGAGTCGAGCAGCAGTGCATCGCTGAAGCCGGTGGCCTGGGGCCGCTGGCTGCGCCCGAGTTGGTAGGCAAACAGCGTGGGAGGCAGGCGCTGCTCGCGGGCCACCAGCCGCTCTACGTACACCCGCTCGTTGGCGAGCTGCTCGTCGGCCTCGTGGCGCAGCGCCCAGCCCAGCAGCAGGTATAGCACGCCGCTCACCAGCACAAACAGCCCGGCCGTGAGCAGCAGATAGGAGCGCGTGGTGGCCGTCAGTAGTTTCATCAGCTATTCGGCTAGTGCTTACTCCGCGCTGAGCTTGTAGCCTACCCCATAGAGCGTGCGGATGTAGTTGTCGGCCCCGCGCTCCTGTAGCTTCTTACGGAGGTTTTTGAGGTGGGTATAAATAAAATCCAGCGAGTCGGCCGCATCGACTTGGTCGCCGCAGAGGTGCTCGGCAATGGCTTCTTTGGTGAGCACCCGGCCGGGGTTAGCCAGCAAATACAGTAGCAAGTCGTACTCCTTGCGCGTGAGGGCTAAGGGCTCGCCGCGCACCAGCACCTCGGCCTGCTCGGGCCACACCAGCAGGTCGCGAAACACAATGTGGTGCTGGCCCTGAAACTGCCGCCGCCGAATAATGGCCCGTAGCCGGGCATTCAATTCTGATAAATGGAAGGGCTTAACCAGGTAGTCGTCGGCCCCCAGGTCGAGGCCGCTCACCCGGTCGTCGAGGCCATCGCGGGCGGTCAGCACGAGTACGCCTGCTGCCGAGCCGTCCGATTTCAGCGCCCGCACCAGGTCGAGGCCGTCGCCATCGGGCAGGGTCAAATCGACCAGCACGCAGTCGTAGCGATAGAGCTTGATTTTCTCGTAGGCTTGGGTAAAATTGATGGCTACTTCCACCACGTAGCCGTTTTGGCGCAGGGTTTCCACCACCGTTTCGCGCAGGGCAGCCTCATCTTCGACCAGTAATAATTTCATAAAGCAGCACGGGGTTGTCTTTACAACAAAGCAATCGGTCAATTCTGGTGGAATTCTGGCGACTACTTAGATGATTCAGGCGGCCGCTGCCACAAAGGAGCCGAAAACTCAGCGAATGTTACCGCCCACCGCTAGTCCGCTGGGCACTGTAGCAGGCACCGTTTTGTCGAAGCTATTGTCGGTGAGCGAGTTGAGAAAGGCGATAATAGCTTGTTTATTCGCTACCCGACCCGGAAACTGGGCATCGCGCTGGCCGGTGCTCACGTGCGGGTTGGCCGTGTTGCGGCCATTGTCATAAAAATCGAGCACGTCATTCAGCGTACCCAAGGTGCCGCTGTGCATGTAGGGGGCCGTGAGGGCCACATTGCGCAGGCTGGGGGTGCGGAAGGCGTAGGTACCATTGGCGCCCGTGTCGGAGGTGCTGTTTTTGCTATTGTCGGCCACGCCCATCACGTGCAGCTGGTAGTCGCTGAGCAGGGGGCCACTGTGGCAATTGCCGCAGCCACTCTGCAAAAAGGACTGCAAGCCCTGCACCTGTTGCGCAGTCAGGGCCGCAGTATTGCCGCGCTGGTACTGGTCGAAGGGCGAATTGGTCGTCACCAGCGTGCGCTCGAAGCACGCCAGGGCCTGACTGATGGTAGTAGCCGTAATGGGTTGTGAGCTAGTAAATGCCGCCTGAAATAGCGTAGCGTAGGCCGGGATATGGCGCAGCCGCGCCACTATCGAGTCAGGAGTTGCCGCTTCGGCGTACTGGTGGCCGCGCATTTCCTCTAGCTTTGCTAAAGGCATCAGGGCCTGGGTTTCGAGCGACAGCGCCCGGCTATCCCAGAACATAGGTGCCTGCGTGGGCGCTACGCTGCCGCTGGTAGTCAAGCCATTGAAAGCGGTATTGAGTACGGTAGAAGTATTGCGCTGGCCGTAGGGGATGGTATTGGGACTGCGGAAGTGCCGCGCCGTGCCGAGGCCCTGCCCATTCTCGCCGATGGCCAAATCCAGCGCGTCGGCGTAGGCATTGGCGGGATGGTGACAGCTGGCGCAGCTCACGTCGCGCCCGCCCGAGAGCACCGGGTCCCAGAACAGCGCCCGGCCCAAATCCACCTTAGCGGGGCTGGTGGGGTTGTCGGCCGATGTGGGCACGGCCAGCGGTAGTGCGGCCAGGTTGTTAGCCGGCGTGGCAGTTTGTTTTTGGCAGGCCACTACCGCGATGAGTAGTGCCGCCGAAGCCAGCATAGAAGTCAGTTTCGTAGCAGAAGATATGGTCATAAGCGAACCAGCGATAGAAGCTAAAAAGCGGAAAGCAGCACCCGCTACCAGGCCGGGCAGTAGTAGGATACTCTACCGGCTGGCTACCCCTATGCTTGCCCGTTTTTTTCTTGCCTCGCATCACCAGCACTCAGATTTTGCTGCTGGTTAAATCTGCGTTTCTTTTGTCGGCGCTCGCAAAAAGCTGGAATCATCACTGCCAGATGCCAGAGAATGGGCTTGATAAGCACATCTGGCGACCTTTTTGCGGAGAAAAATCAGCGCCTATTCTGGAAACTCCGCACCTTTGAACTTGGTTGGGGCGACACCCCTATCAGGTGCCAGCCTTGGCATCCGGGGCAGCTGACTGCTTTTCATCAATGGCTAAATACGACGATACCGCCCTCGATGCACGCCTGACGCAACTGCGTCAGACCAACCCGACGGCGTTTCTCGAACAGCTATTCAAAACGTTTTACGCTCCGCTGGGCGGCCTGGTGTACCGCGTGGTGCCCGACCGGGCGGCGGTGGAAGACATTTTGCAGGACGTATTTCTGCGGGTGTGGCAGGGACTGGCCACCCTGCCGGCCATCGACTCGCACCGGGCCTACCTCACGCGCATGGCCCTCAATGCCGCCCTGCGCCACCAGCAGCGCAGCCAGCGCCAGCTGGCCTGGGACGATGCCCCACCCGCCAGCGCCCCCGTGGCCGCCGATGCCCTCGACGCGCTGCATGCCGCCGAAGCAGCCGAAGCCGTGGCCGCCGCCCTGGGCCACCTGCCGCCGCAGTGCCGCCTGGTGTTCGAGCTTAGCCGCTACGAGGAGCTGAGCTACCAGCAAATTGCCGAAGCCCTCGAAATTTCGCCCAAGACGGTGGAAAACCAAATGGGCAAGGCCCTGCGCATTCTGCGCCGCGAGCTGGCTGGCATTCTTAAGAATTTGTACGGGCTGCTGCTTTGGCTGGCGGCCTGCCGGCTGCTGTCAATTGGCGGCAACGCACTTCCTCTGCCGGCTGGTACCGCGCCTCGCACTTATTTTTGGTCAGCGCGTGGGGGTGCGGCCCCGGTCAGGTATCCTATGAGTGGCCCGGCCGCTTTTCTACGCCGCCCGCTTTACTGATGTCTCGCTATTCCGACTCGTCCGACGCCCCTTGGGAGCTGCTGGCCCGCCACCTGGCGGCCGAGGCTTCGGCGAGCGAGCGCACCGACCTGCGGGCCTGGGTGCAGGCCGACCCCCGGCATCTACAAATCCTGACCACCGTGACCCGCGCCTGGGAGCGCGCCGGGGAGGTGGCAACCGGGCCAGTGCTGTTTTCGCCTGCCGATGTGGAAGCGGCCTGGCAGCGCTTTAGTCCGCTGCTCACTCCTCCCGCCCCCCCGGCTTCTGCCCCTACTGCGCCGGTAGCCCACCCACTTGGGCCGGTGGCGCAGCCGTGGGCAGCGGGCTGGTGGCCCGCCGCCGCTGCCCTGGTTGCAGCAGTGGGCGGCAGCTACTTATGGCTGAGCCGCCCCGCGCCAAACCCCGAGGCAGTAGTTAACTACACCAGCGCTAACTACCGGCAAGCCATTCGTTTACCCGACAGCAGCCAGGTGTGGCTCAATGCGCATTCGCGGCTGCACTACCGGGGGCTGGCGGCCCCAGCCGGAGCGGGCGGGCGAGCGGTACAGTTGGCTGGTGAGGCGTATTTCAACGTAGCGCCAGCTTCCAATCGGCCGTTCGTCCTAAACACTGCCATCGCCCGCGTGCGGGCCACCAAATCAGCTTTCAACGTGCGCGCCTACGCGGCCGAAGACTCGGTAGAAGTGAGCGTAACCAGCGGGCAGGTGTGGCTGATACACCTGGCCCCGGCCGATAGCATCTTGCTGACGGCCGGCACCCGCGCTGCCCTGCACGCCGCCGATGCGCCGGGCCGGGTAGCGGCGGCCCCGCGCCGCACGGCCGCGCCCAACCAGAACTTCCGGGCCTGGCAAACCGATACCTTGCGTTTTCAGGATGCCCCCGTGGCCCAGGTGGTGCAGACGTTGCGGGCCACATTTGGCACGGCGGTGGCCTGGCGCTCGGCTAGCCTGGGGCAATGCCACTTCACCGGCACCTTCGCCCACCCGCGCCCTGCGCAGGTGCTGGCCGTGCTAGCTGCCGCCACGGCCAGCCACCTGCGGCCCGACGGGCACGGCGGCTACGTATTGGAAGGCGCGGGCTGCGCGCCAGTTTCCGCTGCTGCCCCCGATTCGACCGCGCGGGCGGCTCATCCGTGAGCCGGCTTAGCCGCTACTGGCGGTCTGCGCTGCTAGCCGGCTGGCTGGCTAGTAGTTTGACCGCTAGCGCCCAGGCACCACCTGAATTGATGCAACCCATCCGGCTGACGCCGGGCCGCCGCTCGCTGGGTGAGGTGCTGGCTGAGCTGTCGCGCCAGAGTCGGCTGCCTTTCAGCTACAGCAGCTCGCTGGTGCCGCTGGCGCATCGCTACCAGGTACGCCCCGGCCCGGCGCGCCCGGCAGGCGTGCTGCTGCGCGAAGTGCTCGCCAGTGAGCACCTTACCTACGGCCTGCTCGCTGGCCAGGTGGTGCTATGGCCCGAACACGCGCCCGTGCCGCTCGGCGTCACGGTCGTGAATGGCGTAGCAACCAACTCGGTAACGGTTGGCACAAGCGCGGGACAGACGAGCATTTCACGACAGCCGCTACCCCGTACTGCCCTTACTCCCCTACCCTCTCCTGAGACCAAGCTATTCGCGTCCCTTGCAGCACCAGCAGTCACTGGCCACGCGGCGGCCAGCCGCCGGCCCAAGAGCAAGCAGGAGTTTCGGTCTGCTCCTCCCGCATCTGGGCTGGCTGCTAGGTATCACGCTTTGGCTGGTGCGCAGCCGCTAGCCACCCCGCCAACTGGTGGATTTACCCGGTCGCCTACTTACCAAAAACGGCCTTCCTCCACGCTAGCTAGCCCACGCACAACCTCCACGCCTTCTACCATAACACCGTCTGCGCCAGGGTTTCCGGCCAATTATACCACCCATTATCGGACGGGCAAACGCGTGGGCGCGGCATTTAAGCCAGCTGGCCAACTTCATCCATCATCGCTGACTAAATCAGCCCACGCACCAGCTGCCAATGCGCATTCAATTAGTCAGTTATCCTCAAAATCGGTTGCCCTCCTGCCAGCAAGCCGAGCAGAACCGTTGCCGCCTATGCTGAGCCTGCCGGCTGGTGCGACAGCCGGGTTAGCTGCCGCACCAGTCCCCGACCAACGCCGGGATTTAAGCACTAGCTGGAAAAGCATTTACCTGCATGGGGAAGCCTGGGCTAGTGAAAGCCTGCCCGTGGGCGCGGTGGCCAAGGTGGGAGTAGCACGCGCATACATGGTGCTGGGCGTAGCAGTTGCGCCAGCCGAGCACCACGCGGGTGCCGCCTGGGGCGTGGGCCTGGGCACGGCGGGGCGCGCCCGGGGCCGCTTCACGCCCAGCCTCGACCTGGTACAATGGTTTCTGGGCCACGATGGCGACGAGGGTGCCGGGCCAACTTACCTGACGCAGCTGCGGCCGCAGCTGGCCTGGCAACTCAGGCGCGAGGGCCGGTGGGCGCTAGTGCTCGGCCCCACCTTCAACCTGGCCACCGCCGATAGCCACGGCACCCAGCACGGCAATTTTGGCCACAACCAATGGCTTTGGGTTGATGGCGGCAACGAGCGTTCCAGCGTGCGCTTTTGGCCGGGGGTGCAGGTGGGCCTGCGCTTTTGAGTAAGCTAGGCTGTGTGGACAATCAATAACCAGAAGCCATTGTTCGCCCTTGCCGAAACACCAAATTGGTAATTAAAGCCCATCTTGCCCCGCAATGCTGGCCATAGTAGGCAAGAGCCTTTTTCAACTCCTAATAACATGCCCTCACAAGCCCTTTCTATTCGTTGCTTTATCGGAGCCAAAGATTTCGCTGTCTCGCGTAGTTTCTACCGCGCCTTCGGCTTCTCTGAAGTGGTTATCTCTCCCGTTATGTCGTATTTCGCGCTACAGGGCGTCGGCTTTTACCTGCAGGATTACTACATGAAAGATTGGGTTGATAACACCATGCTGTTTCTGGAAGTAGCGGATGTGGAGCAGTATTGGGCTGAACTAGCGACGCTGGACTTACCCAGCAAGTACGAGGGCGTACGAATTGTGCCTATCCGCCAAGAAGCGTGGGGCAAGGAAGGGTTCGTCCACGACCCCTCCGGCATCCTGTGGCACATCGGCGAGTTTAACAAAAACTAGCCTATGCGGACAAGTAGCGCAGCCAATCTAAGGCGGCTACCAAATGAGCAACGGCTAAAGGAAGGTGTCCGTCTACCAACGGTGCGATAGCTTGCCATGCTTGTTCACTCAGTACCTGTCGTCGCATCTAGCAAATATGCGCTCTACCCGTCCACACTCTCTAGTAAGTAGCCCAAAAAGCGCGCTCCGCTAGTAGGAGCGCGCTTTTTTATTGCCCTCGGCTTAGTTAGCTCCAGTGGTCGTCGTCGCAGTCAAGGTGATGCAGCCCACTTCTACGAGCTTGCCCGCTGCGCAGGTGTTGGCGCTTTGGTTGGCTTTTACGGTGTAGCCGACCTTGACTTTTTGGCCCGCTTTAGGCAGGAAATTAGTCCAGGTGCTGCCCGTAGGAATGACGTAAGTGCTGTCTGCCAGGTGCAGGGCCAGGCCGCAGCCGGTGGTTTTGCTCAGGTCGACGACTACGGCGGCGGTGTCGCATGTAGCACCTTTGGGGGTGCAGCTGCTGCTGTCTTTGTCTTTTTCCCAGCAGCCGCCGAGCAAGGTGGTGGCGCTTAGGGCTAGCAAGGTGAGGGCTTTGGAAGCTAGCCCACGCGAAAAAATGTGGTTCATACAAAAAGTGAAAAATGGGAGAAATAATGAGCGAACCGCGCCCTACGGCACTACTTCGAGCCAGCCTTTGTAGCGGCGGCCGTCGGTGTAGGTGATGAGGTAGTAGTAAATGGCTCCCTCGCCGGCCCCGCCCCAGCTAAAGCTGCGGCTGCCCGACTGGTAAAGCAGCCGGCCCCAGCGCGAGAAGATTTGCACGCCGGCAAACTGAGTTTCGCAGAAATCGGGCGGCAGGTCGGGCAGCCGGAACAGGTCGTTCAGCCCGTCGCCGTTGGGCGTGATGATGTTGGGTGGGTGGAAGGCCACCGAGTCGGCGGTCGGGGCCACCACAAACCGCACGTTGCGGACCAGCACGTGCGGCGTGCAAAGGCTGCCGCTTTGGGTGAGGGCGAAGCGCACGCGCAGCCCGTTGGTGCCGGTGGCCAGGCCGCAGGTGGGCGTCCAGGTGAAAGTGGCCGTAGCGCGGCCGGTGCCATTTTGGGCTGCGAAGCTCATGCCCACGGCGGGCAGCGCAAAACCCTGGCCAGTAGCTGTGAGCGCCAGCATATTGGGAGCCGTGTCGGTGCCGAGCAGGGTGGCCGAATAGGGCTGATTGAGCACCACGCGCACCAGGACGGTGGTGGTATCGCTGGGCGAGGCGGGCGGAAAACTAGTAGTAAGCACCGGCACGGTGCTCGCCGGCGGCGTGGCGACAAAGGCCACCCGCACCGTGTCGCGCTTGGGCAGCGCGCAGCCATTGTCGGCCACCAGCACATCCAGCAAATACACTTTGCCCTTGGTGTCGGCGCACTGCGGAAAGCAAAGTGTGGCCGTGAGCGTATCGGGCTGGCCACTGGCGTGCACCGTGCCGCTGGTGCTGGTCGTGAAGCTAGGCGCAGTGGCCGCGTCATTGAAATTGACGGGCCGGGCCGTGAGCGTGAGTGCCGAGCTGGGGTCGGGGTCGGTGTAGCGCAGGGTGAGGCAGCGCGGGCCGCTGGGCAGCAGGCGCACCGTGTCGCGGCCGGCCTGGTAGCGGCGACCATTGGCCTGCACGGTCACTACGGGCGGGTTGTTCTGCGGGCAGGCCAGCACATAAAGCTGAAAGTCGCGCCGCGTTTCGCCAATCTTCACGCCCCGGCGATACTCCGAGCAGCGCACTCCAAACACGAACAGCCCCAGCCGACTAGGCCGCACCGTGAGCCGCCCGGTGCGGGCGTCGATGCCCAGGGCCGGCGTGCCCGGTATCTGGTTGGTCGTGCTCAGGCCAGCACTCCAGGTGACGGTGGTGTAGGGCGCGGCCAGCGGGGCCGGAATCGGGTTTACGGCGGTGGCGTGCCCATTTAGGGGCGTTACCATGTCGTAGGCCAGCGAATCGCCGTCGGCGTCCTGCCCGCCAAAGTCGTAGTAAAATAAGTTGCCCAGGCAGGCATAATCGCCCAGCGCCGGGAAGATGCGCGGCGTGGAGTCGATAAAGGACTGGCCGCTACGCACCACGGCCGGAAACTCCAGGTAAAAGGTTTGGGCCGCCGCGCCGGGGCTCACAATGTTGCTGATGGCTAGGTTGCGGCAGCAGCGCTCCACGGCCACGTAGTAGCCCTGGGTGCTGGTGTAAGTAGCTGCATCGAGGATGATATCCTTCACATAGAGCAGCTTGCGCGTGCTGAGCGAACCCACCGCGCAGGCGGGATTAGTGTAGCTCACGAAGGTGTTGCTGGTGAGCGGCAGCACCACGCTTTGCAACTGGTGGTTGGTGGCTTTGTCGAAAATGCCCGCCGTGAGAGCCTGGTCGAGCGCGGCCGGGTTGCCATTGATGGCGTCGAAATACAGCGTCAGCGTGAGGGTATAAGTGCTACCCGTCTGGTGCTGCAAGTCCAGCTCGCCGCCCACGATGTGCGTGGCCCAAGCAGCCGGCGCAGCCAACAGCCATAGCAGGAATACGAGAAGCGCCGGCCGGCCACGGTGAGTACGCATTCTGATTTAACTAGTTAATCAACAAACATTTAAAATTCATTGAATTGCTTAGGCTAATTGCCAGCCCTCGGGCTGCCGGCCCGCCTCCGGCCGGTAAGTGGGTAGGGTCCAGCCCGCCAGGTCACGCACGATTTCGGCTAGCGGATACTGGCGGTAGGTAGTAGCGGTGGCGTGCGATGGGCTGGTCGCCCGACGCTTGGGAATGGGGCGGCTAGCCACGCCGACGGTGATGGGCATCGTATTCATAAACCCGATTGATAAAAAGTGAGGAGCCAGCGGCCTTGCTTCCACCAGAAAAGCCGCCGGTCTAGTAAGGAGATGCGCCAACCGGCGGCTACCCCCACGCCCGCGCAATATTTTTTTCTGCCCGCCTGAAAAGCAGCGCCCACTAGCTCAGCCACACGCAGGAAGTGTGGTGCGATAAATCGAAAGACTACGGCGGCAATTAACCGGGGCTGGTCGAGAACCTTGCGCAACGCTACCAAAAACGCCGATACTTGTGGCTCTGAGCCTAGTAGCCAGCCCCGAGGTTCGGGCTACCAACTCAGCATTTCGCCCGAGTCGCCACCACTGTTTGTTGAGCTATTCGTATCCTCAGCCGATAAATTGAATAACTTGCCCCCGGCCATTTCAATCCGTAATTTTTCCCAGATGACCAACGTGTTTTCCCCGCGCTCAGCCCGGGTGCTCCTGCTGCTGGCGGGGCTTGGCAGCCTCGCCTTCCTCCCCCACCGCGCCACCAAGCTCTATGTGGCCGACTACGAAAACGTGCTGGGCACCTCGCTGGAAATCAAGCTAGCAGCCGATGCCGACCAACCGGCCGCTGCTGCCGAAGCCGCCGCGCTCCGCGAGGTAGACCGCCTGAATAAAATCCTCAGCGGCTACGACGCAACCAGCGAATTCAGCCAGTGGATGAATGCCGGCAAACAGCCCACAGCTGTTTCGCCCGAACTCTATGAAGTACTTTCCCTCTTCGAGCAGTGGCGCGTGAAGAGCCACGGCGCGCTCGATGCCTCGGCCGAAACCATTAGCCAGCTCTGGCGCACCGCCGCCAAGCAGAATCGACGGCCCACCACCGCCGAAATTGCCGCCGCCGTGGCGGCCGTGCACCAGCAGCATTACGTGCTGAATGCCCAGAACCACACGGTGCAGCGCACCAGCGCTGCGCCGCTGGTGCTCAATTCGTTTGCCAAAAGCTACATCCTGAATAAGGCTGCTGAGGCGGCACTGTCCACGCCCGGCGTGCGGGGCGTGGTGGTCAATATCGGAGGCGATATTCTGGTGCGCGGCGAGCACGTCGAGCAGATTCAAGTGAGCAATCCGCAGGCCGACGCCGAAAACGACCCGCCCATCGCGCAGCTGCAAGTGCACGACAAAACCATTGCCACCAGCGGCAACTACCGGCGTGGTGAACTGATTGGCGGCCAGTGGTACTCGCACATTGTGGACCCGCGCACGGGGCTACCCGCCAGCGGCGTGCGTAGTGCTACGGTGGTAGCCGACCAGGCCACCGATGCCGGCGCGCTAGCTACCGCTCTAAACGTGCTCCCCCCCGCCGAAGGTCAGGCACTACTAGCCACCGTGCCCGGTGCCGAATACCTGCTGCTGACGGCCGACGGCCAGCGCTTGGAAAGCGCCGGCTGGAAAAACCTGACGCTGCCAGCCGCACCGGCGGTCACTAAAAAGCCGGTGTCCGTGACCAAAGACAAGCCTTGGGATGCGCAGTATGAAGTGGCCATCAGCTTGGAGCTGGCCACTACGGAAGGCGTGCGGGTGCACCGTCCATTCGTGGCCGTGTGGGTGGTGGATAAGCAGCAGAAGCCGGTGCGGCAGTTGGCCTTGTGGTACAACAAGCCCCGCTGGCTGCATGACATGAGCTTTTGGTATGCAGCGTATTACGACCAATTTGCGGCGGGGAATAACAGCATCAGCTCCACCACCAGCGCCACCCGCTCGCCGGGCAAATACACCCTGAAATGGGACGGCAAAGACGACAAGGGCGAGCTGGTGAACCAGGGCACTTACACCGTATTCATCGAAGTGGCCCGCGAGCACGGCACGCATCAATTGCTGAAGCAGGAACTCAACGCGAAAAAGCCCCAGCACTTCGACCTGCCCGCCAACGTGGAGGTCGCATCAGCCGCTGTAGACTACCGCAAGAAACTCAATGAAGGCAACTAACGAGCGGCCAAAATCAACTGCCGGGCTTACCGACAAACCCAAACAAGTGTGGCGCAAGCGCACGGCCGCTTGGTCGCGGTGGCTGCATCTCTACCTGTCGATGCTCAGCTTCCTGGTGGTCTTGTTCTTCGCCGTGACGGGCATTACCCTCAACCACGCCGACTGGTTCGACGGCCAGCAGGTCGAGCGCAAAGCCACCGGCACCCTCCCCGCCACCTGGGTAAACACCCCGGATACGGCAGCTATCAAGAAGCTGCAAGTCGTGGAGCTGCTGCGCCATAACTACCGCGTCCAGGGCTACGTCAGCGACTTTCGGGTGGAGGACGACCAGTGCGCGGTTTCCTTCAAAGGACCGGGTTACAGTGCCGACGCCTTTATCAATCGGCACAACGGCACCTTTGAGTTGACCGAGCAGCGGCTCGGGCTGGTGGCCGTGCTCAACGACCTGCACAAAGGCCGCGACAGCGGAGCCGGGTGGAGCTGGGTGATTGACGTGTCGGCCGGCTTCCTGACCCTGGTGTCGCTGAGTGGCTTAGTGATGCTGTTCTTTCTCAAGAACAAGCGGATGAATGGCTTCTTGGTCGCGCTACTTGGCGGGGTAATTTGCTACCTGCTCTATGCGCTGTTGGTGCCTTAAGCGATAATTAGCAGAAGGGTAGTCTAGTGAAAATGGACAGTGAATAATGATAGGTTGATTTTTAGTGTCTCTTTTCTGTTAAGACCGCAAAAAAGAGCGGGACGTCGCCCGATACGACGAGGCATTTCAGACCGAAGCCCTGCGCCTGACCGGCGAAAGCTGCAGCACCCGCACCACTCCCTCTTTTGAAGGTGCGGTGGTGTTGAACCAACTGCGGCATACGATTGAGCAAGCCGCTAAAAGCTGGTATAACGACTTGCTGGCCGGGTAGCTCAAGTTAGCTGTTGGTTTGGGACGGCCCGATGGGTGCGGTGTTACCCGATAAGAAGCGGGTAGTCGCCGTAATTCTGACGATGCTTACCCAGAGCAGACACTGGTTGGGCTAGCCGAAGTTCGTTCAAATTTGAACGTTTCAGCAACCGTATTTGGACGTTACAACAAAACAAGCCGATTGCCCGGTGCCGGACCTTTGTGCCGTAAAAACGCAACAAGGACATGACTACTTCCAGCGAAAAAACGACCGTGCTGGTAACGGGCGGCTCCGGCTTTATCGGGGTCTATTGCATCCTGCACTTGCTTCAGGCCGGCTATCAGGTACGCGCTACCCTGCGCGCTCTCAGTCGGGAGGCTGAGGTGCGGGCCATGCTTCACGAAGCAGGCATGGATGCGGGGGAACGACTTTCTTTCGTGGTGGCCGAATTGGGCACGGATGCGGGCTGGGCTGACGCCGTCGCCGGCTGCGCGTATGTGCTGCATGTGGCTTCGCCCACGCCCCTGAATGAGTACGAGCACGAAGATGAATTAATTGTCCCCGCCCGCGAGGGGGTATTGCGCGTGCTGCGGGCCGCCCGCGCTGCCGGCGTGCAGCGGGTGGTGCTTACCTCGGCCTTCGGGGCTATTGGTATGGGCCACAGGGGCCGGACGACGCCGTTTACCGAAGCCGACTGGAGCCGCCTGGATGGAGATACGCCGGCCTACCAAAAATCCAAGACACTGGCCGAGCAGGCGGCTTGGGACTTCATTGCCCGCGAGGGCGGCGCGCTGGAGCTGGCTACTGTTAATCCGGTAGGCGTGTTGGGGCCGGTGTTAGGGCCGGACTTTTCACACTCCATTCAACTGACCCGGCGCATGTTGGACGGGGAAATAGCGCGCTGCCCGAAAATCTCGTCCTGCTACGTAGACGTCCGGGACGTGGCCGATTTGCACCTGCGCGCGATGACGCACCCGGCCGCCAAGGGGCAGCGGTTTCTGGCCGCTTCGGGCAAAAGCTGGTCCCTGCTGGCTATTGCTACCGTGCTGAAGCGCCACCTGGGCAGCGCGGCTGCCAACGTGCCGAGTAAAGAGCTACCCAGCTGGCTGTTGCGCCTGGCCGCCTGGCGCAACCCAACCCTGCGAAGTCTGTTGCCCCTGCTAGGCCAGTATATGGAGGCCAGCAGCGAGAAAGCCCAGCGGCTGCTGGGCTGGTCGCCCCGGCCCGTGGAAACCGCGATTGTCGATACGGCCCAAAGTCTGGTGCGCCTGGGGCTGCTCAAAAAATAAGCGCGGGCCCTTAGTAAGCAGTACAGCAGCCGGGCCAGTGGGCCGCTAACGGGGAATGCCCAAAAACGTATGGAAGGAGCGCATAGTTAAGACGAAGCTGTTTAGGAAGTAGGTTGTCGGCCAATCCTGCGCAATAGCAGCACAGAAA
>CAXUKA010000162.1:0-13611 GCA_964251335.1 uncultured Hymenobacter sp.
CCCTACGGCGTAGTGGCGGGCCGGCTCTACGTGCCGCTGCACGCCGGCCTGCGGCTGCATAGCATTCGGCTGCTGCCCCCTACTACCGCTGAATTACTCGACTCGCTGCGAGCCGATATTGGCACTTCGCCGCTGACCGACATACCCGGCCAGCCCGCTCCGCGCACCCCGCTGCAACAAGCATTAGACAAAATAGGCCAGGGTGTTTTGCAAACCGGTTTGGCGGCCACAGCTGGGCTGGGTGCGCTGTTGGCCGGGGCTGCTGGTGCACTAAGCAAGCTGGGCAGCATCGGCATAGGCCACGGGGCGGGCAAAGCTGGCGATAGGCTATTGGAGAAACTAGAAAAATGGTTTGCTGGCAACCTCGATGAGCTCGAACGGCGGCGCAATAATGAAGTGCAGCGCCTACTCGACCTGTTTGGGCAAGACCTGGCCGAGGCACTGAAATACGCTCTGCCGCTAGATAGCCCATACCTCAACCGAGGCACCGCGCCGCCTTCGTCGCAACTCGGGCCACGCGCTACCAACTTCGACCTCAGCCGGCTAGGTGGCGGCGGCCGAGTCGATTCCTGGAACCTGGATGCCTCGACGCGGCTAGCTTTGATGGCCCGCTACCGCCAGGCGGCCGAGCAGGAGGAAGCAGCTGGCCGACCCAAAAAGGCAGCCTATATCTACGCGCATCTGCTCAGTGACTTCCGGGCCGCTGCCAAAACCCTGCGTAAAGGCGGCTACCATCGCGAGGCGGCGGCCCTCTACCGCGACCACCTGCACGACACCCTTGCCGCTGCCGAGTGCCTGGTAGAGGGCGGGTTACTACTGGAAGCTATCGAGCTGTATAGCAGCATCAACCAGCACGAAAAGGCGGGCGACCTATACACGCAGTTGGGCCAGTCCACCCTGGCCGTACCGCACTACGAATGGGCCGTCGAAGCCGCCCACAACGCCGATAAGTATCTGGATGCCGCCGCCCTGCTGGCCAATAAGCTAGCCCGCCCAACCCAGGCGCAGCAAGAACTGCTGCACGGCTGGGACAAAGGCCACCAGGCCGAAACCTGCCTGCGCACCTACTTCGACCTGACCGCCGCCGCGCAGCTCGACCTGCTTCCGATTCAGTTACGCGAGTTCTACCAAACCCATACCACGCTCACCCAAGTAACAGATTTTCTGCGGGTATTGGTGGCTGTGAAAGAGAAGTACTACAACCCGGAGCTCGACCTAGCTGCCCGCCGCCTGGGGTACGAAATCGTGAGCGTGGAAGCTAATGCAGGGAATAAAACGCGGCTAAACATGCTCAAAAAACTACTGCCCGACGACCGGCTCATTGGCACCGATTGCAGCCGCTATATCTCGAAGCGGTAATAAAGTAGACTTATTTACAAATCAAAAGTCCTATAGACGAGCGTCATACTGAACGCAGTGCAGTATGACCCGTTTTTTACATTTTTCCTAATTTCAGAACAAGTCTAGCAGCTTGGACTCGCATAGCCTAAGCTGCTACCTGACAAAAAAGCGCCCCGCTGGCAAATGCCAGCGGGGCGCTTTTTTAACTTAAAACTCTCGAAGAATAACCTACGAAACAACCTGCTTCTTAGGCTCCTCCGCGGGCTGGCCGCTGAGCACGCCGTGGGCTACTTTTACCACGTTATCCACGGTGAAGCCGAACTCCTTGAACAGGTAATCGGCCGGGGCCGACTCGCCAAAGCGGTTCATGCTGATGCTCGCACCTTCGTCGGTAGTGTATTTGGCCCAGCCAATGGGCGAGCCGGCTTCGATGCTCACGCGCTTGCGCACAGTGGGCGGCAGCACTTGCTCGCGATAGGCTTTATCCTGGTGTTCAAACAGCTCCCACGAAGGCATGCTTACTACGCGGGTAGCGGTGCCTTCGGCTTGCAGGGCCTTTTGGGCCTCCAGCGCCAGGCTTACTTCCGAGCCAGTGGCGATGAGGATGAATTTGGGAGTGCCGCCGTCGGCTTCGCTCAAGATGTAGGCGCCTTTGGCCACGCCTTCGCGAGCCGAGCCGAGCACCGACTGGTCGAAGATGGGCAGCGCCTGGCGCGACAAAATGAGGCACACCGGCGACTTGGGCGTATTCATGGCGATGCGCCAAGCCTCGGTGGTTTCGTTGGCGTCGCCGGGGCGCAGCACTACGATGTTGGGCACGGTGCGCAGCGAGGTCACCTGCTCGATGGGTTGGTGGGTGGGGCCGTCTTCGCCCAGGCCGATGCTATCGTGGGTGAACACGAACGTAGAGGCCGACTCGGCCAGCGCCGTGAGGCGGATGGCGCCGCGCATGTAGTCGCTGAACGTGAGGAAGGTACCGCCGTAGGTGCGCAGGCCAGCGTGGTGGGCGATACCGTTCATGATGCCGCCCATGGCGTGCTCGCGCACCCCAAACCAGATGTTGGAGCGCTCATAGTGACCGGGCTGGAACGAGTCGTCGCCTACTTTATCCATCTCGTTGGACGAAGCCAAGTCAGCCGAACCGCCAAACATAAAGGGCACAGCTTTCTTGATAGCCGTGAGAGCCTTGCCTGAGGCCTGGCGGGTAGCCAGCTTGCCATCGGCGGGCGTGTACACGGGCAGGGTAGCGTCCCAGCCTTCGGGCAGGTTGCCGTTGAAGGAAACGTGGAACTGCTCGGCTTCAGCCTTGAACTCGCCTTCGTACTTGGCAAACTGCTCGTCCCAGGCTTTTTGCAGCTCGGCACCTTTTTCGCCGGGGCCGCGCAGGTGGGCATATACTTCGTCGGGCACCACGAAGGTGGCTTCGGGGTCCCAGCCAAAGAACTCCTTGGCTTTCTTCACGTTGTCGGGGCCGAGTGGGCTACCGTGGGCCTTATTGGTGCCAGCCAGCGGCGAACCAAAGCCGATGATAGTTTTCACCGAAATGATAGACGGCTTGTCCTTCACCAGTTGCGCGGCTTTGATGGCGGCTTCGATTTCATCGATGCTGTTGCCATCTACTACGTGCTGAGTGTGCCAGCCGTAGGCCTCAAAGCGCAGCATCGGGTTCTCGGTATAGGCGAAGCTGGTGGGGCCGTCGAGCGAGATATTGTTGTCGTCGTAGAGGTAGATGAGCTTGCCGAGCTGCAAGTGGCCTGCCAGCGAAGCCGCCTCAGCCGCAATGCCTTCCATCAGGTCGCCGTCGCTCACGATGGCGTAGGTGTAGTGGTCCTGAATGCCTTCGTGGCCGGGCTTGTTGTACATCGCGCCCAGGTGGGCTTCGGCCATAGCCATGCCCACGCCGTTGGCGAAGCCCTGGCCGAGCGGGCCGGTGGTTACTTCGATACCGGGCGTCACGTTAGACTCGGGGTGGCCGGGCGTGCGCGAGCCAGGCTGGCGAAACTCTTTTAGCTCGTCCATGCGCAGGTCGTAGCCGTAGAGGTGCAGCAGGCTATAGAGCAGCGCCGAGCCGTGGCCGGCCGACAGCACAAAGCGGTCGCGGTTAGGCCATTTGGGGTCTTGGGGATTGAAGCGCAGGAACTTTGACCAAAGCACGTAGGCCATCGGGGCGGCCCCCATGGGCAGGCCGGGGTGGCCGGAGTTGGCTTTCTGCACCATGTCCACCGATAGCAGGCGGATGGTGTCGATGCTCAGTTGGTCAATGGAAACAGCTGGGTTGGGCATGAGTGAAAGAAAAAGTGGCTAAAGCAAAGCAATAACAGATTACACGCGGCATTGTACGCGCCGAAGCTTAAAAAAGCTCGCGGCGGCCGGCCGTAAAGGTAGGGCGCGGCGTGCGCCACCCTACCTATCCGGCTAGTTGCGGAATCTTCCCGTATGTAGGGAAGCTGCGGTTTTAACAGAAGCATAACAGGCCATCGGGGCTGGGCCGGAACTACGTAAATTGCCGCATGAAATCCCTTTCCTTCCGGCGAGTGCTGGCTGTTGGATTTTTACTTCTCTTGACCTTGCTGCTGGGGCTAGGCGTGGCCGTGTGGCTGCTGGGGCGCGACTACGCGGTGCGCTATTTGCAGCGCACCGTGCGCGAGCAGCTCACCAAAAATTCGGAGCTGGTGCTGGCTCCCTTCACGGTGGAATTGTCGCCGTGGAGTGATTTTCCGCACGTCACGGCCTCGCTGGGGCATCTGGCACTTACTGATACCAGCCATGGCCGTAGCGTGCCAGTGCTTGCGGTGGGCCGCGCTGACTTGCGCCTCGAGCTGGTAGACCTGTGGCATCGTAAAGTGCGCGTGACACGACTTGAAATCCACGACGCTGATTTTCGGCAGCTTGTCGACTCGGCAGGCCACAGCTGGGGGCTGCGCGGCAAGCGCGCCCGCCGCCTGGGCGAAGGCAAAGACCCTGGGGTAAATTTCAGTCTGGATTCTATTGTCGTTTATAATTTTCACATCGCCACCCGCAACGAATACACGCACAGCACGCTGGCCGGGCAGGTGCAGCGCGCACGCCTAAGTGGAGGCATCAGGCAGGGCGCATTGCGGCTGAATGGCGTGCTCGATGGCTATTTGGAACAACTCGCCAACCGCACTGGCACCCTGATTGCTCATGAGCCGGTGCGCGCCTGGATTAATTACCGCTACGCTTTTAAGGCGCGGCGCGGCGAGTTTTGGCGCACCCGCGCCACGCTCAATGGCGATACCATCAATGTGGCTGGCACGCATACGGTGGCCGCCGACCAAGCTACGGGCACTTATTTAAATCTACAGTTTTCGGGCAATCAGCCCTTGGTAGAAGTGCTGCATGCGGCGCTGCCCTTCCGGCTGCGGCCTTATCTAGCGGGAGCCACCAGCCCCAGCCACGCGCAAATTGTATACACCATTTCGGGTCTGAGCGGGCCTACCGTGCGGCCGCACGTGGTGCTCACGTTTGGGCTGCATAATGCCAGCATTGCCTGGCCCGACTCGGCCCGCCGCATCAACCGCTGGGACTTGCAGGGCACTTACGACAACGGCCCCGGCCACAACCTGCGCACGGCCAGCGTCACGCTCAGCCAGTGCCGCATTTACTCGCCCGTAGGCCAACTCGATGCTACTGTGTCGATGCATAATTTTTTGCGGCCCTATGTGCAGGGCCACCTGCGGGGGCGCACCGAGCTGCCCGAGCTGGCCACCATCATTTCGCCGGGCTTTTGGCGAGCGCGCCGCGGCATAGCCGACCTTGATATCTGGATGCGCGGCCTGTTGCCGCCCCGGGGCAATAAGCTGCTGGCCCGTACCCAAAAAAGCCTTTCGGTGAGTGGCACCGTGGACTTGCGCGGGGCGGCATTCTCGCTGCCCGCCCGGCACGTCGATATCTCGCAACTCAATGTGCACATCGGGCTGCGCGACAGCCTCTGGCGGCTTACTAATGCCTCGGGCGTGTTTGCAGGCATGCATTTTAAAGCCTCAGCCACTACCACTTACCTCCTTACCTACCTTACCGGCCAGCACCCGGACACAGAAATTACCGGACAGTTTGAAGTTGATGAGCTGCGCCTCGACCGGCTGCGGGCACTCGGGCACTCGGCTTCGCCGCAGGCAGTGGCAGCGGCTGTTGTCCGCCCGCTTCAGCAGGGCCGTCGCCGCCCGCGCCGCAATGCCCGCCAGCTTGCCATGACGCTGGGCAACCACCTGCTGCCCGACGATGTGCGCCTGAATGTGGGCCTGCGCTGCGGCCTACTAGTGCTCGGCCCCGATACCCTGCGCGACCTGGCCGTGAATGTGCGCCACGGCAACCAGGAAGTTCATCTATCTAATATTAAAGCCCACTTCCTAGGCGGGCAGTTATTTGGCCAGGCCAGTTGGCCCACCGACACTGCCAATAGTGTGGCACCTATTGATTTTCAGCTGGGTATGCGCTTTGCTACCATGAATTACCGCCGGCTTATCACCCGCCTTTCGCGCCCGCCCGGCGCGGGGGCCGCCCGGCGCAAAGCCGCTCGCCAGGCGGGTGGGGCAGGCGCTCCTACTCCAGCCTTTCGTGAGCTGCTGCTGGCCGCCGATGGCTCACTTACCTGGGATATTGGCGAGCTGGTGCTGCCCGTGGGTGAACCGCTGCGCGACTTGCATCTGCGCTTCGAGAAGGAAGATTCGCTGCTGCGGATGCCATATCTGCGCTTCGTGGCTCCACAGGGCGGCGTGGGCCGCGCCTCGGCAGCGGCCGTGGTGTCGGGCATTCACCTCACCGCCGCTACTGCCGATGTTGACCTGCGCTACAATACCCTAGATGTGCAGCAGCTGCTAAAAATGCTGGCCAGCCTCAAGCCGCCCCGCGATACCACCAAGTTTCAGCCCCGCGCTGTGATACAGGCGGCCCGTCGGGCGCGGCGTTTGGCCCGCCTGCGCGCGCGCAACCGCGCCCCCGGCAGCCCCTCGCCCACCAGCATTCTGCTAGCCAATGGTGGCCTCACGGCAGTGCTGCACGTGCAGGCCGAGCGAGTAAATTACAACTCTATCGAGGGCACTAAATTTCAGCTGGTTTCGCACCTGAGCGCGGGCGAGGCCCGGGTCGATGCCTGCTCGCTCGATGCCTTCGACGGGCATATTTCCCTCAATGGACTGCTGCGTACCGATGGCGGCCGGCGGCACCACCCACTGCAAGTACAAGCCTTGCTCGAAGACATCAGGCTACCCGATTTCTTCGCCACGGCCAATACTATGCGCTTCCATGTGCTGACGCAAGACAACATAAAGGGCACATTGCGTTGTGCCGCCGCCCTGCGCACCGACCTGGATTCCACATTCTTGCCAGTGCGCGAGCGAACGTTTGGCTATGTAAAGGCCGACCTGCGCGACCTGGAGCTGCTGAATGTAGAGGCGCTGGAGCAGTCATTCAAATTTATTAAAAAAGAGCGCACGGGCCACCTGTTTTTCGAGCCGGTCAGCACCGAGTTTTTGCTCAATGCCGGGCAAATCCTCATTCCTAGCCTGCGCCTCAATAGCAACCTTACCGAGCTGGAAGTAAGTGGCCGCTACGGCCTCGACGGCCGCGCCAACCTCTACGTGGGCATGAACCCGCTCAACGTGCTGTTTGGAAATAACAAGCGCCGCGTCGAGCGCATCCAGAGCGGCGAGCCCATGCGCCCCCGCTCGCCCCGCCTCACCTACGTAAACCTGCGCCGCGACACGCCCGGCACCAAGTATCAGGTCAAGCTTTTCCAGAAAAAAGAGCAGCAACAGCAGCAGACCACCCTGCGCCAGCAGTGCCGCCAACTGCTGCTGACGCAACGGCTCGATACAACTATGTACCTGCTGCCGCGCAACCGAATAACGGGGCCGGATTCTAAGCCGGCCTCGCTACCGTAGGCTACCCCGCCAATACTGCGTCAATCCGCCCCAATTCTTCTTCGTTAAAACGCGGAGCATCCAAACAACGCACGGCATCGGTTATCTGCTGCGGCTTGCTGGCCCCGATAATTACGGAAGTCATGCGCGGGTCGCGCAGCACCCAGGCCAAAGCCATTTGGGCGAGGGTTTGGCCTCGCTCCTGAGCTAGCTCATTGAGCTGGCGGGCTTTTTCAATATTGGCGGGCGAGAGCTGGCCTTCTTCGATGGCCCCGTTGCCGAGCTGCCGGGCGGCTCGCGAATCAGCGGGTACACCGTGCAAGTATTTATCAGTCAGCACCCCTTGCGCCAGCGCCGAGAAGGCGATGCAGCCCACGCCTTCATCACCCAGCGCGTCGAGCAGGCCTTGTTCGGGCGTGCGTACCAGCATCGAATACTTGGGCTGATGAATGAGGCAGGGCGTGCCCAGCTCGCGCAGAATGGCGCAGGCGCGGCGCGTTTCATCGGGCGAGTAGCTGCTCAGGCCCACGTATAGCGCTTTACCCTGGCGCACCAGGTCGGCAAGCGCGGTCATGCTTTCTTCGAGCGGTGTGGCGGGGTCGGGACGGTGGTGGTAGTAAATATCCACGTAGTCGAGGCCCATGCGGCGCAGGCTTTGGTCGAGGCTGGCCACCAGGTATTTGCGCGAGCCGCCGTCGCCATAGGGACCGGGCCACATGCCGTAGCCGGCTTTGGTCGAGATGATTAGCTCATCGCGATATGCTTGAAAATCATCTTTATACAGCCGGCCAAACGTTTCTTCGGCCCCGCCGGCTGGCGGGCCGTAGTTGTTGGCCAGGTCGAAGTGCGTGATGCCCGCATCGAAGGCGGTGCGCAGCAGCGTGCGGCAGTTGCCGAGCGTGTCTTTTTCGCCGAAGTTCTGCCACAGGCCTAGCGAAATAGCGGGCAGCCGCAGGCCACTGCGACCGCTGCGGCGGTATTCCATGGTATCGTAGCGGGCGGGATTGGGGAGGTAGGTCATAGATAGAAAAATGGGCGAACAGGGGTAGAGACGCATCCGTACGTCTCGCGTCAGATGGGCTAAACAACGACGAGACGCAAAGATGCGTCTCTACACTCATTCGACTATTTTTTCTTTTATGCCCCGTCTCCTACTGCTCATCGGCTTTTCCCTAAATACGCTAGCCGCCGCTGCTCAAGCCCCTGCCCCACCCACCCGCGCCCAGGATTCGCTTTTTGTTCGCCAGAACTACCGCAAGCTCGACCGCCAAATCACGATGCGCGACGGGGTGAAGCTTTACACCATCCTCTACGTGCCGCAGGATGCTGACAAAACGCACCCCTACCCCATCCTGATGGAGCGCACGCCCTACTCGGCTGGCCCGCGTGGCGAGGATAAATATCCCCTGCGCGGCCCCGGCCCTAGCCGCGAGCTTAGCGAGGAAAAGTACATTTTTGTATACCAGGATGTGCGCGGCCGCTACCTCAGCGAAGGCCAGTTTGAGGATGTGACACCGGCCCTGCCTAATGCAACTTCCGACAAGGTACGCCGGGCACCCAAAGGCCAGCCCCAACCTCACGACGAAAGCACCGACACTTACGATACCATTGAGTGGCTGCTCAAGAATGTGCCCGGTAACAACGGCAAAGTAGGCATTATGGGCATCTCATATCCTGGCTTTTACGCTACGGCCAGCTTGCCCACGGCGCACCCGGCACTCAAGGCCGTCTCGCCACAGGCACCGGTTACGGATGAGTTTGCTGGCGACGATGTTCGCCACAACGGGGCTTTCTTCTTGCTGGATAATTTTGATTTCACTAATTTTTTCGATATACCCCGGCCCCAGCCAGTGGCAAAGTACGAGGAGCTTTTTCCACTACGCATCACCGATACTTACCAGTTTTTCCTGAAACTAGGGCCACTTAAAAATGCTAATTCGTCGCAATACTTCAACAACCGCGCCCGCGTCTGGAACGAGTATATGCAGCACGATACCTACGATGCGTACTGGCAGGCGCGCAACATCCGGCCGCACCTCACGGGCGTGCGGCCCGCCGTGCTCACTGTGGGCGGCTGGTATGATGCTGAAGACCTGTTCGGGGCGCTGCACACCTACGAGGCCATTGAAAAGCAGAACCCCGGTGCCAACAATCGCCTTGTGATGGGCCCCTGGACTCACGGCGCCTGGAGCCGCCCCGACTGGAGCACTTTCGGCCCGCTGCAATTTGGCCAGAATACGGCGCAATACTACCGCCAAACGCTGGAAACGCCATTTTTCAACTACTACCTCAAAGGCAAAGGCACCTTCAACCCCGCCGAAGCTACGGTTTTTGATACAGGTTTGAACGAGTGGAAAAACTACGCTGCCTGGCCGCCAAAGCCAGCGGAGAGCCGCAGCCTGTATTTGCAAGCGAATGGCTATTTGGCTTCGGCCAAAGAAGCTGAAACTATGAATGCACTTGTGGGCAGCCAGTCTGACCTACATATTTCTCGCGGGCCTGGTTTTGTCAAAACGCTTCCCTATGATGAGTATATAAGCGACCCGGCCCACCCCGTGCCCTACACCGCCAGCATTCAGGGCTGGCGCAACAACGAGTACATGATTGAGGACCAGCGCTTCGCCGCCCAGCGCCCCGACGTACTGGTTTACCAGACCGAGCCGCTGGCCGAGGACCTCACCGTGGCCGGCCCGTTGGGGGTAGACCTTTGGGTGAGTACCTCGGGCACCGATGCTGACTTTGTGGTCAAGCTCATCGACGTGCTGCCCGAGGATACCTCAAATCCTACGCCTAACCCCAAAAACATCCAACTGGCCGGTGCGCAGCGCCTGGTGCGGGCCGATGTATTCCGGGGGCGCTTCCGCAACAGTTTCGAGAAGCCCGAGCCATTTCAGCCCAACGTGCCCACCGAGGTGAAATACGCCCTGAACGACGTGCTGCACACCTTCAAAAAAGGCCACCGCCTACTGGTGCAGGTGCAAAGCACTTGGTTTCCGCTCGTGGATAGGAATCCGCAGCAGTTTGTCAACATCTCCACGGCCGAGGCCAATGATTTTCAGAAAGCAGCTATCCGCATCTACCACGAGCCGGGGCACGCCTCACAGGTACAACTGCCAGTGTTAAAGCGCTAGATAATATCATAACTAAAAACGGCTGTCAGGCTGAGCTTGCAAAGCATCCTATCACGCTAGAGGTAGTAACCTGACGTGATAGGATGCTTCGCAAGCTCAGCCTGACAGCCGTTTTTGGTGGCAGTTGCTTTTAGGTAGGCGCTTACGTATCTAAAAATGATTTACGCTGCCTGCTTCTGCGCGTGCCAGAGCACCAGCTGCCAGCCGTTTGTCTCTGTTTTGATATACACTACCACATACTTGATGCGCGTAAACGCCGGCTGCCCATCGGCTCCCGGCCCGAGGTCGATTTGAATCAGACCATTGACTACGGCCGTGTGGTCGTCGTTGTAGGCGCGCACAGTAAAGTCTTCGATATCAACCTTATCGTAGCGGCTCTGGCCGGTGCGGATGGACTCGATGTAGCTCGCTTTGCTATCCTGATGGCCGTTGGAGTGCGTGTAGATGAGGTCGTCGGCGAAGATTTTTTCCAGTGTGGGGAAGTCTTTGCTCACTTGCGCGTCGAAGCGCTGGCGTTCGAGCTGCTCGATGGTTTGGGCAGTGGTCATTGCGGGGGTGTTTTGGGGAAAGAGGGAAATGCGCTCGCGGGCCTATTGCGGCAGATACACCAAGAAGGTCGAGCCGACGCCCAACTCGCTCTTGACCTCGATGTGGCCGCCCGCGTTTTCTATCATGCGCTTCACCATGTAGAGACCTATGCCCGAGCCTTCTACGTGGTCGTGCAGGCGCTGAAACATGCCGAATAGCTTTTGCTGGCCTACTGGGTCGAGACCCAGGCCGTTGTCTTGCACGGCCAGCAGCAGGCTTTTGTCTTCGCACCAGGCGCGCAGCCGCACCTGCGGGCGGCGCTCGGGGGCGTGGTATTTGAGGGCATTGCTGAGCAGGTTGTAGACCACGCTGCGCAGGTTTTTTTCGGAAAGCGGGAAGGGCGGGCAGTTCGCCACATCTACCTGCACATCAGCTGATAGCGACTGCACGAGCGGCTCCAGGTCGAGGCGTACGTCTTCAACCACGCCGGCCACGGCCACGCGCTCGGCGGCCACGCCTTGCTCGCGCTGGAGCTTCGACACATCGGTAAGCTGGTCGATAGTGCGCTGGAAACGCTCGACCGAATCTTGCATCAGCCGCAGAATAATCCCCACCTGCGACTGTGGCTCCGGCTCGTCGGACAGTTCGCTCACCAGTGCCTGCACCAGGCCTTCGATGTTAGTGATGGGGGCGCGCAGGTCGTGCGAAGCCGTATACACGAAGGTATCGAGGTCAGCATTGACCCTGGTAAGCGCTTCGTTATTATCTTTCAATAAGCTCTGTGCCTGGTCGATACGACCCAGCGCCAGCTTGTGCTCGTGAATGTCGGTATAGGTACCAATCCACTGGATAATCTCGCCCTGCTCGTTGCGCGAGGGCAGGGCGCGGCCTAGCATCCAGCGGTACTCGCCGCTCGCACTCTGGATGCGGCACTCCAGCTCCAGGGCGTCGCCAGTAGCCAGGGCTTGCTGCCAACGCACCAGCGAGGCGGCTATGTCGTCGGGGTGAATGCGGGCGGCTATCTGTTCGGGCGAGGCGCTGGTTTCGCCCACGTAGTCGAACCAGCGGCGGTTGAGGTACGAATTTTGGCCATCGGGGCCAGCCGTCCAGGCTATTTGTGGAATGCCTTCGAGCACCCGGCCCGCCTCGGCGGCGGCCTGCTCCACAATAAAGCGCGCCGCTTGCTGGCGCACTAGTTCTTCGTTTTTGCGGTCGAGCAGCGCGTTTTGCTTCGCTACCGCCGCCCGAATGTTCGTAATTTCCTGCTGCGCCGAAATGTCGGTAATAACCACCGCCAGGGCCAGCGCCCCGTCAAACAGCAGTCCGTTCATCGACACCACGCAGGGCCGTTGCGCGCCTTCGCAGGTCTGGAGCGGCAGCTCGCCGCGCACCCGGCTTTCCCAGCCCTGGGTCTGCAAATCGGCCCAATCAGTTTGCGAATCAGCCGGAATAAAGTCGGTAAACGTGCGGCCCATTACCTCGCTCAGCGGGCAGCGCAACAGCTCGGCCAGGGCCACGTTGCCGTAGAGCACGGTACCTTCGGGGCTAAGCAGCAGCGCCCCTTCGCTCATCTGCTCGATGAGGGTGCGGTAGCCGTGGTCGGCCCCTTCAAGGGTGAAAATGCGCGGGCCGTCGGTCCCTTGAATGGCCAGCGCATCGACCGCCCCGGTCCGCACGGCCACGATAAGCTCTTCGGCTTCGCGTAGCTGGTGGCGTAGCTCCTCGTTTTCGCGCGCCAGCTCGGCAGCATTCAAGGGAGCTTGCTCATTCATACTGCGTTATTTAGAAGCGCCCGACTGCGACACGCCGAGCGAAATTAGCACGGCGGGCCGGTTCGACAAGTCGCCCACCAGCTGCCGCCGGGGCGAGGGGCGCACCCGTATCAGGGTGGGCGCGGCCACTATCTGCTCTTGCTTGGCCAGCTCGGGCTGCTGGTAAATGTCGATAATGTGCAGCTCGTAGCGTCCTGCCAAGTGCTCTTCGCAGATTTCCTTGATGTTGCGCACGGCCCGCATCGAGTTGGGCGTGGCTCCCGTGATGTAGAGGTACAGTAGATATTCGGCTTCGGAGGAAGCAAGCGGCGTTTCGATAGATGGGTGCATTCGCGGCGCGGCCTTAGTGAGTACCGCGCGGGCGAATGTCGAGCCCGACCAATACCTTTTCCTCATTCGACAAATCGCCGATGATTTTGCGGATGGGCTCGGGCACTTTGCGCACCAGCGTGGGGATGGCCAGAATCTGGTCGCCCTCGGCTAGCTGCGGATTTTTCAATAAGTCAATCACTTCCAGCGTATAGCGGTCTACCAAATGCTGTTCGCAATAGCGCTTTAGGTTGGCCAGGGCGGTGGCCGACTTGGTCGTTTGGCCCGCCACGTAGAGGCGTAGCTCCCACATATTGGGGTTGGTGGCAGCCGCAGTAGCTTCCCTCGTGTCCATCATCTTCTCTTGTACGGGTTACTTAGGCTTAGCGTTTAATAGGGGCCTGACTATTTAGGTCGCGCATGGCAGCGCTGCGGGCTTGGTGCAGGGCTTGCTGGCGCGAATTTTCTTCGTCGTTGACCTGGCGCAACTCTTCCTCGACCGACTCAAACTCGGTGCGCAGGTTGGCGATGGTGGCTTCGAGCACGCGGCGCTTGCGCTCGAGCTCGCGGTCTTTGCGGGCCATTTCCTGCTCCTGGGCCGTGAGCACGGCTTGCTCCTGAATGCGCTGCGTGAGGCGGCTAGCCCCC
>CAXUKA010000163.1:0-13568 GCA_964251335.1 uncultured Hymenobacter sp.
GCCTTGCAGCAGCGGCGAGCGGGCATCGCGCAGGGCCTGCTGATTACGACCCAGGCTCTGCTCTTGCAGCCGTAGTTGTGCCTGGGTGATGAGCACGTTGAGGTAGGCTTTGCGCACGGTCGTAATCACGTTGCTTGCCGTGATGGCCACCTCGGCGGTGCTGCGCGTCTCGTCGATACCCGCCGCCCGAATCCCCGATTTCACGCTGGCCTGAAACAGCGGCTGGTACAGCCCGACAGAGCCCACAAATGCCTGGTCGCCGCCCACGCGGAAGATAGCAATCTGATTCTCACTCAAACCAGCGAAGTTGCCGGGCAAGAAGGACACCGGCCGCTGAAAGTTGTACAGGTATTGGCCGAAGCCCGACACAGTGGGCAGGGCTGCCCCACGGGCTTCGCGGGTGCGTTGGCTGGCTTTAGCCACGGCTAGGTTAGCGATTTGCAGGTCGCGGTTTTTTTCCCGCGCCAGGGCCACGGCCCCATCGGTGGTAAGCGGCCGGGGCTGGGCAGCGGCCGTTGCTGCCAAAGTCAGCAGGCTGATAAGCAAGGCGTACCACCGGCTGGTAGGCGCGCCCAAAAAGGCAAATAATTGCATGATAATGACTTAAAAAGTCGGATTAGAAGTTAATTGGGCTGTCGTGCAGCGCGCAGGTCGGCTCGCTAAGCGTAGTACCCCACCCCCGGCCCCTCCCCTCCGGGAGAGGGGAGCCTGACGCTCGCTAACATCAGTTGACGATAGGCTCCCCTCTCCCGGAGGGGAGGGGAGGGGCCGGGGGTGGGGTTATGCGCTAGAGGGCAGTACAATGAAAGCCGTTATAGCTTTTCGATTTGGCGCTTAAGCAGCTACTGCTTCGGCCGGATGCTCCGCCTCAACCGCCACCGGCTGGTGCTTGCGCGAGAGGAAGGAGTACACCGCCGGAATGACGTAGAGCGTCAGAAAACCAGCGAAAATGAGCCCGCCCACGATGACCGTGCCCAGCGAGCTGCGGCTATTCACCGCCCAGGCAATCGGAATGGTGCCGAAAATCATAGCCAGCGAAGTCATCAAAATCGGTCGGAAACGCGAGGCCGCCGCCGCTTGCGCCGCTTCGCGTGGTGTCATGCCCTGCTCTTTGGCTTGGTTGGCAAACTCCACGATGAGGATGCCGTTCTTAGTAATCAGGCCGATAAGCGTGATGATGCCGATTTGGCTGAACACGTTAAGCGTCTGCCCCAGGAACCAAAGGCTGAGCAGCGCGCCGGTGAGGGCCAGTGGCACGGTCAGCAGGATAATGAGCGGGTCAATCAAACTCTCGAACTGCGCGGCCAAAATCAGGTAAATCAGCACCAGCGCAAAGCCGAAGGCCAGCACCAAGCTCGACGCGCTTTCGGCAAAGTCGCGGGACTCGCCCGCCAGCGAGGTCTTGATATTCGGCGGCAGCACTTGCTTGGCAATGCGGTTCATCTCGGCCACGCCGTCGCCCACGGTCATGCCGGGGGCCAGGCCCGCCGAAATGGTGGCCGACAGCGCCTGGTCGTAGCGGTAAATGGCGGCCGGGCTGATACTTTCCTTGAAGGTCACTAGGTTGTCGAGCGATACCATTTCGCCGCTGCGGGTGCGGGCGTACACGGCGCGCAGGGCATCGGGCGTGTTGCGGTCGGCGCGCTGCAACTGGCCGATAACATCATACTGCCGGTCATTGAAAATGAAGTAGCCATAGCGCTGGCCGCTCAATGCCAGCTGCAAGCTGCGGGCAATTTCGGCCACCGAAATGCCCAGCTCTGCCGCCTTGTCGCGGTCGATACTTAGCACCAGCTCGGGCTTGTTTACCTTCAAATCCGAATCCACGAAACGTAGCACCGGGCTTTTGCGGGCTTCTTCCAAGAACTTAGGCAGCACGGCCGTAACGGCTCCTAAGTTGGAGCCTTGCAACACAAAATTGACAGGCTGCCCGCCGCCGAAGCGGCTGCCGATGGTGGGCGGCTGCGACGGAAACACCAGCACCCCGCGGAAATTCTGGGCATTGCGGCCCAGCACGGCGGCCACCTGCGCCTGGGTAGCAGTGCGGTCTTCGGCCTTCGTGAGGAAGGTTTGCTGAATGGCCACATTCACCGGCGCAGGCGGGCCAAACGTCATGGCCAGCAGTGAATAGGTCTGGAACAGACCGATATTTTTGGTAGAATCGACCACGAATTTCGATAGCTCATTCGCGTACTTTTCGGTGTACTCGTACGACGAGCCTTCCGGTGCAATCACCACCATCGACACCATTGACCGGTCCTCCAACGGGGCCAGTTCGGAGGGAATGAGCCGGCCCACGCCGTAAATCACCCCGAGGCTAACGGCCAGGATGGGCAGCGCCACCCAGCGCCGTTTCAGGAACCACGCCAGCGAGCGCTCGTAGCCGCCGTTGAGGCCTACAAATAGCGGTTCGGTCTTGCGGTACAGCCAGTTGGGCTGCTCCTGATGCTTAAGCAGGTAGGCACTCATCATCGGCGACAAGGTCAGGGCCACGAAAGCCGACACCGTGACCGAGCCGGCCACCACCACTGCAAATTCCTGGAACAATTTGCCCGTGATGCCTGGCAAAAACAGGATGGGCAGGAATACCGCCGCCAGCGTAATGGTGGTCGAAATCACGGCAAAATAGATTTCGGCTGAGCCCGCCAGCGCGGCCTGAATAGGCGACATACCCGCTTCCACCTTGGCATAAATATTCTCCAGCACCACGATGGCATCATCAACCACCAACCCAATGGCCAACACCAACCCTAACAGCGTGAGCACATTGATAGAATAGCCAGCCACATACATGATGAAGAACGCCGACACGATGCTGACCGGAATCGCTACCACTGGGATAATGGTGGAGCGCCAGTCGCGCAGAAATACGAACAGAATGACCACCACCAGCCCGAAGGCGATGAGCAGCGTTTCCTCCACTTCCGAGATGGATGCCCGAATCGACTCCGTAAAGTCCTTGCCAATCGTCATTTCATACTCGGGCGGCACTTCCTTGCGCAACTCTTCGAGGCGGCGGTTGAACTCGTCGGCAATGGCAATTTCATTGGCCCCGCGCTGCGGCTCCACGAATAGACCCACGGCGGCAGTATTGCCTTTCATGCCGTTGAGCACGGCAGTGCGCTCGTTTTCCGCGCCCAGCTCGGCCGAGCCGATGTCGCGGAAGCGTACGATGCTGTTGCCGTCCTGTTTGACAATCATGTTGTTGAAGTCGGCGGCCTGCGTCAGGCGGCCCAGGGTGCGCACAGTCAGCTCGTTGCGGTCGCCTTCAATGCGGCCGCCGGGTAGGTCCACGTTTTCCTTGCGCAGGGCCTGCTCCACGTCGGCGGGCGTGAGCTGGTAGGCGGCGAGTTTGGCGGGGTCGATGCGCAGGCGCATGGCGTACTTTTTCTCGCCCGCGATGCCCACGTGCTTCACGCCGGGGATGTTCTGCATCCGCTCCTTGATGATGGTCGAAGCCAGGTTGCTGACTTCCAGAATGCTCTTGGTCTTGCTCTCAATCACCATGAAAATGATGCCGTCGCCGCCCGAGGCTTTTTCCACCACGGGCGGGTCCACATCAGCCGGCAGCAGGCGGATGGCCTTGGCCACCTTATCGCGCACGTCGTTGGCGGCCGCTTCCAAGTCGGCGTTCAGGTTGAACTCCACGGTAATGACGCTGCCCGCCTCCCGCGACACCGACGAGATGGTGCGGATGCCGTTGGCCTCGCCGATAGATTCCTCCAATGGCTTGGTAATCTGGTAGGCCATCACATCGGGGCTCGCGCCGGGATAAGAGGTCGTGACCGTGACGATGGGCGAGTCGGTGACCGGGTACTCGCGCACCCCGAGGTACGAAAAGCCCACCAGCCCAAACAAAATAATAAGCACAGACAGCACCCCGGCCAATACCGGCCGCTGAATGCTAACGCTCGATAAACTCATGAGCTTGTAGTAGTTAAATCAAAGAGAAAGAAAGCCCGAGGGTTAATAATGGGGCTGTTAAAATGTCCGTCATGCTGAGCGCAGCCGAAGCATCTCTACCGCAGCAGTAATCAATGCCGTAGCAACGGAGCGGTAGAGATGCTTCGACTCCGCTCCGCTGCGCTCAGCATGACGACCTAGCGGATTGAGGACGGTACAAAAGCCTACTTAGCTACTTGCACCGACACGCCCTGGCCCAGCCGCAAGAGGTTGGTAGTGACAACAGTATCGCCGGCGCTAAGCCCGGTGAGTACCTGCACCGCGTCGCGGCTGCGGGGGCCGGTGGTCACCTCGCGGTAGTCGGCCTTACCGCCCTTGATGGCGTAGAGCGCGTAGCCTTTGGCCGTGGGCACCAGCGCCTGGGTGGGCACCACCAGCGCCGCCGTGGCCGCGTGCAGCGCAAAGCTGATTTTGGCCGACATGCCCGGCACCAGCTGCCGCTGGGCATTGGGGCTGATGGCCTCCACCAGCAGGCTGCGGGTATTGACATCAGTGCGCGGCTCGGCTGCGATGATGCGGCCCGATTGTGGTGCGGTACCGTTTTCGGTGGTGAATTGGATGGTCTGGCCCGGTCGCACCTCGGCGGCGTAGCGCTCAGGCACCGTAAACGACACCTTCACCTGGCTCACGTCTTCCAGTGAGGACAGTACCATGCTGGGCGTCACGTAGGCACCCACGTCTACCTTGTTCAAGCCGATTTTGGCCGCGAAGGGCGCCCGAATGCGGGTTTTGGCGATGTCCACATCAACCATCTGGATATCAGCTTGCAGCACCTGCAGGTTGGTCGAAACCTGGTCGTACTCCTGCTGCGTCACCGACTCGGTGTGAAGCAGGCCGCGCATGCGCCCCTCATCGAGCAAGGCCAGCTTTTCCTGGAGCTTGAGTTTGTGGCGGCGGGCCTGCAAGTCGGCATCGTCGAGGGTGAAGAGCAGGGTGCCCTTGGCCACGGTGGTGCCTTCGTGGGCATAGATGGCGGTGACTTTGCGAGCCACCTCGCTCACCAGTTGCACCTCCTGCCTGGCCTGGATGGTGCCGGTGGCTTGCAGCTGGTCGGGCACGGTGGTGGGGTGCACTACGTAGTCATCGACCAGCACGGCGGGAGCAACGGCCGCCGCTGGCGTGTCGGCTGGGGCAGTGGCCTTCTTGGCTGACAGGATTTTGGGTAGGCCGAAGCCGAGTACGACGGCCAGAACGAGGGCGCTCAACAGTAGCGTCCGGGTTTGGGTGAAAGTAGCAGTCATGAGCATGGAAGTTTGAGTGAAACGCATAAATTGATAATAATGCGTTAATGTGTTTTGGCAAAAAATTATTTCAAAAGCATGAACTGTCAACTAAAAACAGCCAATACGGTAGTTACTAGCGTATTTCTCATAAACACATAAGCAAGTGTTGATGTTTTTTAACTTTAAAAAAACCAGTTGAATAATCCTATCAACTGGCTCACTAGCTGAGGTGAAAATTACTTAACTTTTAGAAGTTGCAAGAAGCTTTCGAGCTCCTTCAGCTTCTCCGCATTTACCGACAGAAATACGCAACGGCCCTCCTTGTTCGACTCCACCAATCCAGCTTCCACCAACGCTTTAACATGATGTGACATAGATGGTTGACTAACAGGAGCCACGTCAAACAGCTCGGAGCAACCTACTTGCGGGGATTGCGAAATCTCCTGCAAGATGCGCAGGCGGTTCGGGTCGCTGAGGGCTTTAGCTATTTTAACGAGGGACTTGGTATCCATATCAGAACAAAGATAACACATGTGAATGTGTTGATGTGTGTTCAACCGTTTCGCTAGCTGATTGGTTCTAGCAACCACTCTCCTACTGGTTATCAAGCTAGCCAACAGTTGAGGTTTTTAGAGAAAGCAGCTGAACATGAATACAACTATCATACTGTACTACAGATAGAATTGAATCTTATTTCAACAAGCCGTCAATCCTCTATACGGAAATAAGCGAGGCGACCGTTTGCTACCAGAAACGTAGCTGCAACTAATCCGGCTTGCTTAGATTGCTCGCTTTCTCCTAGTTATTCTGCTAGCCACTACGTGTAGCTAATCTTAATCGAATACAAACACACCCCATTTTTGGCGTACAGTAACCTATGAAAGCAGTTCTTTTGCTCGCCCTAATAACGCTGAACGCTCCCGTCACTGGCTGGACTCGGTATAATCCCGCTTTCGCAACTTCTCCTACCGAACAGCGCGCCTTATCGGGCTTCACGGCTATCGATGTGACCGATGGCATCCAGCTGGAGATACGGCCCGGCCAATCGGATGCAGCCTTGGTAGAGGCCTCGACGGCCCAGTATCGGCGCATGCTAAAAACGGTGGTTGAGGGCTCGGTACTCAAGGTGTATTTTGACTACCAGCATGAGCCGAACTGGAAAGGCTTGGTCAATTCTCACGAGGTGTTTAAGGTGATAGTAACGGCCAAGGAGCTGCACTCCTTGCAGGCCGCTGATGGGGCCATGGTTACTCTGGCCAAAGACCTGACCACCGGCCCCCCGAGTGCGCTGGTGGTGCAGCTGCGCTCGGGGGCCCACCTGGCCGGTGCGGTACAGGTGCAGCAGCTCGACATTCAGCTACGCGGTGGGGCCACGGCCCAGCTAACCGGCGCGGCGACTGCTCTGCAAGTGCGGGTAACGGAAGGCAGTGCCTTCAGCAGCCCCCAGCTTAAGACCGACCAGTGCACCGCTTTTGCTGCTAGCGCCAGCACCGCGCAGTTTGTCGCACGCAAGACCCTGGACGCCAGCGCTGTGAATGAGGCCACCATTACCTACAGCGGCCCAGCGCAGCTGACGCAGGCGCGCCGCGAGCAAGGAGGGCAAGTGCTGCACCTCGCCGGCTCGGACCGGCAATAGCCTGGGTCTGGGGTGCCGCGCTGGTGTACCGCATCCTATGTACCAAGTGAGCTTGGCAGGAAAGGCCCTGCGCAAGCCGACCTCGATGTGCCGATACCAAGCTCAGTAACTGAATTAGTTACTGAGCTTGGTATCGGCAACTACTGAGCACGCATGACAACCAGCCCCTGAGCCGGAACGACAACCTTGGCAACCGCCGCCCCAGTGAAGGCATCCCGATACTGGCGGCTGGCTAGCACAGCGTGGGTAAACGCAGCTGGCTGACTACCACGGTTGAGCACCACCAGCACATCCTCTTTGCCGTAGCTGCGGCGGAAGGCGTACAGCTGCCGGGCATCGTCAGTGGCTACGGTGGTGAAGCTGCCCAGCCGGATGGCGGCCGAGTGCTGGCGCAGGCTAATGAACTTCTGGTACCAAGCGAACAGGTCGGGGTTGAAGCCTACCTCGTCGGCTGGATGCAGGCTTTGGTCGGGGTTGTGCGTTTCGGGCGTGTAGCGCTGCTCGGCCCAGAGCATGGGCTTGCGGCAGTCGGGGTCGTTGCTGCCCCACAGGCCAGCCTCGTCGCCATAGAAAAACATCGGCGAGCCCAGATACAGCACCTGGAAAGCGGCAATCAGCTTTTGTTTTTGCAGCTGCGCGGGCGTGGGTTTGCGGGCGTTGTAGCTGGGGTTATTGCTTTTTTGGCTCCAGTTGAAATAAGGCCCCCAATCGGCCATAGGCTTGCCATCGGGGTTGGCTACCGCGCTGCCGATGCGCGTGGCATCGTGGCTGTCCACTAGGTTCATCATGTTCAGGGCCACGCCGGGGCCGAAGGCTTCGCGCAACTCGCGCAAGTGCTGGTCGAACTGCGTGACCGTGGCCGCCTTTTTTTCCTGCACGAAAAAGTCGTGCACGGCGAAGGCGAAGTTGTAGTTCATGGTGGCGTCAAATTCGTCGCCGCGCAGGTAGGGCCGGGTTTTGTCGATGGGGTACACCAGCTCGGCCGTCATATAGGCCTGGGGATTGATGCTGCGCACCCACTGGCGCCAGCTTTTCCAGAAGGGGTGCCCCACATCGTAGGCCACGTCGAGGCGCCAGCCGTCGATGCCGTGGGCCGCGCCCTTGTTCATGGGGTTCATCCAGCGCTTGGTGGCGTTGAAAATGTACTGTTTAGGACCAGCCACGATGCCCGTGCTGTCTTCTTTTAGTTCGGGCAGCGTCTTCACCCCAAACCAGCCGTTGTACTCAAACTTGGTACCCTTGGCCGCATCGCGCCAGCTCTTGACCATAAACCAGTCGGCATAGGGTGAGGCTTGCTGATTTTTCTCCACGTCCTGAAACGCGAAGCTGCGCGCTCCCAAATGGTTGAACACCCCGTCGAAGATGATGTGCATCTTGCGGCGGTGCACCTCCTCAATGAGCTTGAGCGCCAGCAGGTCGGCCTTAGTCCACACCCAGGTTTCAACCTTAAGCGGGTTTTCGGTGGCTAGCAGCTTCTTGTCGCCCTCCGGGTCGGGCCCGAAGGTGGGGTCGACGTGATGGTAACAGAGCGCATCGTACTTGTGCGACGAAGGCGACCAGAAAATAGGCGTCAGGTACAAGGCATTGACACCCAGCGTCTGCAAGTAGTCGAGCTTATCAAGAATGCCCTGCAAGTCGCCCCCGTAGCGGCGGCGCTGGATATTGTATCCGATGTCCTTGCCGTTTTTTTGCTCGTAGGGTTGCAACTCGTACCAGTCGCTGCCCCAGGGATGAATCTGGAAAGCGGAGGAATCGTTGAAGGGATAAGCCCCGCGCTGGTCGCTTACCTGGGGGTCGTTGTGCGGGTCGCCGTTGCGGAAGCGCTCGGGGAAAATCTGGTACCAGACCACACCTTTGCTCCAGGCCGGAGTAAAATCTGGTTGCGTTTGAGCCCGGCTGGGCGAGGCTGACGAGGCCAGGATTAACCCGGCCAGGGCAGTTTTCAGAAAGAAATTCGACATACTGGATTTACGCGAGGAGCCTGCGTGCGGGGTAAAAGTAACTCGCTAACCAGTGGCCGCAACTGCGTAGAAACCTCAAGGGTCGGTAGCAAGAACTACTCGCTGGCATCAGCTTCTGCGAATTGAGCGAAGCGCAGCTGAAAATCAGCCACTTTGAAACCCAATTCCAAATTACGGCCCAAGGCTGGGCGGCGTAGCTAGACTACCTCCCTTATTCGGCTGAGCTGTAGCACGTAGTTGTAGATACTATGACTTTGCTATGACTAGTCATGCATCAGTATCCTGTTGCACACAATCGATAATGTAATTTCGAAACCAATCAGATTTACATAATTCGCTATGTAGCAGATATGTATGCTGATATAAGCCTCGGGTAACTTTTTATAGGTGTAAAAACGAGCCCTTTTTTTATTGAAAATAATTTGTTCCGCTATACAATCTTTTCTAATATTGCCTACACATTATCAAAAAGCGGTATCGATTCTGTCCTGAAGCCAGAATTTGTGTTTTCAGCCTACGGTCCGCTTTTTTTTGTGTCCATCACACAATCGATTGTGTGATTCTTGCTTAACATCCCCATTTTCCCACCCAACCCTCTCTCATTATGAGAAAGCCTATACCCCGTGTGCGGCGACTGGCCTTGCCCGTTGTGCTCAGTTGCTTGTCCTTTCAACCGCTGCTGGCCCATCCGCTGGCTACTGCCGCGGCTGCCGAGTGGCTAAACCCGACTGCGGGCCCCGTAATCGGGCGCATTGTCGACGAAAAAGGCACCGGCCTGCCCGGCGTGAACGTGCTGGTGAAGGGTACCAGCAATGGCACCCAAACCGATGCCGACGGGCGCTACACCATTCAGGCTCCCGACGGAGCCACATTGGTTTTCTCTTTTGTGGGCTACACCACCCAGGAGGTAGCCGTGGGCGGCCGCAGCACTGTGGACGCAGCACTAGCGCTCGATGCTAAGTCGCTGACCGATGTGGTGGTAGTGGGCTACCTGGCCCAGGACCGCCAGAATGTGAGCAGCGCCGTGAGCTCGCCCAATGTAAGAGAGATTACCAAGCAGCCGGTGCCTACCATCACGCAAGCCTTGCAAGGGCAAGTGGCTGGGGTGCAGATAACTGGCTCGGGCGGACCGGGCGACGCGCCAGTCGTAATCATTCGGGGGGCGGGCAGTGCGGGTAATAGCAACAGTGCCCCGCTGTACGTGATTGACGGGCTTTGGACCGACAACATCCGCGACCTGAACCCCAATGATATTGCTACGCTTACGGTGCTCAAGGATGCGTCTTCGACGGCTATTTATGGGGCGCGTGGGGCCAATGGCGTTATTCAGATAACGACCAAGCGCGGCAAAGCCGGGGTGCCCACCATTGGTATTAATGCCTACACGGGCTTCGACCAGGTGTACAAGCGCTACCAGCTGACTAATGCCAGCCAGTGGGCCGACCGCGCCGTGCAGGCCTATGCCAACGCGGGTATCGACCCCCTCAACGCGGGCCAGAACAGCCTGGCGGGTGCGGTGAAAGGGCCGGGTGGTGCTTTCAACCCCAACGTGGATACCGATTGGCAGAAGGAATTTTTCCAGACCGGGCGGGTGGAGGACTACAACGTTAACTTTTCGGGGGCCACTACCGGCGAAAACGCGGGGAGCAACTACCTGATTTCGGGCGAGTACTTCCACCAGGAAGGCATTGTAAAAGGCCCTGATTTCAAGCGCTATAGCCTGCGTCTGAACTCGGGCATGACCAAAGGGCGCTTCCGCTTTCAGGAAAACCTCCAGTTGACGCACATCAACACGACGCTGCTCAACGGGGCTCCGTTTATCGATGTGCTGACGATACTGCCTAGCGTGCCGGTGTATGATGCTAACAACTTGGGCGGCTACGGCACGGGCTCGACCACTCAAAACACCTTTGCCACCAACCCTGTGGGCGCGCAGCAGCTGCTACGCCGCACGCAGTCGGACAACCGGGTGGCGGGCAACGTGACCTTCGACTACTCGATTTTCGACTTCCTGACCTACCGACTGAACCTGGCTATGGACGGCCACACCTATAGCAATGCCGATGCGCAGAAGCTCGGCATCCTGCGCCAGAACACTACCATTCCTACATCTTATCTATCTGAATACCAAGGCTACGACGTATTTTTGATGGCTGAGCACACGCTGAATTTCAATAAGACCTTTGGCGACCACCACGTGAACGTGCTGGCGGGCTACTCGGAGCGCTACTACGACTACCATAACACAACGGCTCAAACCCAAGGCTTTACGGCCACGCCGCAGTACTACTTCCAGCTTAGCGCCGGCCAGACGGTGGGCGTGGTGCAGGGCACGGAGGGCGTGATTTCGGACCGTTCGTATTTCTCGCAGGCTACTTACGACTACAAGAATCGCTATCTGCTGAGTGGCAGCTTCCGTAGCGATGGCTCGTCGCGCTTTATCGAGCAAAATCACTACGGCAACTTCGGGGCGGCCTCGGTGGGCTACCGCATCAGCGAGGAAGATTTCTTCAAGAATGCCCTGCCCGTAGTGAGCAACCTGAAAGTGCGCGCCAGCTTCGGCATCATCGGTAACGACCAGCTGACGGGTGACTACTACGGTGCTTACCTGCCGGTGTCCAATATCAACCAGAACGTAAACTACGTGCTGGGCAACGGGCAGGTCATCACCAACGGCCGCACCCAGACGGTGCTGTCCAGCCCCGGCTTGCAGTGGGAAGAGCGCCGCACCAAAGACGTTGGCCTGGACCTATCAGTGTTTAATAACCACCTGACTTTCACAGCCGACTACTACATCTCGGAAACGCGCAAAGCGCTGGCTCCAGTGGTAGTGCCCATTTACACGGGCAATTTTGGACCAGTATTCCAGAATGCGGGCAACATCGAAAACCGCGGCCTAGAGCTAGCCCTAGGCTACCAGAATACCATGGCCAACGGGTTTACCTACAGCATCAATGGCAACATCACGACGCTGCGTAACCGCGTGACGGCGCTGCCCAACGAGGGCGAGACGCTGGTAGATGCCCAGGGCGTCACCAGCACCAGCGTGGGCACCAGCCTGGGGCAGTTTTTCCTGATTCCGATGGCGGGTATTTTCCAGTCGCAGGATGAGGTGAATAGCTACAAGTCGGCCTCGGGCCAGGTAATCCAGCCTTATGCTTCGGCGGGCGACGTGAAGTATGCCGACACCAACGGCGACGGGGTAATTGATACCAAAGACCGGGTACACACGGGCTCAGCCTTTCCCACGCTTCAATATGGCCTCAATCTAAGCCTGGGCTACAAAGGATTCGACCTATCGATACTCGCGCAGGGCGTGCACGGCAACCAGATTTTCAACAACGCCAAAGTGGCGCTGGAGAGCTACAACGGCCCCACCAACTACGAGGTGAATGTGCAGCCGTGGACCACCGACAACCACTCGAATTCGGTGCCGCGGGCGCTGCAAGGCGGTAGCGCCAACCCCAACCTAGCCATGGCAGCTTCGCAAAACGCGCTCTACACCACGACTCGGTGGCTGGAAGACGGCTCCTACCTACGACTCAAAAACGTGCAGTTGGGCTACACCTTCGGCAAAAGCACACTGGGCTGGGCCCCGGCCCTGGCTTCGCTGCGGGTATACGTGACGGGCCGCAACATTGTGACCTTCACCAAGTACTCGGGCTACGACCCCGAAATCACGGGTACCGGCTACTTCGGCCGTGGCGTCGACAACAGTGCCTATCCCAACGTGCGCACCTTCACGGGCGGCATTCAGGCCACTTTTTAAGGCTACCCTTCACCGCCTGATGGCTACCGCTAGCGCAGTGTAACAGCTGCGTACGGGAGTAGTCATCAAGTCGGGAGCAGTAGTTAGTAGTCATCAGTCATTAACACGCTTCTTTTATGAAATCCCACAAACTCTTTACCCTAGCGCTGGCAAGTACCCTAGCCGTAGCCACGAGCTGCAAGAAAGACCTGCTCGACCAAGCTAATCCGAATACGATTCCGGTGACGCAGTACTGGTCGTCGGCCGATGATGCCAACCGAGGCATCATCGCCTGCTACTCAGGCATTCAACAATACGGTGTGTACGACCACTGCTGGCAGTTTATGGCGGCCCGCTCCGACGAGTCATACAGCCAAAGCCCCTACGTGGAGCTAGCCATATTTACGCGCTTCATTCAGGCCAACAACCTGTTTTTCATCTCGGCCTACGCCTGGAACGACTACTACCGCACCATCTACCGCACCAATCAGGCGCTGAACCACATTCCCGCTATCACGACGATGAGCGCGCCGCTGAAGGCGCAGTACATAGCTGAGGCGCGCTTTATCCGGGCGCTAATGTATTACGATTTGGATTCGTTTTTCGGCAATGTTCCGCTGATTCTGGAAGACCCTATCGTGACTACCCGCGTGAAGCAGGTAACTTCGGCAGAGGTAGAAGCCCAGGTGATTGCCGACCTGCAAGCCGCTATTCCGGACCTACCCGTGAGCTACGCGGCGGCCGACCTCGGTCGGGTTACCAAGCCGGCCGCCCAGGCGCTGCTGGCCAAAATGTACATGCAGCAGCACAAGTACACGGAGGCGAGCACACTGATGGCGGGCATTATTAGCTCGGGCAAGTACTCGCTGGTGACCAACTACCTGGACAATTTTACGGATAGCAACGAAAACAACAGTGAGTCGCTGTTTGAGGTGCAGTACACGGCCTCGGTAGTCGATGTAGGCCAAGGGCAGGATAATGCCTCGGCTTCGGAAGGCTACGACCGCCCCAACTTTTTTGGGCCGCCCATTTACTCC
>CAXUKA010000164.1:0-13414 GCA_964251335.1 uncultured Hymenobacter sp.
GCCTCAAATAGCCCCAGCAGCTTATCGGCGTTCTCCTGAGCGCGAATCGCGGCCCCGATGTCGCCGTTCTTGCGCGCCAGGTTGGCCAGCAGCTTGTAGTTCTCGTGCGAGATGGTGCGCTCACCCTTTTTATCGACTTCCTCAATCGAGCCGTACAGCGCAACACTTTCGCGCACAATCGCATATAGCTGTGGCTGGCTCAGGTCGTATTCCTTTTCCAAGGTGGCCAGCACCTGGTTGCGACCGAAGCCCAGGCACAGCAGCGAGTGCGCTTTGCGGTACTTGGCCAGCATCGCCAGCTCGCCTTCTTTGAGGTCGACTCCGTCGATGAGGTGTGCCCTGAATTTGTCGAGTTTATCGGGCTTTTTGAGTTGCTTGGTCATAGAAAAGCGGGATTGCCCAGTCAAGGTGCAATCCCGCTGAAGTCCCTAGTAGGACGGATTTACATCACTGACGAAAAATCCTATATATTCGTGACCATGAAACAGTTCCTATACTTCGCTCTACTACTGGCAGGTCTAGCTGGTTGCGCTAAAAAGGCAGATGACACACCTACGCCACAGGCTCCCCTGCCTTTTGAAGGCAAGTGGGCAAAAGTTAAAGAGGTTAGCACGGATGGACAAACTAGTACTACCAATACGTGGAATGTAGGAGCCTATTTTGTAACGTTTATAGGCAATGAATATGTCTCGTATTCTGGTATGCAAGAGATGGCTCGTTACCCCTATACATTCTCTAATAACCTCATCTATCTTACAGATACTAAAACAGGGGCCAGTATTAATACTTTAACTATCCAGACATTGACTGCGACAACGCTGGTATTAACATTTCCCGGTGCCGGTGGGTATTCGAATTTTAAATTCACGACTACCTATGAACGTCAATAGAGGCGTAGCTTTGTAGTCCTTTGGTGTTTGTGAGATGCCAAAGGGTGATTTGATAGAAGCCCGCCTGGCAATTACCAGGCGGGCTTCGTTATGAAAAAAGCAATTTCACAATTTGCTCCATGTGACGTTGGTTTTTTTACGCTCCTGCTGGCGACGCTCCCGCTCGTGGGTGCGCTGCCAGTGGCGGTAGTGACGAATGGTGCGGTGCGGGGCCACCATGAAGCGGTGCACCGAGGCGCAGCTGCTCAGCAGCAAGCCGAGCGCGGCAATCAGAAGTAGGAGCTTGCTCATGCTTTCAGCTGTAACTCAACCTGGTCCAACTCCACAGCGAGCTTGCCCGCCTTCTGGGCGTATTCGCTGCGCTTCTCTTCCGTTTTCGACTCTGCTGCCTTTTTCTTGGCTTTCGAAAGATTCGAGCGAAGGGTATTGCGACGGGTCAGCAACTCGGCTCGGTCAATGCCTGGCGTAGCGGATTCCTCGGTAGCAGGTGCGGGGGCTTCCGGTGCGGTGGGCGCGGCGGGCTGTTCCACGAGGTTGCGGCGCTTTTGGGCGAGGGCGTTGTACTGTTGCTCCAGTGCCAGGATTTCGCCTACTACCCGGGGGCCTTCGGCGGGGTCGAGCGTAGCTAGGCTGTTGCTCAGCTGGCAGCGCTGATTATACAGGCGGCTCATGAGCTGCGTGAGGTCGTCCAGCTGCGGGCGCAGTTCGTCGGGCACGTGCTCGGGTTCGGGCTGCTGGGGGAACTCTTGGCCCGACTCGGGGCAGTGGGCTTCGACCAGCACACTGGCCACGTGCTGCACCGCGCCCTGCACGACCTGGGCAAAGTGGTTCAGCACTTCGCTCACATCTTCCATGCGGCCGCCGCAGCCGATTTTTACCAGCTCGTAAACAAGCTTCTCGCGGTTGGCGGCCGATTCCTTCTTTAGCAGGTTGTTGACCAAGCCTCGGTTGCGGCTGTGTTCCTGCAGCAAGAGTACACCAGCGCGGTAGTCGGCCGCCTCACCGGCTTCGAGCCACGCAAATACCTTTTCTAGTGGATGTTCCATTATCGGAAAACTTTGATTTCAGATTCGTTGAAATCAAAGTTGGCCGAATGGGCAAGCCGCTAATAGGACGGATTTAGAGCAGCTGACGGAAGGACTGCACCACCTCTAAGTGGTCGCTCGTCGCCAGCCAGGTGTAGGGGTCTAAGTCCTTATTAATACGCAGCAGTCTACCGTCGCCCTCCTTCAGCCACTCATCGAGCAAGTAGGTCATAATCCGTACCAGCACCTGAGCACCAAGTGGTTCCTGCAGCAGCTTATCTAACAGCTTCACCAGCTTATCCGCTTGGTTGGGCGGCAACTCCGCCTCCAACGCGTCGGCTAACCCCGAATCAATGTCGGCTCCTTGAGCCAGGTATTGTGCTAGCGGCTGAAGCCTAGAAAGCAGAATATCAACCGGAATAGGCATTGGGGCAGCGCCAGAGAAAGCGGAGGGAATTGCTGCGAATACGATGGGCACAGAAGCGCCAAAGAATTACGGGACTTACACCCGCACGCTCCCTCAGCCGATTCCAAAAGAGCACGACCAGAGGCGCTTCTAATTCTCTCACAGTGTTCGCAGAGCAAAGTTAGCCACGAAAAAGCCTCGTCGTTGCCCAGTTTTGTCCTTGCCAAATCTTTTTCCATCTTCTCTGAAGTAACGCCAAGGCCTTTTTTACTGGCTTATTCTGCAAAGCGGCGAACCAGATAAGCAAGAGTGCAAAACCGCCCTTTCAGCCAGATGGCCGGAAGGGCGTTTAATTTTTGGGAAAGCTTAACCGCTCGGGTCTTTTCTATAGCTAACCAAAGGCATGGATGCGGAAATTACGTACTTAAAATAAGGGTATTTTAATCGTAATAATGGTATTTTATCTCTTTTAAAGTATACCTGAAAGGTGGCTAAGTTTGCCAGATGTAAATAAACAAAGAAGCAATAGTGACATTCTTGTCTACCACTTGCACTCACCCTGCGTGCGCGGGTGTTTTATAGTTCCTCATTGGTCCCTCGCCCCGGTCGCTACTGATGAGGCATTTGCGTGCCGACCGCTAGTAGACGTTTGCCCGAGTAAGGTGCCCCCGCGTTCACTAACGCTGCGCTCCCTTCCTGGTTAATGACAATCCTTGTAGAATCGCCCCATTTTGAGTTAGTCCATGACTCTGCCTGCGCTTGTTTGTATGCTACTTGGCAAGGCTCTCACGATGCCCCCGTCACCCAGGCCAACTACGAATTGATTCGCTGGTATACGCGTTTCACGCGCAGCACGAAGCTGCTCAATGATGGCCTACACGACCGAAATGGCTGGCAGCAATTGACGGATTGGCTTACGCGTGATTGTTTTCCGCATCTTGCGCAGGAGGGGATAATAGCCGTAGCCTGGGTTTTGCCTCGTGAAACAGAAGCGCTTAGGGACACGCAAAAAGTGCTAGCGCTTTTGGAGCAGCCTCTGGTGGGCACCTTTAACGACTCGGAAGCAGCCTACAACTGGCTGCACCAGTGGCCGAAGGTGGGCAAAGGTCAGGCCGCAGGCACCTATCGCTGATACCTATGCGCTACGCATAACACGGCTACTTGCAACAGTCGCGCTCAGTATTTTTACAGTATGCCCTTCTATCGGTTCCGCTTACTGTCTCCCCGCGCTCAGTTGCTTTGCACCCTTATGCAGGGTACTTACTTAGCGCAGCGCTGGCAGGCTAAGCGCCTCTTGAAGCTCTATTATATCTGCGATGGCGGGCGCGGCTTCTTTACAGAGATTGGCATCGATGAAACCCAGGAGCAGTTCGTAGTGGTGCGCAGCTTCAAGAGTTCAGTGCCGCTAGGAGACTATGCGCAGGAAGTGGGGCTGCTAGGGGAATGAAAAATCCCCGCCTTTTACTTAGGCGGGGATTCTTAACTATTGCGTGGGTAGCTTATTACTTCTTAGCCTTGGTGCTCGTGGGAGCTTCGGCTTCAGCAGTAGGCTCAGCCAGGGCCAGGACTACTGGCGCGGTAGCGGGCGCTTCGGCTACGCGCTCGAGCACGTGGGTCTTGCCGATGAGTTGCTCGGCCATGGTGTCGTCGATTTTGTTGAAGGGGATGGTGCGGCCCTTGTACCTCAGGCCAGTCAGGCCGTCCGTGTTTACGAGTTTGAAGTTTTTAAGCATTGCGGGGGCTACTAAAACGTGAGAGATGGCGACCTGGCGCTATTACACCGGCAGGGCCGCCGTGTAGTAGAAGGGCACGTGGGTGAAACCTTCGCCACTGAATTTGAAGTCAGTACCGTTTTTGTCGGTGCCTTTCTTGCCCGACTTGTAGTCGTGCTCGAAGCCCACGCCCCGGAACTCGTCGCCGATGAGGCGCATGTTGCCGTTGCTGTCGCGGCCGGCTACCACGAAGTCGCCGTTGAGGGCCGACTGAATCACGGCGTCAATCTTGGCGTCGCCCCGGGGCACGTACACGTTGATTTCGTGCTTGATGCTCTGGGTGCCCGGGTCGCCCGAGCTGGCGTGGTTGATTTCGCCCGTATCCTTGGCGAAGTCCCAGGGCACGAATTTCGAACCCGTCTTGGGCACAATAGCCGTGCTGATGGTCACCTTGTCGGGGTCTACCGTGGGAAACACGTCGATGTCGCGCCGACGGATAACGTGGATATCCGTCAGGCCGCCCGGGTTCGGGCAATCGTCGGCCTCAATGGCCGCGAGGGGAATTACTGTGCACATATTGCTAAAAATGAAGGGCTAAGACTATTGCAGCTTGTGAGAGGCAAAAGGGTGATTGACCGCTAAGGCCCCGGTCGCCGGGCAGCGACCGGGGCCAATGGGCTAGACAGGCTCAGCGGCTTCAGCGGCGATGAGGGCCGCGCCCTTGGTCGGCACCGCATCGTTCACCCACACGTACTCAGCAATAGCCAGGTCAGGGGCGGCCTGGAAGTCGGCCATGATGTCCACGTTGCGCTTGCTCTTCTCGACGATGAACGAGTTGGGGCCGCCACCCAGCGGGCCGGTCAGCCACACCAGGTTGTTGCGCATGGTGCAAATCATGCCGCCCGTGTCGGCCAGACCGGGCTCGGGCACAATCGTGATGTTGGTGCCGTCGAGCAGCGTGTGCTTGAAGCCTTCGTAATCCTGCTTCGTGCCGTAGGTAGCCCGGTAGTCGCGGTTGTAGAACTTGGCGGCCGTGGGCTCCACCAGCATCACCAGGTCTTTGTTGATGAGGTGCGAGGGCACCTTATCGGCCAGGCCTTCGAGCTGGTCGATGGCGTTGCTCTGGGTGATGGGCGCGCCGGTGAAAATCTGGTTGGCGCTCAGCACACCTGCTTTCGAGAGCAGCGGCAACAAGCCGTCAAATACCCGGTTAGCCTGCTTTTTAGCGCCGTTATACACGCCCTTGAACACGGCTTCGAGGTGCATTTCCTCTTTGGCCTTCTCGGCCAGCTTGTCCATGATGAACTGCTGAAACGGCACATCGTACACGTCGCCGCGCTTGCTCTTGGCAATACGGCCGATGTAGCTTTTCCACATCGCATTAATCATCGTGGGGGTCAGGGTGTAGTCGATTTTGCAATCGCGCACCTGGCCGATACGGTTCTTGAAGCCCACCGTGCCCTTGGGGTCGAAGGTATCCTTGCCACCGGGCTGGAGCACCGACGAGACGAACATCTGGGTCAAGGCCAGCTGGTCGGTCACGTCGGGATACAACTCCATGTAGTCGAGGTACGACTGGTCCGTGATGAGGATGGTGGTCAGGAGCGTTTCTGCTTCGCGCAGGGTGTAACTCTGAATCTTGGGGCCGAGGCCCGAGAAGTCTATTGCTGCCATGGTAGTTATCCTGGAAAGCTGTAGCTAAAGGGTGATAAATGAATTACTTGCGGGCAGGCCTACTTCTTCTCGCCCAGGCGCTTCTTGGCGCTGGCAATGGCCGAGGCCGAGGCTTTCTCCCAAGGGGCCAGCGCTTCGGTATTGGGGTCATCGAGGTCATTGCTGTCGTCTTCCTCGCGGCCGTCAACGGCAGCCTGGTTTTTCTTCCACTCTTCGAGGGTGGCTACCTTGCCTTTCGCGGTTTCCAGTTCGCCGGCGACTTTGGTTTTCTCCTCTTGCGCGGTTTTGAGGTTGGTTTCCGCTGTGGCGAGTTTGCCCTCAGCGTCGGCTTTGGCTTGCTCCAGTTGGGCGACTTTGTCGTCAGCGGCTTGCAGGTGGGCTTCGGTTACGGCCTCTTTGTCAGAGCCCAGGCCAAGCAGACCTAGGATTTTTGCGAATCTTGCCATAAGGCGGATTGAAGTGATTGGGTGAAAAGTGAAGCGAATTTGCCGCCACCCGTTTGGGCGAGCTTGGCGGCGTGATTAACAGCATCTTGTAGCGAGCCGACAGCATCGACTAGCCCGTATTTCTTGGCATCGGCCCCGTTGTATACTTTGCCCGTGAATACATCCTCTTTGGTCGAGAGCTTGCCGGCGCGGCCCTTCTCGACGGCCCCGATGAAGGTTTCGCCAATCTGGTCGAGGTCAGCCTGCACCGACGCACGTACCTCGGGGCTCAGCTCCTCGACGGCGTTCAGGCGGGCCTTGTCCACGGCGCGGGTCGAGCGCAGGATTTCCACCTTGTAGCCCTGCTTTTCCAGGAATGCGCCCTGGTACACGCTCATGCAGAGCACGCCCAGCGAGCCGGCGTAGCCAGTCGAGGCCGAGTTGATGAAAATGGAGCTGGCCTGCGAGGCAATCCAGTAGGCGGCGCTGGCCCCCAGCCCATCGATGTAGGCTACCACGGGCTTGCCGCTCAGGGCCACGGCCTGCGCCAGCTCCTCGGTGCCATCGACCTGCCCACCGGGCGAGTCGATGTCGAGCACAATAGCCGAGATTTCGGGGTCGCGGTTGGCGGCGTTAATCTGCGCGACCAGGTCTTTAGTACCCAGTGAGCAGTAGCCGCCGTATTTCTGCACCGTGCCCTGAATGGGAATCACGGCCACTTTCGAGCCGCTGGTGTTAGCTGAGCTGCCCCCGCCATTGCGGCCGGCCAGCACCTGGGCAATGCCCGAAGCCAGGTTCAGGCCGTGGCCCTGGGGCGGCACGGCCAGGCCGGCCAGCTCGCCGGCCTGCGTAACCCACATCGTGGGGTAGCCGTCGGCATCGACGTGGGCGTAGTGGCGCTTCTTGGACTCGTCGGCCGAGAGGGCCGGCAGTCCTTTACCCAGCCGGGCCAGGATGCGGCCCTTGGCCAGCGAGTAGAACTTGGCTTCCAGTGCCCAGCAGGAGCTAGTAAGTAGGTCGTACATAAGTAAACCACTTGGTCGGGTGGTTTACAATGATGGCCTTTTTAACAAGGCAGGCGTAGGACGGAAAAGCCCTGCCTGGTGGGGCGGGGCGCGGTTATAAGGCCAGCCCGGTTTGCGTGGCTATCTGGTCACGCAAGGCCAGGCGCTGGGCACTGGTCAGGTAAGTAGTGAAAAAGATAACCAGTCCCATCGTCCCGCGAATGCCGTAGCCCAGGCCGAAATTCCAGATGCCATTATCCAGCTGATTGCCGCTGTAGGCCAGCGTGTCCCCCGTCCCCGTCACGTAGGCCATCACCCGCCCCCGACTGCTGGACGAGCTGATAATAAGCAATTGGGGCACGTTCTCGGTGACGGCCCCAATGCGTGGGAAGCCCGTACCCCCGGCCGCAACGCCCCACTGGCCCCCGGCCGCAAAAAGAAAATTCGGGTTGCCCCCGGCCGTATTGCTCGGGGCAAACAGGCTGGCGTAATCGTACTGATTGGCCTGGTCCTGGGGCGTGAAGAGCACCGCCACGCTCCACTCGCTGTAGGCCTGCTGCGCACTGGGAAAGAAGGGTACGGCCAGCTCCAGGCTGCGGTTGCCCGGAAACAGCACGCCGCTACCGGTAACGGTTGGCTCCCCGCCGGCCGCGGCCACTACGTCGTTCATTTCGCCGCTGCCATCCACCCAGCGCGTCAGGCCGTTGGCATTTTGCACCAGCGTGGTCGGGTCGGCCGCGTCGAGCACCACCAGCGCGTTGTCCAGGCTGTAGCCACTGCTATTCAGGCCATTCTGCGCATTAAACTGAAACATTACTGGGGGTAGTAAATAGCCGAGTTGAAGTACCAGGTGCCAGCGGCATACGTGGCCGTCAGCAGGCGGCGTTCGTCGGGGGCCAGCGCCGGCGCGTAGTTCTTGGGACCGAAGCAGCCCGCTGGCAGTTCGCACTTGAGGGCGCTCAGCATCGTATTGTGCACCAGAATAGTCCCGACAAAGCCATCTGCGCCATTGACCAGGGCCAGCTTCGTATCAGCTTGCAGGTTGAGGTAGGCCGCGGCGTGGCGCATCGTGGCCACGTCCCACGTCGTGGTGGCGGCCAGGGTCAGGGCCGCGTACGCAAACGAAAGGCTGGGGTCGGTAGCCACCACACTGCCGCTCACCGTCCACGTGCCTGCGCCCAAGTCTATTTTCTCAATCGCCGTGCGTCTGCCCCCGCTTTCCAATACCCCTCTGGTAGTGTCGAAATACTGGTCGAGCCCCATCAGGTACACCAGCTGCGGCCGGCCCGTGCTACTCAGGCCGCAGTCAATCCGGTAGAGGCGGCCCGCGTCAATGAGGCCGGCACCGTCCATATTTTGCGCCTGGGTGAGCGTAATCGACTGCCAGAGCGCGGTAGCCGTGACGGGGGGCGCAACTTCCTTCCAATTCGGGTCGCCCGGCCCGATGGGTGCGGGCAGCCTGCCAGCCGACTGTGCCGCATAAAAGGCTTCTCTGGTTGCAAGGGTCCAGCGCACGGTGAAGCCCTTCACGTAGGTGGTACCGGCCTTGTACTCAGGCACGTTGGGCACCGCTCCGGTGTCGGTGGCAATGACGAAAAGCGAATCCACCAGCTTGTCCAGCCCGTCGCGCAGTAGCTGGGGTGTGATGTCGCCGGTGAGGTTGTCGGGATAGCGCAGCTGAATGGCCGCGTGTAAATCAGTACGTTCTAGCTGCATCTTACTTATTACTTAAAGCCAAAGCTGAAGCCGGCCGAGAAGGCACGGCGCTGGCCGGGCGTGACCACTGGCAGGGCCAGGTACACGGGGGCCGGGGTGGGCGTCACGCCGGCCAGCACCAGCGGGTAGCCGTTGCGGTCGCCCGGGCGCTTGCCCGTTTCCAGGCCAGCCGTGAGGCGCAGCGGATTGTCGGGCGTGCCCACCAGCTTGGCCAGGCCGTTGGCATCGCGGTAGGCGGCCACGAAAAAGCGCACGGCCCGCAGCCGGGCAATTGCCTCGGCGATGTCGGGCGCGTCGTGGGCAATTGCCAGTTGCAATTGGGGCTTGTAGAGGTCGCCCTGGGCATCGGTGCCTTCGGGCTCCTCGAAGCCGCCCGTGTTCGGCAAAAACCACACGTCGGCGTAATTGGTGGGGTCAGCTAGGACGATGGGGACTGTTAGGGTCACGCCCTGGTAGGCGGGAATGCGCACGTTGCTAGCCGGCCAAAGGCGCAGCTGGCGCACGCCGCCGATGTTGGGGCACTCGTCAGGAGGCAGGGGCAACAGCGGCAGCATCCTAGCGAATGGTTAGCTCAATGCTGCTCGCCTCGAGCAGCTTGGTCATGAGCGCCTGGAAGGCCTCGACCGACTTATAGATTTTGACATTGCTGGGCAGCTTGCTGAAGCCGACCAGGATGCAGCCTTTGGTATCAGTCGCCGTGTTGCCCACGTGCATTAAAATGCCGCGACTGGCTACGGCTCCCCCGAGGCGGGGCGTGAGGATGCGCAGGCGCGGGCTCACGGTGAGCGTGACGGGATAGGTACCGGCTGCAATCGCCGTCTGGTCGGCCACGAACTGGCCGGCCGGGCGCACCACGTCTTCGAGCGTGTAGCAGAAGAACTTGCCGTTGTAGAACAGCTCCCCGATGGTGCAGCCGTTGGCAGACGGCTGGCGCCGTAATTCTAGAAGTACTTTCATGGGGGCCAAGAAGCACTTTTCGCCTACCAGGTAGTAGGCCGCTTGCCGCCTGGCCTAAACCCGGCAATTGCCAGTTGCCCACCGGGGCTAGGCTGGCAACTGCCGGGCTACCTCCCGCTACCCTAGCGAGGAGCTTGGGGAGGAACTGGCAAATCCTGGGGACAAACTGGCAAATTTATTTTTTTCACCAGGGTGCCCTTTTTCACGCAATTCCCGTACTCCGTAGCCCCCTTTTAGAGCCGCACCAGCTCCACGGTGGCCGCCTTCTTGAGCGGCACTGTGACACTCAGTTTTCGCACCAGGTACGGCACGCCGTCGAGCCACAATTGCCGCGAGAGGTCGAGCCGGGCCAGGTCGAGCGGCGTGAGCAAGAGCGCCTGCTTGTAGCTGGTGCCGCGCAGCTTGGTGGGCAGCCAGGCGGCGAGCCACTGCGTGTAAGTGCCTATCGGCCCGCTCAGCTTGAGGCTGTGGGTGCCGGCCGCGTTCTGCATGGCCAGCTGCGGGTAGGTGCTCACCCCGTCGCTGGTCAGCTGGAGCCCGTTATAGAACAGCAGCCGCAGGGCCGTGCTGCGCGTCGGCGTCGCCTGGTCGGCCCGGTAGAACGGCTGCGAGATGGCGATACAATCCACCTCGGGCGCGCCGGTGATGTAGTCGAGCCGGGTGCGCCGCGTGGTGGTGTAGCACAGCACCTGCGCCTGCTCGTCGCCGCCCCCGTTCACGTCGATGCGGGGCAGCAGCTCGGGCTGCTCCGTCCACGTCAGCGTGACGCTGGTCGGGTCGCGGTACGTGGCAAAGCACTCGAAGTAGGTGCCGGTGGCCAGCACCAGGCGCAATTGCCCACTCTGAGGGTTGTCGGCGTTGAGCACGATAACGGGCAAATCGGCCACGGTGGCCACGGCCGGCAAAATCAGCGTCGGGTCGGGCTGCTTGTCCAGCAAGTCCTTGGTCAGCTCATCCTCGCTGTCCACGTGGTAGGTCAGCGTCAGGCCCTTGTCCACGTCGAGCGTGGCTTCGGGGTAGCCAGCCAGGCAGTGCGTCAGGTCGGTATAGTCGGCATCGGCCGCCACGCGCTCGACCAGGTACGCCGTGCGCGCCAGCTGGGTCGCCGTATCGAGGTACACCACCACGCCCAAATCCTGCCGGATGGCAGCCAGCAGCTCGGCTACCGTCAGCCCCGGCACCACGTCGGCCAGGCTGAAGCCCACGTGCTCCCAGTCGCCCCGGTCAATCAGGGCCGCATTGGTCACGAAGAACAGGTCGCCGAGCACGCCGGGCAACAAGTTGGGTAAATCGACCGCCAGCCCGCTTTCCTGCAGCAAGGCTTGCAGCACGTAGCGCAGGCGCGGGAAGGGGCAGAACAGGGGCAGGTCGCCCCCGCCCACGGCCGGGGGCAGGCCGATGACCACCTGCGGCACCGTGTAGCGAAAGGCCCCGTTTACCCACAGGTTGACGCTGGCGGGCGGGAAGTCGAGCGGGTCGGCCGGCGTGGGCTGCCCATCGGGAATAAAGTCGTTACGCAAGGGCGCGAACACGTAGTCGAAGTTTTGCGGGTTGGCCACCACGTCGTTCATGTGGTCGAGCAGGCCCGGCCGAAATTTCGGGTTGCCGCCCCCGTCCAGACCGTCGGGCACCCGGCGCGGAAACAGGCGCACGCCCCCATAGTCAAACGATGACAATTGCCGCTCGCTCAGGTTGGCACCGGAGAGGCCGGCCTGCATGCTCACGCTGTACTTGGCCGGCGTGGCCGACTTCACGCGCTGCGTGCCCGTGAGCAGCGGCAGCCCCTCCAGGGCCAGCTCGGCCGGCAGCTGGGTGCCCGGCTGCAAGGGGCCGTCCGGCCGCTCGGGAAAGCCGTACAGCGGCCCGTTGGGGCCGGCCGGCACACTCATCGAATACGAAAAGCTGCCCTTAATCGTGTCCTCGTCGAACAGCGGGGAGTTTAGCTCCAGCTGCATGTTGGTGCCCGGGGTCAGGTACACGGGCTGCCCGTCACTGGTGAACTCAAGCATCGTAGGGCGGGGCGTAGGCAATTGGTGAATAAGCGTAATCGCACTCCAGCAGCAGCCCGCGCAGGGTCGGCTCGTCGGTGTAGGTGGCCAGGCTGCGCTTGGCCACATCGAGCGGTCGCAGCTGCCCGTCTGCCAGGTGCCACACCTCGCGGCTCAGCACCAGGTCTTGCAGCCAGGCCAGCTCGGCTGGGAGAAGCCAGCCCACGGCAAATTTCAGCTTGCGGCTGGCCGTCAGGTCGCTCACCTGCCGGTCGGCCGTCACGGCCACGTCGCCGGGCCGGGCGGGGCGCTCCACTTTCTCGGTAGTGGCCTCGAGCGTGATTTCCAGGCGGGCCTTATCCGAACAGCGCACCGTATCCACGGTGCCCAGCGAGTTAGTAAACAGCAGGTAGCGGGTGCGCGGGCCTTCCTCGACAAACTGGTACACCGCGTCCTGGCTCACGGGCACGCCGGCCGTGGTTTCCACCCGCACGCTGAGGTAGGCAAAGCCCGTGCGCGTGGCCTGGAGCGGAATGGCCAGCAGGCGCTGCGCCCAGCCGCGGGCGAGGGGGCGGGCCAGAGGCTCGTAATCCACTACCGGCGTGCCCGTTACCGTAGTCGAATACGCCCGGCGTACGCGCAAATCGTCAGTAGTATTGGCCAGCGGGCACAGGAAAAACAGCCATTCGGGCTGCGCCGGCGTGACGGGCTTGGGCTGGCCTGCGGCCCGGGTGCCCGGCCCCAGCGGCTGCCAGCTCAGGCAGGGCGGGTGGGTAAAGGGCAGGTTCTGGCGATACGCGAAGTAGTCCACGCCCTGCCACTCGGCCGGCAGCGCCCCGCGCAGGGCCGTGCGCAGGGGGCTCGCGCCAGTAGTCACGGGCTGGAGGGGGTCGGTGGGCGTGGTGGTGGTGCGCACGAAGTAGTTCACCAGGTTGGTGGTGCACAGGCGGCTGGCCACGTTCAGCGCGGCCGGGGGCACGAAGGCGCTCAGCAGCGGCCAGAGCAGCGTATCGAGGCGAAAGGCCACGTCGCCCTGGGCATCGGCCCGCTTGCGCATTTTCAGCGCCTGGGTGAAGTTTTCCTGCCCGTGGGCACTCTCGGCCCACAATTCCAACTCCACGAGCGCGCCGGCCGGCTGGCCCGTGAGCGGGTACCAGAGCGGCTGGCCCACGAAATCCACGCCCTGGCTGGGGCCGGTGGGTGCCGCCGCGGGGCCGGCCGGCCCCAGCACCGTTACCTGCACCGTGCTGTCGCAGCCGGCCAGGCCCGCGTCCCGAATCAGGACCGTGTGCCGGCCCGGGGCTACGCCCGTAAAGCGCGGGCTGGGCTGCTCGGGGCCGCCGTCGAGCGAGTAGCGCAGCTGCCCGTTCCTGCTCCCCCGGAGCCGGGGGTGCGGGCCTTGCGAACCATGCCGCTCGTGACGCTGGACTTCCGCTTTCGCGGGAGAACGACGGGATGCATCCCCTTGTCCTCCCCCGCCCGACTTCGCTACCAAGCAGGCGCGTCATCCGGCGTGCGGGGGTAAGGGCTTGGGCGACGCACTGGCGATCACGGCGACTGGCTTAGTCGAGCGCTTCGGCGACCGGCGGGTGGTCGACGGGGTGGACATCGCGGTGC
>CAXUKA010000165.1:0-13404 GCA_964251335.1 uncultured Hymenobacter sp.
GAGCAAAGCTGCCGTGCTGACCAAAGCCGTCATAATCGCCACCTTTTGCCTCTGCTCCGTAGCAGGGAAAGTTCTGGAAATCATGGTCGTAACCCTCCCAGCCGGAGTTGAAGCGCACCGTCCAATTGCCGCCGGCGGGCAGGCCGATAGTGTAGTTGTCGTAAGCCCGGTTGGCCATGTTGACGATAACCACGGTTGCGTTTTCGGCGGCATCGTCCCAGCGGGCGAAAGCGATAACTTTGTCGTTGTTGTTAACGTGAAACACGCGGCAGCCCTGGCCACGCAGGCCAGGCGTCACGCCGTGTAGGTCGCGCCGCAAGGCAATCAGGTCGCGGTAGAGCTGAATGAGCCCCGCGTGCGCCTTAGCCCATTCCCATTCGAGCGGCTCGGTGTCGTTGAACGAGCCGGGGGCCAGAAACTCCTGCCCTTGAAACAGCATCGGGATGCCGGGCGACGTCAGCACCAGGGCCGCGCCCAGCACCATGCGCTTCTTGGCGAAGTAGTTTTCGACATCGCCACCGCCGATTTCTTCGGGCAGGCGGCTCTTGCCGTTGGCTACCTCGTCGTGGCTTTCGGTATAGATAACACGCTGTAGCACATCACCTTCGTGATGGGTGCAAATGGCATGGCTGATGGCATTCATATCGCGGTTAGCGTCTTCCATCGTGGTGAGGGCGTCGTGCACCGGGTAGATGAACGAGGCCGCCCACTGCGCCGAAAAGCCCTCGCCGCCGTGCTCAGGCGCGCTCGTGATGGCGGGGTTCGAGCGCAAGTCTTCGGCGATGGTGATTTTCCAGGGCTGGCGCTTCTTGATTTCCTCGTTTACCCAGCGCATCAGGCTCCAGCCATCGGGCAGGTCGGCTCCGGGGTCGTCTTCGCCGTGCACGTTGCGGATAAAGGCGATAGCATCCATGCGCAGGCCGTCGCAGTGGTAGTCCTCCAGCCACATCAGCGCATTTTCGAGGATGTAGCGGCGCACTTCGGGGCGGCCGTAGTCGGGGCGGTTGTGGCCCCAGGGCGTTTCGGCGCGCCAGTCGTTGTAGAAGTAGATGCCGCCGCCATCATTCTCGTTCCAGCCATCAAACTGCCACAAATCGAGGTCGCCGGGGCCAAAGTGGTTATACACCACATCGAGCACCACGGCAATGCCGTGCTGGTGAGCCGCCTTCACGAGCTGGCGGAATGCCACGGCTCCACCGTAATCGCTTTCCAGCGCAAATGGGTTTGAAGGATTATATCCCCACGAGTACGCCCCCGGAAACTCGGTAGCCGGCATGATTTCAATGCAGTTGATACCCAAGTTTTTCAGGTAATCAAGCCGCTCAATCACATCGAGAAAAGTGCCGGGCTTACCCTGCTCCTTCACGTTGAACGTGCCCACGTGTAGCTCATAGATAACGAGGTCGTTCCAGGCGGGCATTTGAAAGTTATCGCCTTCCCAGTCAAAATCGCTGGGGTCGAACACCAGCGAGTACCCCGCCGAGTTGGTCATGGCGCGGGCGTAGGGGTCGTTGCGGGTCAGCTCACCGCTGGGTGTTTGCAGCACAAACTTGTAGCCGTCGCCGGCCTTGGCGTGGGGCAGGTCGGCGGCCCAGTTGCCGCCATCTTCGGCTTGTAGGGGGTTAGCATCCTTGTCCCAGTCGTTAAATGTGCCGACTACCGACACGGCCGTAGCAGCCGGGGCCCACACCCGAAATGTGGTGCCGCCCTCGTGGGGCAGTGCCCCAAAACCATCGCGCACAGGGGCGGCGCTGGCTGGTACGGCAGTCTTGGGCTTGGTAGTAGATTTTTTCTTTTTAGGAGCAGCCGGTTTGGCCGAGGGATTAGGTAGGGTAGGGGAAGGCATAAAAAAAAGCCGGGGCGCTGGCTTCAAAAAAGGAAGCCAACCGGCGCGCCCAGCGGGTAATTATCTGGTTGTACGAAGCTGGGCGCTTCTAGGATATAAACGCGACCTTAGCCGACCCTATCGCACAAAAAAAGCCCCGCGCTAGCAGCGCAGGGCTTTTGGATAATTGAGCGTGGGGACGGGAGTAGAATGAAGATTATTCTTTCACAAACTTGCGTACTACGCGGCCCGCGCTGCCATGCAGTTCGAAGAAATAAACCCCGGCTGGCAGTTCACTCACTTGCAAACTGTTGGTGCCGGCCGCCGTGGTGCCGCTACGTACCAATTGGCCCAGCGTATTGTGCACGGTATAAGCAGTAGGTACAGCCGTGAGGAAGCTCACGCTCTCACGGGCAGGGTTGGGGGCCAGAGCAAACTCAGCGATGGCCCCGTCGGTAGCCGCCACGGTCACCACGGGCGAGTAAGCCACCGTGCCATCAAGGTCTACCTGACGCAGGCGGTAGTAAAGCAGCGCGGCCGGAGCCGCCGCGTCGAGGCTGGCATAGGTGTGGCTGAGGGCAGTGGTGCCGTGGGCTGCCACTTTAGCTACGCTAGTAAAGACGCGGCCATCGAGTGAGCGCTCTACTACAAAGTAGTCGCTGTTCTTTTCCGACGCTGTAGCCCAGGCTACCTGCACGCCAGTGGTGGCGCGGGTAGCCGTGAAGCTGATGAGCTGTACAGGAAGGGGGTTAATGGTAGCGTCAGGGTCGGTACTGGCCAGGGCGAAATCAGAAAACGAATTGAACGCGCCCGAAGTGATGGTGCCGCCACCGGCTGAGCCTGTGCCACTGCCACCAATGCTGGTCCAAGCTACCGTGCTAGTGCTACGCTTGCCCATTACGAAGGAGGTAGCAGTAGGATTGGTCACTTGGTCGTCTCCCCCAAAGTTGAGCGTGAGGGTCCCGGTGAAACCGGAAGGCTGCTCTACTACCGTGGGAGTAGTGGCGCTGTAGGGTGTCACGGAGAAGAAGCGCACTTGGCTCACGCGCTGCAGCGTGGCGTCCACGTTGGTGCCCCCGCTTTGGTTGAACTGTTCGGCTTGGTAGATAGTGTTACTTGTCTGACCGTTGATAGTAAGCGCGAGCGGCCGATAAGCACTGCCTTTGCCAATAGGGAAGGTGACCGGTGTGGCCGCACTGACATTGCCTACCGTGCGGCGGAGTGGCCCGTTGATAAAGCTGGTGGCCGAGCCGCCGGTCACAGTAGCCGCCGAGCTTAACGTTGGCACGTTGGTAGCGGTGGTGGTGAGGGTGCCGTTGGTCAATGCCAGCGTGCCGCTTACCGTTAGCGGGCTGCCTAGAGTAGCAGTGCCGGCGCGATTGAGGGTCAGATTATTAAGTGCCTGGGAGTTAGCTGTGAAATTGAGCGTGCCCAATGCTCCGGTGCCCAGTACCACGAGGTTGCTGGCCGCCGAGCCAGTCAGCGTACCATTGCCGGCCAGGGTGCCAGCCAGCGTGAGAGTCTGCCCGTTCAAAGCTAACCGTCCGCCCGCTAGCGCCAACTGGTTTTCAACCGTTACCGCGCCAGTTTGTGCTACCTGTCCGTTGTTGCTGGACGTTAAGTTGTAATAGCTGCCAGGGTTGATAGACGACGTGAGAGCACTATAGGATACGTTGCCCACAGCTGCGCCCCAGCCCGTGGCAAAGCGGAAATTATCCATGCTCAGAATCGGGTTGTTGGCATCAGACAACCGGAGCTGGAAGGCGCCGATAGTGCCGAAAAAATTGACACCTGAAACTGTGAGCATTGGCGAGCTAGGCTCTTGGCTGAGGTCGGCGCTGGCAGGCAGCACGTACAAGCTGAATTGGTCGCTATTGCCGGTGGCATCGCTGTTTTCGGCCTTCAATACCAGAATATAGGGAGTATTGATGTCGAACTGGGCTGAGTTAGCAGTTGCGGTGCCCGAGTTGGACGAGCGGAGCCGGAACACGAATTTGGTCGTGAGAGCGCTGCTTGGCCGGGCGATGGTTACGCGGCCCACGGCGCTGCTGCCGCCGCTTGTGGTCAGAAAGGCGAAGACGAAGTCGTCGCCCGATACGGTAGCTGCGGTGGATACGTTAATCAGGGCCGCCGCATAGAGGGTAGTGGTGCCGTTGGGGATGGTGGTGACCACCCGTGCCAGTGTGCTGCCGCTAGTACCCACAATCCGAGCCTGATACGATGTGCCGCCAGTAGCCAAGATGCCCTGGGGGAACATGGCTGCCGTGATGTTGCCGGCTTGAGTTATCGAAGCGCCGCTGCCCGTCCAGCTGTTAGCGTTCAATGCTCCGTTGTAATCGAAGTTGTCTTCGGCCAGCAGCAGACCGGGCGGTACTACTACGCTGCCGCTCACCGCTACGCTCACCGTGACGCTGCCAACAGTGTTAGTAACGTTGCCGCTCACGCTGCCGGTTGTGCTGCCCAGCAGGCGCACAGAAATGGTCTGGCCAGTATTGACACTGGCCGCTGAGGCCGACACCGAAGCGGCGAAGGTGGTGCCATCGAGCGAAACTTCGTAGCCGTTGGGGGCGCTCACTGTAACGGGAGCCAGCACCCCAGTGCCCGTCAAAATGTAGGTCTGGGCTGCCGAAACGGAGCCAGTGCTAGTAGTGAAACCCGTAAGAGCAGTCGGAGCCGCCACCAAAGCAGGCGCAGTTACGGTTACTACTACTTCATTGCTGGTGAAAGTGCCGCAGGCAGCAAACGTCGATTGTGCCACTACATAGTAAGTGCCGGCCGTAGTAAAGCTAGGAGTATACGTGAGGCCAGTTGCGCCGCTGATAGCAGTGTAGGAACCACCGGAAGTGGTAGCGAAGAGCCACTGGCGCGACACGCCAGCCGGCGTTTCGGTTACCGTTAGGGTAGTGCCCGAGGTGCCGATATTGAGGGATTGCGCAGCGCCTGGCACTATCATGGCGGTGGGGTTGCTCACAATGGTGAGTACCGCCGAGGCCGAGCCGGTTGTGCCGTCGGTGTTCACGACGCGCATCTTGTATGCAGTGCCATTAGCCGTAGTAGCTGGCACATTTACCGTAAGGCTAGTGCTGGTGCTGCTAACCGTGGTCAAAGTGGTCGGGGTAGCAAAGCTGCCAGTAGCATCCGAAAGCTGTACCACATAAGTACCTGTTGAAGCAGGCCCTGCGGTGGCATAGTTCACCACTACATTGCTGCCTCCGCATATGGCGGTAGGGTTTATCGTGTTGGTCGCAATGAGTGGTGTCGTGGTCAACGACGTTGTGCCATTCACGACCAGGCCCGGAGATGAGCCATTCTCACTGAAATAAAAGTTAGCGCTGGCGCTCGTGCTACCGTAGCCGTAAATGCGGAAGTAGACAGGACCTGCCACATTTTGCGGTGCCGCCGCACTTGAGAAGCTAAAGGCCGCGCCAGGTGCAAGGGTAGACGTTATCGTCTGGGTGCCTAACGAAACGGGATTAGAGAAGTCACTGCTGGTACTGTATAAAAGCTCGATGGTGTTAGGGGCCGTGCTGGTACGGTAAGCATAGCCGTTGATGCTGGTCACGTTGACCAGATAGCCAAAGGTGGGCGTAATAGCGAACGCGAAGAATTTGTCGCCGGTTTGTGCAGCTGCAAGATTAGCCACTGTACTCCAGCCAGTAGCCCCGAAAATATCAGGATTGGTACTACCACTAGAGTTATTGATGCCTGCGCCACGCGTAAGGTCAGCAGCGGTACTGATGTTGGCGTCTTTTGCGGTGGCCGGAGCTGAAGGAGCCCGGCCAGTAGTCAAAGCGGCCAAAGAATAAGTAGCCAGCGCTGGTGCCACTGGTGCCGTCACGGTGCCACTTACGCTAATGTTCCGTGTAGTAGCTCCCGTGCTGGCGTTGCTCACGCTACCGCTGAAGCTACCAGCCGTAGCGGCCGTCAGGCGTACGTAAATGATAGTGCTGGCCACTGTGCCACTGCTCGGCGTCAGCATCAGGGTGTTGCCGCCTGTGCCAGTGTAGGTGCCCGAAGTCAGGCTGATTTCATAGCCGGCTGGGGCCATTATCATTAGGTTGGCGGTCAGGTTAGTAGCATTTACCGTGTAGCTCTGCTCGGCCGAGGGCGTGCCCGTGGTAGTGGCAAAAGAGAGGGCGGTCGTGGGCGCTACCGTAATAACCGGTGTGGGCGCAGTCACGGTGCCGTATACAGATTTATTGACGGTGTTGGCACCCGTACTAGCGTGAGTGATAGTAACTGGTGTGCTGCTGGTGCCGAAAGAGCCAGCCGTAGCGCCCGTCAGGCGCACATAAATCGTTTTGCCTGTGGTGGCATCGCTCTGAAGAATAGTGATAGCGGTGTTATCACCGCCAAAACCTGTTGTGGCGCTGGTTTGCGACACCTCATAGCCAACTGGGGGCGTTACCGTCACGTCGCCTGCCAGGTTGCTGCCCGTTAGGGTATAGCTCTGTGCTGTTGAAGGCGTACCAGTAGTGGTGCTGAAAGCCGTAAGCGCGGCTGAGGAAAGGACTAGAGCAGGCACGGGAACCGTGACTGTAACCTGAGTGGCTGTGCTCGTAACGATTCCGCAACCTGGGAATACTGAGCGCAGTACTACATAGTAAGTGCCCGTAGCGGTTGGGGTAAAGGTATAGTTAGTGGTGGTATTACCTGTACTGGTTGTATAGCTGCCCAGTGTAGTGCCGTACAGCCACTCACGGGAGGTAGCAGTCGGTGTCTCAGTCCCTGTAAAGTTGATGCTGCTACCCTGTGCAATAGTTTGCGCAGTGGAAGGAGCAATAACGACAGTAGGATTGTTGACGATAGTGAATGCAGTAGTATTAGCTGCGCCCGTAGTAGCAGGGTCGCTGCCAATTATCCGCACTAGGTATCCCGTGCCATTGGCCACGGTATTCGGAATTGTCACCGTCAGCGAAGTACTGGTGCTGGCGGTAGTAATCAGCGTAGTGGGCGACGCAAAGCTGCCGCTGGCGCTAGAAAGCTGCGCTGTAAAGGTGTTGCCACTGTTGAAAGTGCCACTGGGCGTGAAAGGTATCGTGATGCTGGCCCCTGAGGTAGCGCATACCGGCGTGCCGGTGGGGTCGCTAGTGGAGCTAGAAGTGGTGGGCGGGGTAGTAGCATAGGATAGTGTAAAATCATCAATGCCAGTAGTAGGCCGGGTACCAGAGCCTGTGGTAGCGGCTATGGTGACTATTCGTATGTATACCGGTCCTGTTTGATTATCTAGTGCCGACCCAAAGTTGACGGTAATGGTGTTGTTTGTGAAGGTGCCAGCCGTGGTGATTAGCGACCCGCTTAATGGAGTTACCGCTGTGAAAGTAGTAGGGCTAGCTCCCAGCCCGTAATCAACCCGAAAGGTGGTCGCACGCGCCGTGTTGGTGAGGTCAAGCTGTTGTAGCTTGAAGCTGAGCGTAAAGCCAGTATAACCGGTTGTATTGCTAAACTGCGCAACGAAGCCGGCCCCTGGGTCGCCAATTGAGGCTGTTTGCTTCACAGCCAGCGCCCGGTCGGTAAAGCTCGCTCCGGTGGTAGTAGTCGAACTGGTCGGATAGTTGGCGTTAGTATAGCCGTTGCCGGAAATAACGTTACGGAAGTTGCCAGTGGTGCTATTAGCTGCTGTGCCGGCTGTCAGATAAGTTGTGCTGGTGCCTAGTGCAGTAGTGGTGGCACCCGTAACTACCGAAAAGCCGGTTGGAGCGGTTGAACCGATGTTGTTAAAGTTTTCGGTGTAGGTGCCCGTATTAGTCAATGTTGCCTGCCCCCACCCCAACAGCGGCAGCAGCACCAGCCACAAACTGCTCATTAGCCATCGCAAAGAGCGAAGGGGGTTATCAAATAAAGTAGACCTTAAAAACATTAGAAGCGAGGGAAGGAAGATGAAAAAATGGTGTACAAACCCCCAAAACTACCTGCTGTTGTGCTTAGAGTGCAAGGAAACATTGGAAAGTTAATGCCATGATAATATGGTGATTGCCGAATGTTTAAACACAAAAAAAGGCCTCTGCTACTAAGCAGAGGCCTTTTTATATAAATATAGCCTTGGCTTTAGAGGGGTTATTCAGCCTTGGTGATGCGGCGCGTCAACGAGCCATCCAGCGTGAGCAGGTAGGTGCCGGCCGGCAGGCCAGCTAGGCTCAACTCGCCCGAGGCGGGCAGGGTGGCGGTGCGCACAGGGCGACCCAGCAAGTCGCGCAGCTCGGCCTTGTGGCCTAGTGCTGGCTCGTTGGGAAGGGCCACGGTGAGCACGTCGGTAGCAGGGTTGGGGTAGAGGCTGAGCTCAGCAGCGCTGGCGGCGCGGGCAGCTAGGGCCGTAGCCAGCGGGGCCGGCGCGATGCTGCGGAAAGCTGTATTTGTAAGGGCTGTCGCCAGGGCAGTAGGGAGGGTAGTGGTGCTAGGCGTAGCATTATAGCCCGCATTGTCTACCACGCTGTAGAGGCTAGAAGCACTGGTAGCCATTAGGGTAACGGTAGTGCCACTGACACTGCCCGTGATGCCGCGCACCCCAGAAGACGATGTGCCAATAGTACCGTTCAACACCCAAGTGTTATTGACCAAACTCCACTTCTGGAGGCCATTAGAATCGTCGGCCACGTACACTACATCGACGCCGGGTACGGTGCTGCTTAGGTCTGTGAAGAAGAAGGCATAAGGACTAGGGCCAGAGCTTGTCGAGAAACCAGGTAGAAGTGCCGATGTCTGACCGGTGGCCGTGGGTAGGCCAGTGCCCACTTGCAACAAGCCATACGTACTCGTGGCGGCCGAACTGATGTAGAGATTGCCCCCAGCAATGGCAATGCTGCGGTTATTAACCGGGTTGCCAGTCGAAATAGTGGTGCTCGTGCCGGTATTGCCCAGTGTAGTATACACTACGCCCCCCAGGCTACCCACCGCATAAAAAGTGCTGCCATTAGCCGACGCTGCCCCCCGGATGTTACCCCCACTAAAGGCATCATTGAGGCGAGTGGTCGTGTTAATGGTGCCATTGGCCGCGATGCGCCCGATAATACGGTTGGTGGCCGCCGAAGTAGTAGTAGCCAGCGACGGCGTACCTACCGCTGCATTGTAGCCCGGCAGAATGAGATAGCGCCCATCAGCTGAGCGCGTCAGGCTAGCATCGGTAGTCGAGGCACTGGTTTCGGTCAGGGCCAGGGTAGTACCATTATCAGCCGTAGGCATGGCAATAGTCTGCACCAGGGTGCCAGTGGGTGTGTACTCCAGCAAGAAAGTAGCTGTGGCGGCCCCACTCACGAGTGCTGTGCCATCGCCCACCCGTGCTACCACGTAGTTGCCAGCCGTGAAAGCCGTTTGGGCCAAAGCCTCGGAAGTTCCCAGCAGGCCCACGGCCGCGCTTAGCAGTCCAAGCCGTTTCAGTAAAGAAAAACGTTGCATAAAGATTGTGTCAAATAGAAAAAAATAAAGGGTGTCGGCTCCCCAAGAAAGAGGCCGCAAAATTAAGACGTAAGGGGCGGGGCCTGGGTTGCTGAATGTGAACAAATTATGAATTGCCGCCGGACTTACTGATTTTACTGGTCAAACTTCTTGCTGTTTGTTGGCAACTAGCCACCCAGTTTTGAGGTTTAGTACGCCTACCGTTTACCTCGCTGCCTTTTACCCCATGCCCCGCCCACGCCCCGTTGTTTTTGGATTGTATGCCTGGTCGCCCGACTATGGCTACAGCTACTTGCACCCCGCCAATCGCCGCACGTTTGAATGGCTGCACCCCGTGGGCAAGGTATTTGAGAAAGTGAGCGACCTCGACGACGACAGCGAGTGGATAACGCTGCGCTACGACGAGCAGCAGTTTCTGGTGCGCGGCGAGCTGTTCAAAGAGATTTACAACAAGCCCCCGTTCGGCTTTGGCGACTTGGTCGAGGAAGTGAGCCCGCCGGCTGGCCGCCCCGCCCACCAGGGGCTGGTGTCGGATATTTTCTGGAACGAAAGCCAGGACCGCGCCACCTACCAGCTGGTCGAGCGCAAGCGCAAAGTGGCGCAGGTATTCGAGGCCGCCGAGCTGCGCAAAGTGCAGTAGCGCCAGCGGCTGCCGGGCAGCAAGGTCCATGCATCTTTGAGGGATGAATGCGCCCCAACTCCCGGTTATTCACCTGCTGCCCGACAGCGACTTGCTATGCTTTATCGTGCCCGGTGCCTTCTCGCCAGCAGCGTGCGAAGAGCTGCTGTCTTCCGAGATAAGAGCTGGGTTTCAGACGGCTAGCACGCACTATCCTACCTATTATCGCAACAATGAGCGCCTGGTAGTAGACAGTGAGCCGCTGTCCCGACAGCTGTTTGCGGTTATCGAGTCGGTGCTGCCCGCCCAGCTGCCAGCCGATGCACCTGGGGCGGCCCCGTGGCAGCTCAAGATGCTTAACACCCGGCTGCGATTCTGCCGCTACGCGGCCGGCCAATACTTCCATCGCCACCTCGACGGCGTGCATCATGAGTCGGCCACGGTACAGTCGCGGCTCACGTTCATGATTTATTTGAACGGGGCGAGTGAGTTTAGCGGGGGGCGCACCTTGTTTTATCGGTCGAAAGACGACCCGGCTATCTGGGCCGAGTACCAGCCCGCCAGGGGCGACCTCATTGTATTTGACCACCGCCTCTGGCACGAAGGCGAGCAGCTCGAAGCAGGCGAGAAATTTGTGCTGCGCAGCGACATTCTTTACGAAACTACCGCCGGCTCAACGCCTACCAGCGAGCCATTTGGAGCGGGCCACCTGGGCTACATCTGGCAGGTGGTGCCGTTTGGCGAGCAGGTCGTGAGTGCCGGGCGCGACAAGGTTATTAATGTTTGGGACCAGGCCGGGCAGCTCCGGCAGCAGCTAGCTAGTCACCAAAATTCCATTTTGAGCTTGTGCCCCCTCTCCGAAACTACCTTGCTTTCCGGCTCGCGCGATACCACTATTAAGGTCTGGGAGCGGCAGCCAGACAAGCTGCGCCTGGTGCGCACCTTGTCGCTCCATACCGCGACGGTGCTGGCAATAGCCCGGCTCTCGGACACGCTATTTGTAAGCAGCGCGGCCGATAAGCTGATTAAGGTGAGTGACATAACCGGAGCCGTGCACCATACGCTGGCGGGCCATACCGACTGGGTGTGGCAGGTGTTGCCGCTGCCGGGCGGGCAGCTGGTATCGTCTTCCGAAGATGGCACGCTTCGCCTCTGGAACTGGCAGCAAGGCAAAGAATTAGCGCAACTTGCCACCGGCCAGCCACCAGTCCACACGCTGCTATTTGAGTTGGCGCAACGACTGCTCATCAGCGGCGACTATGCTGGCCGCATTGAGGTGCGGCAGGCCAACGCCGACTATACGAAGTGGCAGCTGCTGGCGTCTTTTGCTGCGCACCAAGGCATTGTGCGCACGTTGGCCTGGCTGGAAGACGGGCGGCTAGCCAGCGGCGGCGAAGACAACAAAGTGAAAATATGGAACCTGGCCACGCAGCAATGCGAGCAGGAGATGGCCCACGCCGATTTTGTGCAAGCCATAGCCTGGCTGCCCGGTAGCCGCCAGCTGGTCAGTGCCTCTTATGACGGCAAGCTGAAAGCGTGGGCGTTGTGAGTTAAGATACAGCCTGCTCCGCTGGTAGTTACAATCCTATTACGATGCCCAGCACCACGCCCACCACGCCCAGCGCCAGCAGCAAGCCATATAGCTTGCCCGCAAAACGCAGCCACTGGTCGAAGCGCACGCCGCAGGCGGCGAGCATGGCCATGAGCGCCCCATTGGTGGGCGTGATGAGGTCGCCGAGGCCGGCTGCGTACTGGTAGGCCAGCACCGTAACCTGGCGCGAGAGGCCGATGAGGTCCGACAGCGGCACCAGCAGCGGCATCGTGAGCACGGCCTGGCCGCTCACGCTGGGCACCGGCAAGTGCAGGGCCGTGTGCAAGCCCATCATGCCCAGCGCGGCCAGCGCTACCGGCAGGTGCGCCAGCGGCGCGGCCAGCTGCTGCACAATGGTATCGACCACGTGCCCCCGGCCCAGCACCACGAAAATAGTCTGCGCAAAACCCACTAGCATTCCCGAAAAAGCCATGTCGCGGAAGCCCGCCACGAAGCCCTCGGCCGTGCCCGTGAAGCCGCGCCCGCCCAGCAGCCCGGCCCCCACACCCAGCGCAAAAAAGAGCGCCGCCATCTGCTCAAAGTCCCACTTCAGGGCCACCACGCCGTAGGCAAATACCCCAAACGTGACCAGCACCAGCAGCAGCACCAGTCCCGGCCGGCCCTGCTGGGCCGCGGTGTCGGCGGGGGCATCGGCGGCCAGTAGGTCGGGCGCTACCTGCTGGCGGCGGGCGTAGCGCAACGTACCCACTACCCAAATGCCCAGCGCCAGCGCCAGAAATACCAATCGGAACGCCCACCCCGAAAATGCCGGCAGCTGCGCCAGCTTTTGGGCAATAACCACCTGGAAGGGATTAATCGGGCTGAACGCCGCCCCCACTATGGCTGCCCCCAGGCTAGCCGCCACCGCCGTGAGGCTGGGGTAGCCGAGGCGGCGCATCAGCACCAATAGTATTGGCACCAAGGCAATAATTTCCTCGCCCATATTCTCCAGCGCGCCCATCGTGGCAAACAGCAGCGACACCAGCGGGATAACCAGCACCTCGCGCCCCTGCGCGTGCCGCAGCAGCCCATCGATGCCGTAGCGCAGCGCTCCCGTTTGGTCGACCACTGTAAAAGCCCCACCCGCCAGGAAAATCAAAAACACCACTGGGGCCGCCGCTGCCAGGCCCTGCGGCAGCGCTACCAGCAGCTCGAGTGCGCCTATGGGTGTGGCGGGCACCCGGTGGTAAGAGCCGGGCATTACCACTTCGCGCTGGGTAGCCGGGTCGAGGTGGCGGGTAAATTCGCCGGCTGGAAGCACGTAGGTGCAGGCCGCCGCCAGTATAATAAAAAAGGTAAGCAGCACCAACGGATGCGGAAAACGCCATTCTTTCATGGCTGCGAAGGTAACAGCGGCTTTTGGGCCGGCGGCCGTAACTTCGGTATCCGACTATGACCTGTGCCACTTTCAAAGCCTTACACCAACGCCGGCAGGCCGAACACCTGGCCCGCCATGGCCACGCCCTGGCCGAGCGCACCGAAGACAGCTTCCGCCTGAGCCTCTACGCGGTAGGGAATTTCTACGCCGAAGTATGGCGCAGCGTAGGGGAGGAGTCCATCTTGTTCATCCACGTCTTTGAACAGCCCAGCGGCCTAAGCGATTACCTGGCGCTGGTGCGGCTCCCCAATTTTCTAGAATAGAGCTGTTTAGATAGTGGTTCGGGGCATTATTCGGTCATGCTGAGCTTGTCGAAGCATTTCGCGTGGCTCAGTAATCCCTTGCGTTAGCAACGAAGCGAGCAAGATGCTTCGACAGGCTCAGCATGACCGAATAATAACCTCTAAGCCAGTTTAGAGAGCTGGCTACTAAAAACAAACCCCCGCAGCGTCGGCTAGGCCGATACTGCGGGGGTTTGTCTAAAAGGCTATCTACTAGTTAGTAAACAACGGTTAGCGGTCCGCTGTAAGACTTCCCATTGCCAAGGGTGATGAGGTAGTAGTAGGTGCCGAGGGGGGCGGGCTGGCCGTTGATGGTGC
>CAXUKA010000166.1:0-13396 GCA_964251335.1 uncultured Hymenobacter sp.
ATAGAGATGCTTCGACAAGCTAAGCATGACGGACGCGGGGATATGCGCTGGCGTTTCTACCGCTTCATTGATTAGCCCAGACGAAGCAATAGAGATGCTTCGACAAGCTAAGCATGACGGACGCGGGGATATGCGCTGGCGTTTCTACCGCTTCATTGATTAGCCCAGACGAAGCAATAGAGATGCTTCGACAAGCTAAGCATGACGGACGCGGGGATATGCGCTGGCGTTACACCACCACGTTTACCATGCGGCCGGGCACTACTACCACTTTCTTGGCGGCTTTGCCATCGCCGAAGCGGGTGAGGAAATCCGATTCCAGAATGGCGGTTTCGATTTCGGCGGCGGTGGCGGTGGCGGCAAATTGGCGCTGGTCGCGCACCTTGCCGTTGATGGCGACAGGGTAGGTCACGTTGGCCTCTACCAGGTGCTCCTCGCGGAACTCGGGGTAGCTGGCGAAACTGATGCTGTCGGCGTGGCCCAACTCCTGCCAAAGCTCTTCGGCGAGGTGAGGGGCGAAGGGCGAGAGCAGCACTACAAGCGGCTCGAGGATAGCGCGCTTGCGGGTGCCAAGGGCGGTCAGCTCGTTCACGGCAATCATGAAGGTGCTGACGCTGGTGTTGAAGCTGAACTTCTCCACGTCCTGCGAGACCTTCTGAATGACGCGGTGCAGAGTTTTAAGCTCGGCGGGCGTGGCGGGCTCGTCGGTGAGGGCCAGCGCGCCGTCTTCGGGGTGGAAGAGCCGCCAGAACTTCTTGAGGAAGCTGGCTACGCCGCTGATACCGTTGGTGTTCCAGGGCTTGAACTGCTCCAGCGGGCCAAGGAACATTTCGTAGAGACGCAGGGCGTCTGCGCCGTATTTGTCAATCAACATGTCGGGGTTTACGACGTTGTATTTTGACTTCGACATTTTCTCGACATCGCGATTGACCAAAAAGGGTTCTGGTTTTTCGGCTGGCTTTCGGGTTTCTATATCATAGCAAATCCCGTCATACCAGAAGGTCGTGTTACAAACAAATACACACTTCTCCCCAAGCCATTTCTCAAATTTTATTTGACCCGAAGCATCAAGAATATCATTGCCTTGAATGAAGTCAACAGGCACATGACGTTTACCAAACTTTGAAGAATACTCTTCATCGTCCTTTAACTGGCCAGAATAAAATAAACTTCCAGCCCAAGAATCAGTGCTATAAAAAGCCGCTCTTAAAGCCTCATCATGAGCGCCGAAATTTAGCATTGTTGGCCCGTTCTCACTAGCAACAAGCAAAGTATTCGAGCGAGTATCACTCCCTTCTCGGAGTGCAAAAGCCGAAACGCCCAAAATCATCCCCTGATTTATCAGTTTCTGGAATGGCTCAGTAGCTGTTACCAGCCCTAAATCCTTCAAAAACAGATACCAGAAGCGCGAATAGAGCAAGTGGCCGGTGGCGTGCTCGGCACCGCCCATGTAAAGGTCTACCTGGCCCCAATACTGCTCCACGTCTTCGCCCACGAAGCGGTCGGCGTTGTGCGGGTCCATGTAGCGGAGGTAGTACCAGCTGGAGCCGGCCCAGCCGGGCATGGTGCTCAGCTCGAACTCGTACTGGCCCTTGTATTTCCAGTCTTTGGCGCGGCCCAGGGGCGGCTCGCCGGTTTCGGTGGGCTTGTACTCGTCGATTTCGGGGAGCACGAGCGGCAGGTCGGCTTCGGCCACGCCGTACGCGGTGCCGTCTTTGCAGTAAATCGGGATGGGCTCGCCCCAGTAGCGCTGGCGGCCAAAAATGGCGTCGCGCAGGCGGAAATTCACCTTGCCCTTGCCGAGGCCCTTCTCTTCGAGGAAGGCGATGAGCGTGGCGGTGGCTTCCTTGTAGCCCAGGCCGTTGACGATGCCCGAGTTGATATAGCGGCCTTCCTTAGTGGGGTCGGCTTGCTGGTCGAGGTCCTTTTGGGCGTCCGAAATGGCCGGGATGGGCAGGTCGAAGTGCTTGGCAAAGAGGTAGTCGCGCTGGTCGCCGCTGGGCACGGCCATTACGGCGCCGGTGCCGTAGCCGGCCAGCACGTAGTCGGCCAGCCAGATGGGCACGGGCGTGCCATCGACGGGATTCAGGCCATACGCGCCCGTAAACACGCCCGACACGGTTTTCACGTCAGCCATGCGGTCGCGCTCCGAGCGGCGCTTGGTGGCATCGATGTACTCATCGACGGCGGCGCGCTGGGCGGGCGTGGTGATGGCATCGACCAGCTCGTGCTCGGGGGCCAAGACGAGGAAGGTCGCGCCGTAAATGGTATCGACGCGGGTGGTATAGACCTTAATGTCAGTGCCTTCGTGGCCCTGCACCGGGAAGGTAACTTCGGCCCCGATGCTCTTGCCAATCCAGTTGCGCTGCATCTCCTTCACGGCGTCGGGCCAGTCGAGGGTGTTGAGGCCCTGGAGCAGGCGGTCGGCGTAGGCCGTGATGCGCAGGTTCCACTGCGGCATGAGGCGGCGCTCGACGGGGTAGCCGCCGCGCTCCGAAAGGCCATCTTTTACCTCATCATTGCTGAGCACGGTTCCCAGCGCGGCGCACCAGTTCACGTAGGTATCTTGCTGATACGCCAACCGATAGGGGAGGATGGCGGCGAGCTTTTGCTTCTCGGTAAAGCTCTGCCACTGGCCGGCCGTGAAGTCGTGGCGGTCGTCGGCCTCGCCCGCAGCGCGGATGCCGGCGCTGCCGTTCTCCCCAAACTTGGCCATCAGGGTGCTGATGTGCTCGGCGCGGTCGGTGTCGAGGTTGTACCAGCTATTGAATAGCTTGAGGAAAATCCACTGCGTCCACTTGTAGTAGCTGGGGTCGGAGGTCCGCACCTCGCGCTCCCAGTCGTAGCTAAAGCCCAGCTGCTGAAGCTGCCGGATGTAGGTTTCGATGTTCTTTGCCGTCGTCACGGCCGGGTGCTGCCCAGTCTGGATGGCATACTGCTCGGCGGGCAGCCCAAACGAGTCGAAACCCATGGGGTGCAGTACGTTGCGGCCTTGCAGGCGCTGGTAGCGCGCCACAATATCGGAGGCAATGTAGCCCAGCGGGTGACCCACGTGCAGGCCCGCCCCCGAGGGGTAGGGGAACATGTCGAGCACGTAGTACTTGGGCTTGCTGGAATTGTTGTCGGCGCGGAAAGTATTATGCTGCTGCCAGTGGTCTTGCCACTTTTTTTCGATGTCTTGGGGGCGGTACGCGGGCATTTCTTGGCTGGTTGAATCAGGCAAAGTTAAAAGAGAACCTTGCTCGGGCGGCGGGCAATTTACTGGCGCGAGTTTAGCGCAATGCAGTGAAGCGTAACTCGTGCCGGCTATGCGGGGAGGCTGTGCCTCCCGTTGGTTGGGCCGTTATTATAGAAACATACTGCCCTGGCGGCGCGGTTCCGACTTGCCGCTACGCAGCAGGGGAGGTGCAGCCTCCCCGTCAAAAATGGGCACGAGTTACGCTACGCTAAACTCGCGCCAGGGCCGAGGAGTGTAAATTTGATACTCTAACCCCTTCCCGTGGCCCGCATCCCTAAAGAAACCGTTGACCAGATTATCCACTCCGCCGACATTCTGGAGGTGGTGGGCGACTACGTGCAGCTCAAGCGCAATGGCCAGAACTACTGGGCCTGCTGCCCGTTTCATAATGAGAAATCGCCTTCGTTTTCGGTAACGCCGAGCAAAGGCTTTTACAAGTGCTTCGGCTGCGGCAAGTCGGGCAACGTAGTGGGCTTCGTGATGGACGTGGAGGGCAGCAGCTACCCCGAGGCCCTGCGCCAGCTCGCCAAAAAATACGGCATCGATATACCCGCCGAGGAGGAGCGTACCCCCGAAGAGCAGCTGCGCCAAAACGAGCGCGACTCGCAGTACATCATCTCCGACTGGGCCAAAAGCCACTACCACCGCCTGCTCCAAAACACGGAGGAGGGCATGAGCATCGGCTACGGCTACCTCAAGGAGCGCGGCCTGAATTTGGCGACCATCCAAACCTTCGAGTTGGGCTACTCGCTCGACCAGTGGGACGACCTCTTAAAATCGGCCGAAAAAGCGGGCCACCAGCTCAAATACCTCGAAAAAACCGGCCTCGTAGTAAAGCGCGAGGACGACCAGGGCCACGACACCGGCCGGCGCTACGACCGGTTTCGGGGCCGCGTGATGTTCCCGATTCACAACGTGTCGGGCCGCGTGGTGGGCTTTGGGGCGCGCACCTTGAAGCGCGACGACAAGATGGCGAAGTATTTGAACTCGCCCGAGTCGGATATTTACCACAAGTCGGATATCCTGTATGGGCTGTTTCAGGCCCGGCAAGCCATCCGGCAGGAGGAGCAGTGCTTTCTGGTAGAAGGCTACCTCGACGTGCTGAGCTTGTACCAGGGCGGCATCAAAAACGTGGTGGCCTCGTCGGGTACCTCGCTCACTGAGGGGCAGATTCGCCTCATCAAGCGCTACACCGACAACGTGACAGTGCTCTATGATGGTGACGCAGCCGGCATCAAGGCAAGTTTGCGCGGCATTGATTTATTGCTCGAAGGCGGCCTGAACGTGCGCGTGGTGCTCTTCCCCGATGGCGACGACCCCGACAGCTACATCCGCAAGGTGGGCGACCAGCGCTTTGCCGCCTACATCGACCAGCAAAGCCAGGACTTTATTGCCTTCAAAACCACGCTCGTAGCCCGCGAAGCCAGTACCGACCCGGTGAAGAAGGCCGAGGCCATCCGGGAGGTGCTGCACAGCATTGCCAAAGTGCCCGACGGGCTGAAGCGCCAGGTGTTTTTGCAGCAAACGGCCGTGACGTTTGGCTTCGATGAGCAGGTGATTATCACCGAATACAACAAACTGCTCAAAACCAGCACCCCTGCCAAAGCCAAAACCGAGGAAAACCGCAGCCCCAGCCAGCGGCCGGCCACTAGCCCGTCGGCGCTGGCCGCTGCCACGCCGCACGTCCTCACGCCCGAGGAGGAGATTGAGATGGCCATGTACGGGGCCACGCACGGCTCGGAAGAAGAGGCCGCGCAGCTCGCCGGCCCTTTTGCCAGCCAGGAAGAGCTGGCCGCCCCGCTCGATGTGCTGACCCAGTGCGAGCAGGCCGTGCTGCGCCTGCTGGTGCTCTACGGCCCGCACGAGGTGCAGGAGGGCGTATCGGTGGCGCACTATTTATTGAGCCAGCTCGACGGCACGCCGCTGCGCAACCCGCTCTACGCCCAGCTTTGGGGCGAGTGCCGCGAGGCTTTCTTGCAAGGCCAGCTGCCCGATTTGCGCCTGCTAGCGCACCACGCCGACGCGGCCATACGCAGCCTGCTGGCCGACTTCGCCACCGAGCGCTACGACCTTAGCCCGAACTGGCGCATCAAGGACATCTACGTGCCCACCGAGCTGAACCTCATTCAGCTAGCCTGCGACAACGCCATTCTGCGCCTCAACAAATGCCACGTGCAGCGCGAGCGCCAGCAGTGCCTGGTCCAACTGCAAGACTCACAGCTCGATAGCAACGAGCAGTTGAATGTGCTGCTGCGCTACAACGAACTGACCAAGCTCGATGGCCAACTGGCCAATTTGCTCGGCACGGTGGTGGCGCGCAATACGTGAGGCTGATTTGAGGGTTAGAGTTGATTTTTAGCGAGTTTCGTGTAGCTTTCGGCACTCGGTTCGTTCAATCACCTTACCGCTTGAAAACGCATGGCACCGACCTTCAAAACGCCGGGAGTATATGTTGAGGAAGTCCCCAAGCTCCCGCCCTTAATTGCGCCCGTCGAAACTGCTATTCCGGCTTTTATTGGGTACACAAAGCAGGCCCAAAAGCTCGTCGCCGACGACCTACACCTGCTGCCAACCCGCATTGCGTCGCTGCTTGAATACGAGCAATTATTCGGTGGGCCGCAGCCCGAAACCCACATCGTGGTTGCCATCCGCGAGCAGCAGGATGGCGCGGGGCACCAAATGTCGCTGAGTGCGGCGGCCTCGCTGGCGGCCGCCGACCGCTCGCGGCACATCCTGCACTACGCCTTGCAGCTGTTCTTTGCCAATGGCGGCGGACCGTGCTACATCGTGTCAGTGGGCACGTATAAAACGTTGGGTACGGCCTTGGTAGCCAGTGAGCTGGCGGCTGGGCTGCAAGCGGTGCAATCGGTCGATGAGCCTACGCTGCTGGTGCTCCCGGAGGCACAGTTTCTCGCCGATATCGCCGATTTTAAAGCCCTGCACGACCAAGCGCTGGCGCAGTGTGCGCAGCTCCAGGACCGGTTTGTGGTGATGGATATGCACGGCGGCAGCGTGCCGCTGCTCGACCCAGCGGCCGATTTACTGGCCGCCGTTGGCAATTTTCGGGCGCATGGTGTAGGCACCGAAAACCTGAGCTTCGGGGCTGCCTACGCGCCCAACCTGGACACTGTGCTGGATTACGTCGCGGACGAAGCCCAAACTGATGTGCAGTATTTTCTCAATACCAACGCGGTAGTCTCGGCCAAGCTTAATACGCTGGCTACCACGAATCCCCAGCGATACGAACAGGCTCGCACTGCTATCCGCGACCTGGCTTGCCAGTTGCCGCCCAGCGCGGCCGTTGCGGGTATTTATGCCGCCACCGATAGCCAGCGTGGCGTGTGGAAAGCCCCCGCCAGTGTGTCTATTGCAGCCGTTAGCAAGCCGACCATTACCATGTCTGATGCCGACCAAACAGTGCTGAACGTGGACGCGGTGAGCGGCAAATCGGTGAATGCCGTTCGGGCCTTCGCGGGCAAGGGCACGCTAGTGTGGGGTGCGCGCACGCTTGCCGGCAATGACAGTGAGTGGCGCTACATTAGCGTGCGGCGGCTGTTTATATTTGTGGAAGAGTCAGTTAAGAAAGGCACAGGGCAATTTATCTTCGAGCCCAACGATGCCAATACCTGGGTGAGAGTGCAGACCATGATTGAGAATTTTTTGAATACTCTGTGGCGGCAAGGTGCCTTGCAGGGCGCGAAGCCTGAGCAGGCTTTTTACGTGGCTGTGGGCTTGGGCAAAACCATGACGGCCGCCGACATACTGACTGGCCACCTGCTAGTCGAAATCGGCTTGGCGGCTGTGCGGCCCGCCGAGTTTATCGTTGTCAGAATCGCGCAGCAAATGGCAGTCTCCTGACCGTGGCCGGGGCGTAGTTGTGGGCCGGAGCGCAGTACTTTTCGGTATGAAATCCCTCTTGCCCCTTTTATTGGGCTTGGTCGCCAGTAGTAGCAGCTTCGCCCAGACTACCGCGCCCGCGCTGAAAAGCGCTGCTTTCGCTGCTTACACTGCGAAGGATTATCGCCAGTCGGGCCAGCTCTACGACCAAGCCTTTGCGCTGCCGGGCACTAGAAAGGCACCTGGCGACTACTACAATGCCGGGTGCAGCTGGGCACTGGCGGGCGAGGCTACCAAGGCTTTCCACGACCTCGACCGCGCCATCGAGGCAGGCTGGGACAACCTGGAGCACCTCAAAATCGACGAAGACCTCACCAGCCTGCACGCCGACAAGCGCTGGCCCCAGCTGCTACGCCAAGCCGAAGCTGCCATCGCCCGCGCCGAGGCCAAGCAGAATATTCCCCTCAAGCATGAGCTAGAGGCCATCTACGAAGCTGACCAGGGCACACGCCGCGCCATCGGCCCTATTCAAAAGCTTTACGGGGCCAAGTCGCCGCAGCTTGACTCACTTTTCAAGCAAATGCAGGTGCAGGACGCCCGCAACGAGGCGCGGGTGAAGGCAATTATTGAGCAATATGGCTGGCCGGGGGCAAGCTTGGTGGGCCGCACCGGCTGCATGGCGGCTTTCTTGGTTATCCAGCATTCCGACTTGGCTTCGATACAGAAATACCTGCCCGCCATTCGGGAGGAAGTGGCCAAAGGTGGCCTGGCCAAAGCCAACCTGGCGTTGATGGAAGACCGGGTGCTGGTTTTTCAGGACAAGCCGCAGGTGTATGGCAGCCAGGTGCGTACCAATCCGGCCACGGGCAAGGCCGAGTTTTTTCCCATCGCCGACGAGGCGCACGTAGACGAGCGGCGTGCTACCATGGACCTGGGGCCGCTGGCCGACTACGCCAAGGGCTTCGGCTTCGACTACGTGCCGACAAAATAAGCCCCTGCCCGAACGCTGCGTGTACTGGGGCGTTATAAGCCCCAGCGCCTGTGGCTACCTCGCTTTTCCTCTGGCCCGCGCCTGCATTTCATGCTCAAGCAACTCAATCTTTCCCGCCTCTACCTGGCGCTCGGCCTGCTGGTTTTCAGCTTTGGCGTGGGCGTGGCGGGCTTCATGGGCATCGAGCACTACCGGTTTGTCGATGCTTTTTACATGACCGTGATAACCGCCTCCACGGTGGGCTTTGGCGAGGTGCACCCGCTGTCGGACATGGGGCGCATCTTCGTCTCGTTTTACATTCTGTTCAACCTTTTGGTGGTGGCCTACCTTGTGTCGGTGCTCACCACGTATATTTTTGATGGCGAATTGCGCCACCTTTTTCGCATGATTCGCGCCGACCAGGAAATAAAAAGTTTTCGCAACCACGTCATTGTCTGCGGCTTCGGGCGCAATGGCTACAAAGCCTACGATGAGCTGCGCCACAGCGGCACCCGCGCCGTGGTAGTCGAGCAAAACCAGCAGCTGCTGGCCGCCGCTAACGAAGCCGGCCACACCCAGATTCCGGTCGTGTTCGGCGACGCCACCTCCGAAATTACCTTGCGCCAGGCGGGCGTTGAGCACGCCCGCGCCCTCATCACGGCCCTGCCCAAAGACGCTGATAATGTGTTCGTGGCCTTGTCGGCCCGCGAGCTCAACCCGAAACTCATCATCATTGCCCGCGCCAGTGCCCGCAGCAGTGTCAGCAAGCTTATTTCGGCCGGGGCCAACTCGGTGGTGATGCCCGACGAAATCGGGGGCTCGCACATGGCCAACCTCATTATTCGCCCCGAGGTTATCAAGTTTCTGGACATGATTTCGGGCCTCGACCCCAACAAGCTGCGCCTTGAAGAGCTGTCGTTTGCCGAGCTAAAGCCCACGTTACGTGGCAAAAGCATCCGCGAGCTCGACGTGCGCTCGCGCACCGGGGCCACCATTATTGCCCTGCGCCGGGGCGAAAGTGGCGAGCTCGAAGTGAGCCCCGCCGCCGACTACCGCACCGCCGCCGGCGACGTGCTGCTCGTGCTCGGCAACGAGGCCCAGATTCAAGCGCTGCACCAGCAGTTTAAATGAGTTTTAATGAGGGACAGAGGTAAAAGCGACTGTCATGCTGAGCTTGTCGAAGCATCTTGCTCGCTTCTTTGCTAGCGTAGAAAGTTAGTGAAACAGCCAAGATGCTTCGCTATGCTCAGCATGACAGACGTTTACTAAATTCAATGCAAATAGCCGTTACCACCAGATTCCTGCTCCCCGGCGGCCACCTCGAAGGGTTGGGCCGCTACACTTACGAAACCCTGCGCGAGCTGGTGCGCCAACACCCTGAGTGTACCTTCCACTTCCTGTTCGACCGGGCGTATGATGCCCGTTACCTCTTCGGCCCCAACGTGGTGCCACACGTGCTATACCCCCCGGCCCGCCACCCGCTCCTGATGCTGGCCTGGTACGAAGGCGCGGTGGCGTGGTGGCTACGGCGGCACCAGCCAGCCGCGCTGCTCTCGCCCGAGGGCTTCACGGTGCTCGGCACCCGCGTGCCCCGCGTGACGGTGATGCACGACCTAGCCTACCTGCACCGCCCCGACGATGTGGCGGGCCTTATGCAGCGCTACTACACGCACTTCATGCCGCGCTTTGCCCGCGCCGCTGCGCAGGTGGTAGCCGTGTCAGAGGCCACCCGCGACGACTTGGCCCAGCAGTTTGGCCTCGATGCCCGCGCCATTAAGGTGGCCTATAATGCGCCCGCCGCGCACTTTCAGCCGCAATCTGCCGAGCGCCAGGTAGCGGTGCGCCAGCAGTTTAGCCAGGGCAGGCCGTATTTTCTATTTGTGGGTGCTTTGCAGCCGCGCAAAAACCTGGGCAATCTGCTGCGGGCGTTTGGCCTGTTTAAAGCACAGGGTGGGGCCGACGAGGTGCAGCTACTGTTGGTGGGCCGCGAGGCTTGGCGCGCTGGTCCCATTTTTGAGGCTTACCAAAGTCTGCCGCCCGCCGTGCAGGCCGCCGTGCGTTTCACGGGTCGCGTGAGTGAGACCGACCTGGCGGGCCTCTACGCGGCGGCGCTGGCCACGGTGTATGTGCCTTTCTTCGAAGGATTTGGGCTGCCGGTGGTGGAGGCACAGGCCAGCGGGTGCCCGGTGCTCACGTCCAATTTGTCGTCCTTGCCCGAGGTGGCGGGCGGGGCGACCGGGGCTTTGCTCTGCAATCCGAATGAGCCGACCAGCATTGCCGAAGGCCTGCTGCGCCTAAGCCAGGATACTGCTCTGCGCGAGCGCCTGCGGTCGGCCGGGCTAGCCAATGTCGGCCGCTTCTCGTGGGCACGCAGCGCCGAGGTACTGTGGCAGGCCGTGCAGGCGGCTATCGGCACCGTTTCGGCAGGAGCTTAGTTGGTGCTGTATCTTCGCCGACCATGCATGTTCTGCAAGTTTGCTACCGCGTACCGTACCCGCCCCACGATGGGGGGGCTATCGGAGTATATGAGATAATAAGGGGCGTGAGCGAGGCTGGCCACCAGGTAACGGTGCTGGCCGTGAACACCCCCAAGCACCACCAGCCGCCCACCGCCCTCGACCACCTGGGGCCAAATGTGCGCATGATTACGGTGGATGTCGACACGCGCCTCTCGCCGTGGAAGGCGTTGCGCAACCTAGTGGGCAGCGGCCCAGCCTATGGCTTTGGGGCCTTGCCCTATAATGTCGAGCGCTTCGTGAGCCCGGCCTTCGAGGCGCGGCTGGCGGGCTTGTTGCGGCATGAGCAATTCGATGTGGTGCATTTCGACAGCACGTTTGTGGCCTGGTATGCAGGCTTTGTAAAGCAAGAGCGCCAGGCTGGGCGGTTGCCGGCCGGTCCGCCGCTGGTACTGCGGGCGCATAATGTAGAGTATGTTATCTGGGCGCGGCTGGCCGAACGCGAGCACAACCCGCTCAAAAAATGGTACTTGCAGCACCTGGCCGAGCGCATTAAGCGTTTCGAAACCTGGATGCTGGGCCAGTTCGATGCCATCGCGGCCATTACGGCCGAAGATGAAGCCCGGCTCAACGAGCTGGACACTACGCCGCCCATTGCCATCGTGCCGGCCCCGGCCAATGTCAGCCGCTTTCGCCCCGACCCCATGCGGGTGCCGCAGCCGCGCTCGCTGTTCATGCTGGGCTCTTTAAACTGGCTGCCCAACCTAGAGGGTGTCGAGTGGTTTTTGCGTGAGGTGTGGCCCCAGGCCCACCGCGAAATGCCCGAATTGACAGTGCACATTGCGGGTACGCACCCGCCTGCCCATCTCACTAGCCGCCCTGAAGGGCAGGATAACGTCTTCATTCACGGTTTTGTAGAGTCGGCCCCCGACTTCATGCGCAGCTACGACCTGATGCTGGTGCCGCTGCTGAGCGGCGGCGGTATGCGCATCAAAATAGTGGAAGGTATGGCGCTGGGTAAAGCCATTCTGAGTACCACCATCGGGGCCGAAGGTATTGAGGCCCAAAATGATGCCGAGATACTATTGCGCGACGGTGCCGATGCCTGGCTGCAAACGTTGCGCGCGTATTACCACGGCCAACTGCCGCTGGCTGACATTGGTGCGGCGGCGGCCCGCACTGCGCAGGCGCTGTATAGCACCGAGGCCGTGGCCCAGGGTTTTGTGGCGCTCTACCAGCAGGCCATCGCGGCCCGGCACCCTGCGTCCGTGGCTTCATGAACAGCGTGCTGGCCATAGTGGTGCTGCTCAGCGGCGGGCTGGTGGCGTATTCCTACGTGGGGTTTCCGCTGCTGCTCAACTGGTTGAGCCGGGGTAAAAGCTTGCCCAACCCGGTGTATGCCCCTGATGCGCCCGACCTACCCGCTGTGGACATCCTGCTGGCTGCGCACAACGAAGAAGAAGTAATTGAGCAAAAAATCCGTTCGACCTTCGCTACTACCTACCCACTGGAAAAAGTGCGTCTACTGGTAGGCTCGGATAATTCCATCGACCAGACCAACGCTCTGCTCACTCGTCTGGCTGATGAGTTTCCGCAGCTGCATGTCACGGCTTTTGCCGAGCGCCAAGGCAAGCCGGGCGTGATGCAACACCTTTCAGTCCAGACCACTGCGCCAATATTGGTGCTCACGGATGCCAACGTTTTCTTCGAGCCCGATACGTTGTATGAGCTAGTAAAGCACTTCGCCAACCCCCAAGTTGGGCTGGTGGGCGCGGGCGTGCTGGCCCCGCTCGTGCCGCCCGGTGCTAGCGCGGGGGTCACGGCTCAAGAAAGCGCTTATTTAGCCCGCGAAAACCGCTTTAAATACCAGGAAAGCTTGATTTGGGGAGCGGCTATTGGGGCGCATGGCGGGGCGTTTGCAGTGCGGCGGGCTGCCTACACGCCCGCACCGGTGGGCTTTGTGGTCGATGATTTTTTTATTTCGATGGCCGCCCTACGGGCAGGCTACCAGGTGCTGCTCAACCCGGCCGCTCGCGCTACTGAAGACGTGGGCGACCATGCCGCCGAAGAGTTTCGACGCAAGGCGCGTATCTCGGTGGGTAATTTTCAGAACGTGCACGAGTTCAAAGCCTTACTTTGGCCGCCGTGGCGTGGAGTTGCTTTTGCCTTTTGGTCGCATAAAGTATTGCGCTGGCTAGCGCCACATTTGCTGCTGCTGGCGCTAGCGGCCAATGTAGCGCTGGTGGCGCTGGGTGGTAGCTGGTTTTGGCAATTGACGCTGGCTGGGCAACTGGGGCTGCCGCTACTGGGCGCCTTGGGCGGGTTGCTATGCCGGGCGGGCGGCCCGTCGGTGGCCGGGCTGCGCTTTGTGGGGCATTTTTACTATATGAATCTGGCTTTGTTAGTAGGGTGGTGGCGCTACGTGCGCGGGCAGCGCTCGGCGGTGTGGCAACCTACGGTGCGAAATCAGCGGGCTGTTGCGCGGACTTTGTAGTCCGCGTTTGTTTTGAATGCTATTCCAAAACGCGGACTACAAAGTCCGCGCAACGGCTGTTGCCGACCTTTGTAGCGCATTTGCTTGGCGGGCTAAAACGAAGTTGGCCCCAACTGGTTATTCTCCATTATTATTTACCGGCAAGCTGAAGCTTGCCCCACAGTATATGCTTGACACTATCGAAAGCGCCATCGAAGACATCCGGGCCGGCAAGGTCGTGATTGTGGTGGACGATGAAGACCGCGAAAACGAAGGCGATTTTATTTGTGCCGCCCGCTGCGCCACGCCCGAAGTCATCAACTTTATGGCCACCCACGGGCGCGGGCTGGTGTGCGCGCCCCTCACCGCCGACCGCTGCGACGAGCTGGGCCTCGACCCGATGGTGGGCCGCAACACGGCGC
>CAXUKA010000167.1:0-13366 GCA_964251335.1 uncultured Hymenobacter sp.
TAGTTCCCCCTCTCCCTAAGGAGAGGGGGCTAGGGGGTGAGGTGACACGTAGGGCGAGCCAAAACTAAATAAAAGTGGCGTACCGATTGATTAGCTCTCTACCAATCAATTGGTACGCCACTTTTACTTACAGCCTAGAGAGAAGCCGTCAGTCACGCCTGCTATTGCAGCGTCACGCGGCTGGTTACTGCTGTTTCGCCGGCTGGCTGCACGGTCAGCACGTAGGTGCCGGAAGCTAGGCCGGTAGTCGGCACCTGGGTCATGATGCCACTGAAGCTGCCAGTAGCAACGGCTTGGCCCAGCGTATTGCGCAGGGTATAGGTAGCCGAGGTCGCCACCTTGTCCAGCACTACACTTACACTCTGGCCGCTGGCCACGGGATTGGGGTAAGCTGAGTACACCGAAGCGGCCATGGCTGCCTTCGTGCCCAGCACGGTGGTGTAGGTGCCGTAGAAATTTCCGCCGTAGTCGTTGGCGTGGTCGCGCCACACGGTGTGGTAGTGAATCTGGCTGGTATAGACTATCCCGTTCTGGCACGAGAACTCAATCCACACGTTCGGGCCATCGATGCGCGCATAGTCGCTGGCCGAGGTGAAGTTGCCCGTGCCCGAATACGAAATGTAGGTGTTAGCCAGCTGCGACTGGTATTTGGTCAGCAGCGCCGCCGACGTGGCATCGTCCGAGTCCTTCACCCAGGGGGCCATCGCGTTCATCACCAATTGCTGCTGAGCGGCCGTGAGCTGGCTGCACTGCAAGCCCACTTTGGTGGCGGGAAACTGGCCGTCTTTCTGCGGCCCTACCACGATGTCGCTGAACGTCTGCGAGAGCAGCGCGGTGGCCTTTTGCGCCGTCGTCAGGCCGCTAATCATGGCCAGCATCCCGGCCTGCTCCTGGGCCTGGGGCGCGAGGGTGGTGCCGGTAGGAAATACGTTGGCGTTGGCCGTGGTAAAGCTCAACGGCTCGACGCCCTCAAACTTGGGCGAGGCCCCGGTCACGTTGCCATTGCCAAAGGTGATGTTGGTGGCCATGTGGTGGCCGCCGTACTGGAGCATCCAGGTGCCCGTGGTGCTGGGCGTACCCAGGAAGGCCAGGTAATAATAGTCGTGCCCGTACGTCAGGGCCATGCCGGGAGGGCCACCACCCCCAGTCGTGTAATTCGCCGCCAGGTTATCGTCGGCGGCCCGCAGCTGCTGAATCTCATCGTAGCCCTCATTGGCGGTGGTGCCGGTCGCGGCCTGCACTACGGCCAAGGCAGCCGCCTTCTGCGCCGTTGTCAGCGCATCGAGCCGGATGCCCAGGCGGTCGTTGTAAATACCCACCGGAAAGTTCGACCACTTCACGACGTTGGTCGAGTTGAACGCTTGCAGCATGGTAGTTTGCTGCGCAGTCGAAAGCGTGGCCAAAAAGGCGTTGGCTGCCGCTACCACGTCTGTGACCGTGGCTGTTTTGGTAGTAGCCTTGGTGCCTTTCAGGCTTTTTGCCAAGGTGGGCTTCGCTTGCGGACTAGCCGCGAAGGAAGCTTTGATTAGGGTGTTCTGCTTGAAAGCCATTAAGGCTAGCAGCGCGCCGGTAGAGGCTAAACACGTAGCGATTCTCATGACAAAAATGAGTGTTGGAAAATGGTATGGTGGAGGTAATGATACTTATAAAGTAAAAAATTGACTTTCAATATATTAACTGCTCAAAATTACATGGGCAAGTCTCATCGGTTCTATAAATTGCCGGCTGTAATAGCCTAATTGGCCTAACCAATCGACGGTTTACCGTTTTGAGTTGACTCTTAGCTGGCGCACAAGTGGCCGCTAGTCATTTGGCGCGAAAATGGGGCGGCCTAAGCTCGGACAAGACAGGGTGCAAAACCACCCCTTATACCTTGCTGAACTCGTCCAGCAGTTTGAGCAGCAGCTCGTCCTTAATCGGAATTTGCGGCGCTACCAGGTTATGGCCGCGAGCTTCGAGGTAGCTGATAAACCAGGAAAAATCGGGCGAATCCATTTCGGCAAAGGCCATCTTCCAATCGGGAAACCAGCGGGTATCCGTAGCCAGCTCACTTAGGGCAAGCACCTGATAATGGCGCGGGTCACTTCTGATTCTGGCAAATAAATTATTGACATTGGGCGCGCTCCCCTCTAGCAGCTGCACGAAGTGCCCACTGGCGCAGTAGCACAGCAGCCCCGTAATTTGGTGCTGCTCGTTCCATAAGCGTGACTCTTCCAGCAAGTCAGTGAGTTGCCCAACCGTTAGGGGCCGGGTGGCGCGGCTCCGGTATAACACGTGCTGCACCCGGTTATCCAGCTTTCCCAGTACCTGGTCTAGCGTCAAGGTGCCCCGCGCATATTCTTCCAGTAAGTCAGCTTCGTATTGTTCCGGCTCCAGCGGCGTGTTCGCAGTCAATGCGATAGCCCAGGCAATAGCACGGCGGCGTTGCGCCTCAGTTTCTGACTCGCTCATTCTCAGGACACGCTTTTTTTTGGTGTTTACGAAAACGGCTTTCGTGCCAGAGAAGATAAATACCCGTATAAATAAGTGAGTCCCTACAAATTGCTACGGATATTGACTTGCGTGAAGTACTTAAATACCGCGAGGTTACGAAGGCTGCCAGCATCACGGGTCTGATGAGGCCTCGGTCGGCTCGATGACTAATGAAACCTGCGGCGTGGTGTAGTGCTGCCAGCCGTGGCTGCCCCAGGTAACCCCTGAGGGAATGGCCTGGGGGCGGCTGGAGGGTAAAGTAGGCTAACGATGAGGAGAGCGGAAAAGCTACGGGCTACGCGAGCGGCCCTACTGATGGGGAGTATAGATAAAAAAACAGGCCGCGACCTGGTTGGTCGCGGCCTGTTTGGCCATGGTCTGGGTAGTTGCAGCCTGAAATCTATTCGATAACGAGCTTTTTCACTACCTGGCCCAGGTTGGTGGTCAGGCGCAGGGCGTAGACCCCGCTGGCCAGGTCATTAAGGGGTAGGGTGTTAGTGGTGCTGCCAGCGGGTAGCGTCTGCTGGCGGACCACCCGGCCCAGGGCATCAAGCAGCGTGGCTTGCACGGGCTGGTGGCTCAGGCTCAGCGGTAGCTCGATAGCCACCTGCGTGCGGGCCGGGTTCGGATAGAGGGCCACTTGCTGAGCCAGGGCGGCGGGCACGGTAGCCAGCGCCTGCTGCGGCGAGAATACCAGCTCGAAGCGGCCGGTGATGAGCGCCGAAGCATTGCCCACGGTGAACTGATATGTGGGCTGCTGGTGTAGGTCGGTAAGCGTACCTAGTTGCAGGTCGCGCAGGTACACGGGCACGGTGCTCAGATTTAGCAACTGGCTGGCCGTGAAGGTGTACACGCCAGGGGTGGGCACGCCCACGGCCAGCGGCACTATCCGCTGGCTGGTGCTCAGCTCGGGCTGGCCATCGCTGCTGAGCTGGTCGCCCTTGGTCAGGCTGGTCGATAGCTTGAGGCCCGTAACGTTGGTCAGCTTCTCGGCATCGTAGTTCAGGTCGAAGCTACTCGTGGCCCCGTTTTCGAAGTACACCGTGGCTTCGTCGAGCAATGGGCTACCGGCACCTTGCAGGGTGAGTTCTACCAGCGGCCGGGTTTCAGCCGTGCGCTGGAAGGTAGCGGTAGTGTTGGGCACTGTCAGGCGCTGGCTGTTATGAAAATTCAGCGTAGCTGAGGTCTGGCCAACAGCCACCCGGGTGAAGAACGCCTGGCCCATCGGCAGTATAGAGTTGCCGATGCCGTTGATGTAGGAGCGGTATTGGCCTACGTATTGGCTGGTACTGCTGTAGACGTAGATGGCCGCTTCCAAGTTAGTGCGGTCGGTGGCGGCTACCAGGCGGTAGTCGAGCGGCGACGGATAGGGATTACCGAGTAGCTGCCAGCCGCCATCGGGGTAAGTGGGGCGGGTGCTGGTCAGGTTCAGCGTGCGGTCGCCAGTCGTGAGCGTGCCCTGGAAGTCAACGAGCTGGCTAGCCGCGATGTTAACGGTGTAGCCACGGCCTACGGTGAGTGGGTCACTCAGCGTAGCAGGCGAGAAATAGCCTTTGTCGAAGCCCACCAGGTTGTTGGACAGGCTCAGGCGGCTGTCGTCGTAGCCATACACCGTGGGGAAGGGCGTTACCGCAGTAGGGGCGGCCGCCGAGTTATAGGCCGGGTTCACCACCGGGGCGAAGCCACTGGTAGCCAGGTCAGCCACCGTAGTGGTGCTAATCGGCGAAGAGTATTGGCGGTAGCCAGGGCCGGAGTTCAAACTTGGGTCGATGTAGCGCTGCACCGTGGCCGAGCCCGTTACTACGCCGCCGCTGTTCACTACCAAGCCATCGCCCGTGCTGGCCGACTCGATGGTGAAGCTATTGCCCTGCGTGTTAAGCGAGCCCGTGAGCGTGAGTGCCCGCCGCACCGAGGCCCCGGCCGATGTGCCCAGCTGCGCACCAGTAGCTTGCACGGTCAGGTTCCAGAAGCGGATAGCCGTGCTGCCCAAGATGTTGGAGCTGGTAGTGCCGCCTCCCAGCACGACCGTTGGCCCGAGCGTGTTGGGAAGATTAGTGTTAACATAGGAGCCATTATTGATTAAATCGCCACTCACACTGATAATGCCCCCGCTCACGGTGATAGTGCCCGCTATGGTCAGGTTGGTACCCACATTGATGGTACCCCCACTCATGGTGATGCTGCCGTTGTTGGTGAGCGCCCGCGTGTTGGCCGTCCCGGAAGACAAGACCGGATAGAAGCGCACTCCCGTCGGAATCAGGGCATCAATAGAGCTAGTGGGAACGCCCGCCGTCCAGTTGCCCGCCGTAAACCAGTCCTGCGGAAGCGTTGGGGAGGCCCCGGTCCAGGTCGTGACCGTGACTACCACCGCATTTACCACCTGCACTAGGCTACCTGTGCTGCCGGCGTAGGTAGTGCTGCCCAAGTAGGTAGCCGAGAGCGTACGGCTGCCGGCAAGCAAGCTACTCGTTTGGAAAGAAGCTTGACCAGTAGCGCCCAATGCGACTGTGCCCAGCAGCGAAGTGCCGTCGCGGAACTCTACTGAGCCAGTTGGGAGTGCGCCGCTGCCACTTACCGTCGCGGTAAACGTGACCTGCTGGCCCGCCGTGGAGGGGTTGAGGCTGCTAGCGAGTACCGTGGTAGTCGGCGCGATTACAGTGAAGTTAGCCGGGGTCAGGCCGCTGGTGCTGGCCACGCCGCCGGGCGTAGTTACGCTGAGCGGCCCCGTGGCGGCCCCACTCGGCACCACAATGCCCGTAATGCTGGTGCCCGCCGCGTTCACGATAAAGCCTGTGCTCACGGTATTGTTGGCGGTGCCACCGAAGGTGATGAGCGTGGCCCCCGTCAGGTTGGTACCTGTGATGGCGACGGTAGCGCCCACCTGCCCGCTGGTGGGCGAGAAGCTGGTGATAAGAGGCGCGGGTATCGGGGTGAGGAAGGTCGGGGTGCTGTACGAGGTGACGGCCGTAGTATTGCCGCTCGCCAGTAGCTGTACTTGCTGGTTGCCACCGCAGCCATTCATCAGCTGCACATCGTCGAGGTACCAGCCTGTGAAGCCATTGGAGGTGCCTATGTAGGTGGTATTAGTAAGCATCTGGAACCGCACTCGGATAGACTGCCCCGTAAACGACGAGAGGTCGAGCTGCGACTGAATGAACAAGTCGGGCGTGGGCGAGGTAGAGAAACGGCCCGAAAAGCACGCCTTGGCCCTGGCAGCCGCGGGAATAATAGTGTTGTTCAGAAAAGTAGCATCGTAACCATTTTTCAGAAAATACGGCGCAGCGTCAGTCCAGGTAGTGCCGTTATCAGTCGAAATGGCTACCAACCCCCCATCGTAGGCACTCCCTGAAAAGGTCAGGTTGGCGTAGTGATAGAAAGACAAAACAGCCAAGCTGCCCGGCGTGAAAGCCACCGAGGTGAGCGTTGCATTGGCAGAAAGGGAGGAGCAGGGAACCATCCAGGAGGCGCTTCCGCTGTGCGCGGCCGTAGTAGTGGTAGCCCAGGCGCTAGTGCCCGTGACGATGGCCGCCGTTAGGCCGGTGGTGTTGGCGTCGCGGTCGTCGTTGACGGGTAGGGTCACCGCACAGCCTTTGCCAGCGGCCGTCTGGGCCTGAATCTGGTAGGTGCGCGTTTGGCCCGCCGTAAAGGTCTGGCTGGCAAACGTGACAGTGCGGCCCGACACCGTGCCGCCTGGGCTGCTGCTGAGGTATTGCAAGTCGGCGGGCAGTTGGTCGGTAATGGTGTACGTATTCTGCTGCGCGGGGCACTCGCAGTTGGCCTTGATGGCTATGCTGAACCGATTGCCAACCAGCGGTATGGTATTCTTGCTGAGCGTCACGTTGGGCACGTCGTAGGCCACTGTCTGGTCGGTCGCGCTGTTCGACGAGCCTTCGCGGGCGCTGTAGCCCATGCCGCGCCGGGCAAAAGCGCCCCAGATGGCGCAGTGGTAGCGGCCATTGTACAAGAGCGAGTCGGCGGCCAGAATAGCATCGCGGCTATCCAGGAAGCCGGGCTGGCAGGGTTGTAGTTTCAGGCCCTGCATTACCAGATTCAGCGCCACGGCGTTGCCGCCGGTGCTAGTGCTGCCAGCGTAGAGGTTGCGCTCGATGCTGCCCTGCATCTGAATAATATTCCAAGTCATGTCCCAGAGCGTGGCGCACCATATTTCACCAATGTCGTGCACCTCCGTGCTAGTGGCCATGTTGGCATAAGTGAGCGGGTTTACGCTCATGTTGGTGCTGTAGGGATAGCGCCGGATGCCGCCCGCCGTTGGGGCTTGGCCTTGCACATACGTGCCTATTGGCCGGGCCTTGGTGCCATCGGTAGTTTGGGCCGCCGTCCAGTCGGTGGTCATCATGAGGCCAAAAAAGTCGCTCCAGCCCTCACCGGCCTGCTCGGCATTGTAGAGGCAGCTGGTGTTGGTGCCCCCGCCCGTGAGGCGGTTGCTGATGCCGTGGCCGTATTCGTGGCTCATCACGCCGCTGTCGAAGTCGCCATCGAGTTGCGGCAACGCTGGGATGGATACGGCCAAGCCACTACCCACCAGGTTGGAAATGGTGATGCCATCGGCATTCGATACCATCACGGCTGGTATTGTAATCGTGTTGTCGGTACCGCCCATTACAACGGCGGGCTGCCCGGCCGGGCCCCGGAACACGATAACCCCAATAGCCCCGGCCGTCTGAGCGGTCTTCACCTTCAACGTGTAGGCGCAATTGTAGCTGTTGATAAGCGCAATTTTGCCAGTCAGGTTAGTCGCGCTTGCGCCACAGGCGTAGTGCGTCACGGGATTGGTGCCCGCATCGTCGAAGTAAACTACTGGGCCCGAAACCCCACCCACCTGGGCCAGCTTGTTGTTAGTGCTAAAGACACTCTCAAGCGCATCATAAGAAGCCACGGCATTGGCTGGGGCTGTCACATTCACTTTAGGCGGCGGAGAATTAAACAGGTACATCTGCATCCGGCCGCTGGTGCCGTCGGATGGGGTGCTGAAGTTGGCATTGTTGGTGCCGCCACCGTCCTGAGCTTCAGCCTTCACGTAGTCGTTGCCGAAGCCACCCCGGCCCATGTTGCTGGCCTGAAAGTTGCCGGCAGCTTCCGTAAAGCCATACTGATACATCACGTCGTGCATCAGGTTGTTCCAGTAAAACAGGTTCGTCACGGCCGCATTGCGGTTGTTCGTGGTATTCGGCGCCTGCGTGAAGTTGGGTTGGTACAGAAAGCTGAGTGGGGGCGAGGTCGTTTGGGAAGGAGCGTAGTTGCCGGGAACGTTGAGGTTGGCCGCGTCGTCGTAGGCCGCCACATTGTTGCCACGGGTAATGGTGTAGTCGGTGGTACCGTCGAAATGCCAGCCGTAGGTAGTGGCATTGTTGTTGGCCCCGGCGCGCAGCCAGGGGTTAGTGTCGGTAGTGGGGGTAGTCACGTCGGGCCGCTCATTGGGGAAGGGCACCACGGTGTAGCTAGCCGACGTCACAGCCTGGGTGCTCTTGGGCGAGGTCAGCATGCTTTTTGGCTGGCTGGCCGGGCTAGCCAAGGTGCGGGGCGCGCGAGCCACCGATGATGCAGTCGGGTGCACAGCCTTTTCATTTACCGTCCAGTTGTCCTGGCCCAGTATCTGGCCAGTAGCAGCATCTACCCGAATATTGAGCCAGTCGGGCGTAGCAAGCAGGTCCACGTTCACGTTCCAGGCCAGGCGAGGCGTGCCCTTGTCGGTGGCCCATACCAGGCGCACTTCGATGGGGCGGTGGGCCACCCCGGCTGGGGAGAAGGTTTGCCGCTGCTCGGGGCCGCTAGCGAGGCTAGTGGCGCTGGGCTGCTCGGTAGCCTTCGCGCTGGTGCTGGCCAAGGCCTTCACCACGGCAGAGGCGGCGGCTATGGTGGGCACAGCCGGCTTGCCGGCAAAAGCGACGGGCGACAAGAAGGTGCCCGCATGGTGGCGCAGCACCCCGCCCTTGAAAACCAGCGTAGCTATCTGGTTATACACCGGAATACCCCCTTGCAGCTGTTGCGGATAGGCATACAGCAGCCCCGGAGACTCAGTATGAGCATTAGAGATGCGGAAGCTGGTAGCCGAAATGTCGGCCCCTGCCCACTGCAAGCGGGTTTGTAGCGCCAGCTGGGTGGCTTGCTGGATGGCTTCCGTTTGCTGGGCCTGTCCGGGCAGCCCGGTAGACACTAGTAAGATGAGCGTGACTAGCGAGGTGCTAAGCCAGGAACATAGAGTGGAGAGTTGTTTCATTGAGCATGTAGGTGGGTGGGCAACGAACTAAAAACCAGCGCAAAAAGGTGATAACCCTATCTGCAACACCTGCAAAAGTATATTTAATATTTGAATATTATATATACTTGCTTGTCTTAATTTGAGGATAGTGTCAAGTTTTTTTTGAATGAAAGCCAGTGTCTTACTCGCCGATTATTCGCCTCAAAGTGAAAACAGCATAACCCTGGCCTCACGGAGCAGCCGTTTCGCGTGCTTGGCAAAAGGATGTATCGGTAAGCGTCTGTAAAAAAGCGATTAAACTGCGCTGTTCCTTCGCCGTGAGCGAAATACCTGGCCGCCCACCGGGCCGCCGAAAAACCGGGTCCAGCGTAGGCGAGCTGACCATGCCGTGGTCGTAGTGCGCAAGCACTTGCCCGAGCGTGCGAAAGCGGCCATCGTGCATATACGGGGCCGTGAGGGCAACATTGCGCAGCGAGGGCACCTTAAAGCGCCCCCTGTCGGCGGGCAAAAACGTGATAAGCACCCGGCCCGAATCCTGCGGGAAACGGGCATTCAGACCATTGTTGCGAAAGCTTTCGTCTGTGAAAAGGTCCGTGGCGTGGCAGCTGCCGCACTTGGCCGCGAACAGCGCCCGGCCTCGCAGCTCTTGGGTAGTAAGCGTGCCGCCCGCCTCGTGGCGCACGTAGCGGTCGTAGCGCGAGTTGGCCGATGTGAGCGCGGCCGTAAACTGCGCCAGCGCTCGCAAAAGCTGGTAGGAGGTAATAGGTCGCTGCCCATACACTTGCGCAAAGCGCTGTGCATAGGCAGGGTCGGCATTGAGCTTGCTGAGCACCACGGGCAGCGTGGTACCCATCTCTAAGGGATTGGTCAGGGGAGCCAGGGGCAGCGTTTCGAGGTTTTTGGGGCCGCCGTCGGCAAAGAAAGTGCGCTTCCAGCGCAGATTTTGGAGGGCCGGGGCATTGCGCCGGCCCAGTTGCCCGCCCACGCCGGGGCTGAAGCGGTCGGCGCTGGCGAAGGCCAATGCCTGCCGGTGGCAGCTGGCGCACGACACCGTGCCATCGTGCGAGAGGCGCGCATCGTAGAAAAGCTGCCGGCCCAGCGCAAACGCCTGGCGGTCGGGCCGGTTCTGCGCGGGCGCATACACCGGGGCCGGAAAATTGCGGGGCAATTCGGCGGCCAGCGGTGGCGGGGGCCACGCCGCATTCACTAGCACCAGGCAGTAGCGGGCCAATGCCAGCGTGGCCAACAGGCACCCGGTGCCCACGGCCTTCAACCACCACATGGCTAGCTAGTTGGGGTGAATGTGCTCTACGGTAAACATGCCGGCCGCATAGTTATTGGCCACCTGCATCGAGCTAGGACCGCCCTCCGAGTCATACACCGTGGCAAAATGAATGGGCGACGGGCCGGCAAACATCTTCTGCACATCCACATTCAGGTGGATTTCGGGCTGGTGGTCGGGGCTCACCGTCACGGTAGCGCCCCCAAACGAGGGCGAGATAGTTCGCAACGTATTATACGGCCGCTGAAAACCCATGATAGCGAACAGCAGCCGGCCCGTAACCGACGCGGGCGAGGTGCCCTCTAGGCGCATAAAAATGTAGCCCGAGTTCCAGTCCCAAAACATGCCATTCACCGGGTCGAGCGCCCCGGTTTGGGCACCGCCCACATTGCGGGCGCTGTCCACGCCCACCACAAAGCTGAGGCTGGTGTACTCGCCCACCGGCACCCCTTTCAGCGCCAGGTGCTGCGAGGCACTTTGAGCGGCATCGACCAGAAAGTAGCCATCGGGCACGGTGTATTGGGTGCCGTCGCGCCGTTGCAGCTTCACGCTCGAGAGGTAGTATTTGAAGGTCGAGATGGTGAGCTGCTCGCCGTTGCCATTGGGGTACGCTACGGTGTTGAGCACCAGCGGCGCCTGGCCCACAGAGGGCTCCAGCTCCAGGTACAGGTCGCCGGTGGGGCTGACGGGCTCCGGGGCTTTGCTACAGCCGCCCACCAGGCCCCAAGCCAGCACTAGTGCCCCCAAACCAAGCTTGGCCCGTAGCCAGCCCGAATATAAACGTGCCATAAAGCAATAGGTAATAGTCAGGTTATGAAATCAGTAGGCTATTACTCAGCATCATCGCACCAGCGTCAGGCGCTGCGTAGCCAGTACTTCCCGGCCAGCCAATAGGCGGTAGATGTACAGCCCCGTGGGCAAGTCGGCCACGCTCACCGTCAGCTCACGGTCGGCGGTAGTGGGGTTTATTTCAAGGGTTTGCACCACGCGCCCCAGCATATCGACGAGCTGCGCGGTGGCGGCATCGTGCAGCTGCGCACGGTCCAGCTTCAGCGTCACTACCTCATGGGCGGGGTTGGGATAAGCTTGGAAAGCTGCTGCCGTGGCCTGCGCCGCCGTAGTGGGCAGCGCCGTGGCTACCGTGATGATGCCGTACATGCCGACGCCCGGCGCGCCGTGGAAATTGCAGTGGTAGGGAAAGGAACCAGCCGTGTTGAAGGTTATCGAGTTAGTTACGTTGGCCGAGTTGATGGTGAACGTGGTCCAGGCCCCGTTGTCGGAGGCGGTGGGGTGCGAATTGGTGCCCCCCTGGTATTGCCACTTTATGATATCGCCGGGGCGAATCGTGACCAACTGCGGCGAGTAGAAATTATCACCCACGGTGATGGTAACTGTGGAGGCCTCGGCCATCGGGCCGGCCAATAACAGCATTAAAAGCGCGAGCAAACGTACTAGTGGTTTCATGACGTGGCTTGGTAAAATGAAATAAAGTGTTCGGCGGAGTAGTTTGAGTAACTACTCCTTCTAGCTGGTTACTCGGAAGATTGGTCCGAAAGGGTTGCCTGTTTTCTTAAAAAAAATACTAAAAAATATTTTTTTCTTTATGCGACAGGCGGCGTGGGTCGTCTGGCCCTAGTGGCGGGTATGCACCGTGAAATTGCGGGCCACCGTGAAGCCGAAATACAAGTCGCCGTCGAAGAATTTACCCGTCGTTTCGGGCACGAAAAACTTCTCCGTCATGCCCAGCGAGTTGGTGACGTGCAGCTGAAACACGTGCCCACCCGTCTCAATATCGAAGCCCACACCTAGCGCATTGCGAAAGTTGCTGGCCGTATTGCCCGGAAACAGGTAGTAATAATCGGCGGTGAGGGCCGTGCGCTTGGTAAGCTTCTGGCGCACCGCGCCGCCCAGTGCGTACACGTCGTTTTGCTCGGCTGGGGTAGCCACGTAGTTGCGGTGAATGAGCGTGGGCATGAGCTGCACCGACAGCTCGGGGCTGAACTTGCGGGCCACGAGTGCCTGGTAGGCATAGGTCAGGCGCGAACCCGTGCTGCGGTCGGTTGGGTCGCTGAATTTCAGCGTGGTAATGGCCGACGAGGCAAACAGCGTGACCGACACCGGCATGGGGTGCGCGCCGGTGCTCTGCTGCAAAGCGCGGTACTTCACGAAGCCATCAAACGTTTTCTCTTGCGAGCTGCGGCCCATGCCCACCGCCAGCCGGTCGCTAAGGCCATACTCGAAGCTGAGGCGCAGCACGGCCTGGTCAAGGCCAAAGAAATTATACGCCCCACTATTCAGCGTGCCAAAGCGGTGCTGAATCAGAAAAATCAGCGTGCCTGCCCCCGGCGTTTCCACCGACTGCGAGTTGATGATGTGCGTGCCCTTAAACGTAGCCAACGCCACCTCGCGGGGCTGCGCCGGAGCCGTTTGTTTTTCGAGCTGCCCCAGCAAGTCGGGTTGGGTTTGAGGCTGCGGTTGGGTTTGGGCGCGGGCCGCTGGGGCCAGCGCCAACAAGGCCCCAACCAAGGCAGTCGGCAATGGAAAGTAGCGAGTCGAGTGCATAAAAAAGGAGCTAATTAGTAAGCTGTTATTCAGTGGCTAATGGCCAGGAGTTGCGCTCGACATGGGCACCATGCTGCCGCCCACCGCGTCGCAGCTGAGCGCCACTCGCACGCTCACGACCTTGGCAATGTGGTCGCGCACCAGCATGGGGATTTCAATCTTATAATCAGCCGAGGCTACGTTGAACTGCGCGGTGGCCAGTAGCTGGCAGCCCTTCATTTCGAGCGTGCCCGTCACGGCCACGTGGTGCGTCACGCCATGGATGGTCAGGTCGCCCTCTACCTGCACCTGGTGCGGGCCGGCGGCATTCAGCGCAGTGGCATCGGCCCCCGCAAAGTGCCCCGCAAAAGTGGCTTTGGGGTACTTGTCCGACTCCATATAGTTCTCGTTGAAGTGCTCCTGCATGAGGGTGCGCTTGAACTGAAACTCGCGGATGGGCACCGAAAACGCCAGCTGCCCAGTGGCCAGGTCGACCACGGCGGCAGTGGCTGTGTTTGTGGCTTCAATATCCTCGATAGGGCTGCTGGAGAAGAAGCTGACCTTGCCCGCCTTAGTCATATATCGGCCTTGGGCCTGGCTGAGAAAGGGCAGGGCTAACAGCCAAAGAAGCAGGGGAAATAATCGCGTTTTCATGCGAACCAGGAAAAAGGAGTGAAGGAAAAAGTGCTGATTATGGGGCGCTCGCTACAGTCTCACAGACTTTCAGTCCGCGAATAATTGCGTCTGGTACTCGCGGACTGAAAGCCCGCACTACTTCCGAAGCCGCGCTAGTTATTGAGTTGGCCGGCGGTTATCCAGGCCCGAATGCGGGCGATATCGCAGTCTGAGAG
>CAXUKA010000168.1:0-7396 GCA_964251335.1 uncultured Hymenobacter sp.
ACAACAGTGCGCGCGGCTGGCATACGCTGCTGGTGGGTTCGCTGCGCCTCGGCGATGTGCTGAGCGAGCAAACTGGCCTCAGCCTGGTGAACGACCACGGCCAGGGCATTCAGATGCAAGGCCTTAACTCAGAGTATACGCTGATACTGGTAGATGGCGAGCCGCTCATCGGCCGCACCGCCGGCACCCTCGATTTGACCCGCGTGGCCGTGGGCAACATCCAGCGGGTGGAAGTGGTGAAAGGCCCGGCCTCGGCCCTGTGGGGTTCCGATGCGCTGGCCGGCGTTATCAATATCATCACCCAAAAGCCGCAGCCCGGTATCAGCGGCAACCTACGCGCCCGCTACGGCACCAACCGCACGGCCGACCTCAGCGCCACGCTGAATGCGGGCGGCGAGCGGGCCAGCCTCACGGTATTTGGCAATCGGTACAGCTCGGCAGGCTATACCTTGCAGCCAGCCAGCGGCTCGTCTACGATACCGCCCTTTGCCAGCTACACGGGGCAGAGCCGCTTTACCTACAGCCTGAGCGAGCGCACAAAATTTAGCCTTTCGGGACGATATTTTACAGAGAACCAAGAAAGTACGGCGCCTACAACCAACGAAAACGGCATCACAGCCAATGTGACGCTGAAGAGCCGGCAGACGGATTTCAACCTCAATCCCACGCTCACGCACCGCTTCGTGGGCGATAAGCTGTTTGCCACGGCGCGCCTGTACTACAGCCGCTACCATACGCAGGAAGACTACACCTACGCCTCCGACGGTAGCTACTTCGACGCTACCTACTTCACCCAGACCTTCTTGCGGCCCGAGGGACAGCTAGACTACAGCCCGCGCCCCAACCAGACTCTGACGGTGGGCGGCGGCTGGCAACACCAGACCGTAGAGGCCACTCGCTACGACCAACTGCAAACCATGCAGTCCGGCTACGGCTATGCTCAGTACGATTGGACGCCCTTCGCTCGGCTCAACCTGATAGCCGGTGCCCGCTACGACGGGCCCAGCCAATACGCTGGCCAGCTGAGCCCTAAGCTCGCCCTGCGCTATCAGCTAAAGCCCTGGCTGGCCCTACGCGGCTCGGTGGGCCGGGGCTACCGCGCCCCCGATTTCCGGCAGCTGTACCTCAATTTCTCGAACCCCACGGTGGGCTACAGCGTGTTTGGCACCAACCAGGTGCAGGCCAAAGTAGCCCAGCTGGCCCAGCAAGGCCAGCTCGCCGTGGACCCTTCTACGGGTCAGCCTATTATCTACCAAGCGGCGCTCGACCAGGCCGGCAGCCTGAATACCGAAAGCTCGCTGGCTACCAACCTGGGCTTCTTGCTGGAACCCAAATTGAATAACGCTGACCTGGGCTACCGTCTCACGGTCAATGCATTCCGCAACGACCTCAGCAACCTGATTGAAACCACCATCGTGGCTCTCAAGAAGAACGGCCAGTCGGTGTTCTCTTATCGAAACGTGACCCGCGCCTACACCCAGGGCGTGGAGCTGGAGAACTCGTTGCGCCTGCCGCACGGTTTTACGGTGGGCGCTGGCTACCAGTATCTTATTGCCAAGGATAAATCGGTGGTCGATGCCCTTGAAGCCGGCACGATATTCCGCCGCGACCCTACTACGCTGCAAACCGAGCGCGTGCGGCCCAGCGACTATGGCGGGCTCTTCAACCGCTCGCGCCACTCCTGGAATGCTAAGGTGTTCTACGAAAACCAGCCCCACGGCCTCACGGCCAGCGTGCGGGCCATCTACCGGGGCCGCTATGGCTTTGCCGATACCAACGCCAACACCATTCTGGACGCTGATAATGAGTACGTAAGCGGCTACCTGCTGCTGAACGTGGCCGCCAGCAAAACCCTCGGCCCCTGGCTGAGCCTGCAAGCCGGCATCGACAACCTGACCAACTACACCGACCCGGCCTACATCAGCACGCTGGCGGGGCGGCTCTTCTACGCTAGCCTAGCTATCGAGCTGGGTAAGAAGGGCGTAGCGCGGACTTTGTAGTCCGCGAATTCCTGAGAAACCCTTTCACTCGCGGACTACAAAGTCCGCGCTACACTCTCTTTTCTTATGAAAAACCTCTTCCGCCCCGCGCTGTTCCTGGCCGCCGGCACCCTCGCCCTCGCTTCCTGCAAAAAAGACGACACCACCACGCCCGCCACGCCCGTGACGGCCAGCACGGTGAGTAACCTCTCCACGGCCAGCACGCCCAGCACCACCGGCGCACCTGTTCCGCCCAAGCACTACACGTTTTATAGCCTCGCCGATGGCAAGGAAATCGCCTACACCGACTCCAACACTACTAAGTGGGATGTGGCTTTCCGCGCCACTACCATCCTCATCAACGGCGGCACCAGCGGCCCCGGCCAAGGTGGTGCCCAAATATATACGGGCCTATTCACCGACCTGACCACGGCCCCCACCACCGGCTACACCGTGGACGGCGCGACTGCCAAAGCCATCCCCACCGGCTCGGGCAACGGCTGGTATTCGTACAACTCGACCACCAACGTGGTGACGCCCATCGCGGGCCGCGTGCTGGCCATCCGCACCGCCCTAGGCAAATATGCCAAGCTGGAAATCCAGAGCTACTACCAGAATGCGCCGACTGCGCCCACTTCGGCCAATGCCAGCGGCTACTACACCTTCCGCTACGTGTACCAGCCTAGCGGCACGAGCTTGCAATAATACATTAGCTGTCAGCTGCTAGCGCTGCATCTTGTGAGAGAAAAAGCGACATCCAACAGCCAGATTGTGCTTGCTTAGTGCTAGCAGTTGACAGCTAATTTTCGCAAAAGTCCGGCCGAACGGTGCGTGTGCTGTGGTTTGGTGAGAATAGTCCTTGTGGTGAGGCTGTTCAACGCGCGCCGCTCGTGCCGGCACTATTTTCTAAGAGGTAAGCCTTTCGATATGAATAACTTGTTTTTGGGTTTGAGTAAGCTGGTGGCCTTCGGTGCGCTGCTGCTGAGTGGCCTCACCGCCGCTGCTGCCCCCACGCCGCGCATCGTGTCGCTGAGCGGCACCATCAGCGAAATTATCTGTGACCTCGGCCGCCAAAGCCAGCTTGTGGGCGTGGACGTGACCAGTACCTACCCGGCCGCCCTCGAAAAACTGCCCAAAGTGGGCCACACCCGCAACATCTCGGCCGAAGGCGTGCTAGCCCAAAGCCCCACGCTAGTAATCGGCACCACCGAGTCGCTGAAACCCGAGGTGGCCGCGCAACTCAAGTCGGCCGGCGTGCAAGTCGAGCTGTTCAAGCAAGCGTATTCGATAGAAGGCACCAAGCAGTTAATCAAGGAAGTAGCCGCCGCTTTCGGTGCCACCGCCCAGGTGCCCGCCCTGCTCAAAAAGCTGGACACCGACCTCACGCAAGTGCACAAGCCCGCCAAAGCGCCCAAAGTCCTTTTCATCTACGCTCGGGGCACGGGCACGATGATGGTGGCCGGCCAGGGCACGCAGGTCGAGAAAATCATTCAACTAGTTGGTGGCCAGAATGCCGCTACCGGCTTCACCGACTTCAAGCCTCTCACTGCCGAAGCCCTCGTGGCCGCTAACCCCGATGTGCTGCTGCTGTTCGACAGCGGCCTGCAAAGCCTCGGTGGCAAAGCCGGCCTGCTGCAAGTGCCCGGCATTGCGCAGACTAATGCTGGCCGCACCGGCCGCGTAGTCGAGATGGACGGGCAGCTACTCACGGGTTTTGGCCCGCGCCTGGGGCTGGCTGCCACGGAATTAGCGAAGAAAATACAGTAGGGTGCGGAGACGCATACTTGCGTCTTCGCACTAAACGAGAGTACTAGCTAAAATTCTCAATATAAACAAACTAGCCAACGACGAGACGCAGGTGTGCGTCTTTATAATTCAATAATTCATGCCCGCCGTCGCCGAACAACCTCTCGCTACAACACTCACCCCTGCCGCCCCGCCCACGCGGGAAGGGCGGGCGCGAGTGCTGCTGGCAGTTTTGGCGACGTTGCTGGTACTGGCCGTGCTGTTGGGTGCGGGCGCGGGCGCGTTGCATGTGCCCGTGTCCGCCGTGTTGGGCGTGCTGCTGCACAAGCTGGGGTTGAGCCTAAACTTGCCGTTTGAGCCACAGCAGGAGGCGGTGGTATGGGCTATTCGGTTGCCTCGCGTGCTGCTGGCGGTGTTAGTAGGGGCGTCGCTGGGTTTGGCGGGCGCGGCCATGCAGGGCCTGTTTCGCAACCCGCTGGCCGACCCTTCGCTGCTGGGTATTTCGGCTGGCGCTTCGCTGGCGGCGGTGGCAGTTATTGTGCTGGAAGAGAAAGTGTTTAAGCTGGTGAATGCCATGCCCGGCTCGGCCGGCGCAAGTGCCTACGTGCTGCCGGTGGCCGCTTTTATAGGAGCCTGCGTGGCTACGCTATTCGTATACCGCGTGTCGCGGAGCGGCGGGCGGGTGCTGGTGAGTACCATGCTGCTGGTCGGCATCGCTACCAATGGCTTGGCCGGGGCCATCACCGGCTTGTTTACTTACGCCGCCAATGATGCGCAGCTGCGTAGCATTACCTTCTGGGGCTTAGGCAGTTTGGGTGGGGCTTCGTGGCCGACTATCGCCACGCTGCTGCCTTTTCTGGTGCTGCCGCTGTTGTTTTTGCCCCGGTTGGGTAAGGCATTGAATTTGTTGGCACTAGGGGAGGAGCAGGCGACTCACTTGGGTTTGCCGGTAGCGCGCATCAAGTGGCAGGTTATTGGCCTGACTACCTTGGCGGTGGGCGCATCGGTGGCGATGGTGGGCACCATTGGCTTCCTGGGCTTCCTGGTGCCGCATGTGTTGCGGCTGCTCGGCGGCCCCGACCATCGCTTTGTGCTACCCGCTTCGGCGCTGGGCGGCGCGCTGGTATTGCTGCTGGCCGATACGCTGGCCCGCACCGCCGTAGCGCCGGCTGAGCTGCCAATTGGTATTCTCACTGCCTTGCTCGGCGCGCCGGTTTTCCTGTGGATTGTCATGCGCAACGCCAATAAAATGAGCTGATACCAGCTGCCCGTGTTAATTGCTATTGTCCACAAAAGCCATTGAGGGACAGCAAAGTTAAACCTGCTTAAATCCGTGTAATCCGTGATTGCGACCAACCTCACCTACCGCACTGGCCCCAAAACCCTGCTGCAAAATATCTCCATCACGGCTCAGCCCGGCGAGCTGCTGGTAGTGGTCGGGGCCAACGGCGCGGGCAAGTCTACGCTGCTCAAGCTACTCAGCGGCGACCTGAAGCCTAGTGCCGGCGAGGTGAAGTTTGATGGTAGGAACCTGAGCCAATGGCAACCCGCCGCGCTGGCCCGCCGCCGGGCGGTGCTCACGCAACAGCACACGCTGGCGCTGGCTTTCCAAGTGCGCGAGCTGGTACTGCTGGGGCGCTACCCGCACTTCGACGGCCAGCCCACCGCCCACGACCACGCCGTGGTGGCCGCCGCCCTCGACCTCGTGGGCCTGCGCCACCTAGCCGAGCGCGAGTATCCCACGCTCTCGGGCGGCGAGCAGCAGCGGGCACAATTGGCCCGCGTGCTGGCTCAGGTATGGGAGGCCGAAAATGGCTTTTTACTGCTCGATGAGCCCCTCACCGGCCTCGACCTGCGCCACCAGCACCAGACGCTGGCCGTGGCTCGCCAGCTCACCCGGCGCGGCTTCGGCGTAGTGGCCGTGCTGCACGACCTCAACCTCGCCGCCCAATACGCCGACCAGGTGCTGCTGCTGCACCAGGGCCGCACCGTGGCCAGCGGTGCCCCGGCCGAGGTTTTCACCCCCGATTATATTCACTTGGGATTTGGCATTGAGGTAGAGCTGCTTACGCATCCTAGTTTAGGCCATCCGCTCATTGTGCCTACAGTTAGTACTTCTTTTTGAATAATAAAAACGTCCTATCATGCGGAGCTTGCCGAAGCATCTCGTTCGCTTCGTTGCTCGCGCAAAAGCTTACTGCGCCAGCCAAGATGCTTCGACAAGCTCCGCATGACAGGACGTTTTTTGACTTCCTACTCACCATTTCACTACCTCACCATAAATGTCCGTCCTCACCGCCCCCGCAACCCTGGCCGACCGCTGGGCTGCCTACCAGCAGGAAAACCCTAAAAGCCGTATCCGCGATGCTGCTAAAGCCCTCGGCACCAGCGAAGCCGCCCTGCTCGCCACCCGCAACACCGGTCAGCTCGACTCGCCGGTAATAACCCTGGCCGGCGATTTCAAGGAACTGCTCAAGCAGGTAGGCACCCTGGGCCGCGTGATGGCCCTGACCCGCAACGACAGCGTGGTGCACGAGCGCAAAGGCCCGTACCTCGACATCTCATTTCAAGGCCCGATGGGCCTCGTGCTGGGCGAAGACATCGACCTGCGCCTCTTTATGATGCACTGGCAGCACGGCTTCGCGGTAAGCGAAAACGGCCGCCGCAGCCTCCAGTTCTTCGCCGCCGATGGCGAGGCCCTGCACAAAATCTACGTGCTCGACGGCGAAACCGACCAAGCTTCCTATGAGGCCTTGGTTGACCGCTTCCGTGCCCACGACCAACCCAATGCCCTCACCACCGGCCCCACGCCCGCCACGCCCGCCGAAGCCGCCGACGATACCATCGACGTGGCCGGTTTCCAGGCTGCTTGGCGCGGGTTGCAAGACACGCATGCCTTCTTCGGCCTACTGCGCCAGTTCAACGTGAGCCGCACTCAGGCGCTGCGCCTCGGCCCACCCGAGCTAGTACGCCAAGTTGATAATGAGGCGATTGATAAAGCCCTTCGTACTGCCTCGACCGATGACGTACCAGTTATGATTTTCGTGGGTAGCCGCGGCTGCATACAGATTCACACTGGCCCGATTCATAAAATCGTGCCCACCGGCCCGTGGCTCAACGTGCTTGACCCCGATTTCAACCTGCACCTCAAGCTTGAAGACGTAGCCCAAAGCTGGGTGGTGCAAAAGCCCACCGCCGATGGCATCGTGACCTCGCTTGAACTCTTTGACAAAGACGGCAATAACATCCTACTGATGTTTGGCAAACGCAAGCCCGGCATCCCCGAAAAGGCGTCGTGGCGCGAGCTGGTAGCCGGGCTGTATTAGGCAGCTAACAGTCATTCAATCATCTATTATTGCGAGCGTAGCGAAGCAATCGTATCATAACGAGCCGCTTGGGTGCGATTGTTTCGCTGCGCTAGCAATGACAGTTATTAATTTTCCACCATCATGTCGCTGTCGCGCTGCCTCCACCACAACACGCTGGGCTGCATAGCCCAGTGCCCCGGCCGGTGCTGCCTGCACCTCTACTTTGGCAACGTGGGCCTGCGCCTGCTGCCCCACGAGCTGCGGCAGTGGCGCGGCATGGTGGCCGAAATGTGTACCTTCCACACGGCCCATGTAGTGGATGCCGAGGCGCGCAGCCTCAGCCTGCCCGGTCCGGTGGCCGAC
>CAXUKA010000168.1:7406-13320 GCA_964251335.1 uncultured Hymenobacter sp.
TTCCTGTTCTCGCTGGAGGAAATGTTTTTGCTCAACGATTTGCTGGTGAGCGCCGGGCTGCTGCTGGAGGTAGATAGGATTTTGGAACGGCCGGTAGGGTCGTAAAAACCGGCTTTTAGGTCCGTTAAAATGCCTCATCAGATTCTGGTGGGGCATTTCGGGTTTTGCCCCCTAGCAGTACTAGTAGCGTAAAGCGGTCCAGTGCAGTAGCTGGCCCACAAAGGGCATTGGCTTGTCGGCAAAAAAGGCCAGCAGCTCAATTCCCGTGGCAAAGCCATCGGCCTGGGCTAGAGCTGTTAGCTCTGATTCATCGAGCTGCCGTCCGTCAACCCATAACTCGTGGTCCGTTAGCTTGATAGCTTGGACTGTCAGTATCGGCAGCGGCTCCCAAAACTCGTATTGGTCGGGCTGATGGGCGCGGGCGCAGAAGTGCGCGATATCCCCAGCCTGCCACCGCTGCCCCTCGCGGATGGTATGGATTTTAGCGCCAGCTATAATAGCCGGAATAAATGCCTCATTGAAGCCGAGAACCATATGTACTGTGCTGAGAATAGGCAAGCGAGCGCGCTACTAAGTAAGAAACTCAGCCGCTGGTATGTGCACCGTGCCCGCCCGCTCGCGCAGCGGCCGAGCCTGCCGCCTACTCCGCTGCGCCTGAATCTCGGCTACGATAGCCAAGGCAATTTCTTCCGGCGTTTCGCTTCCCAAGTCCAGCCCAATCGGGCTGTGCAGGCGCTCGCGCAGTTGCTCCACCAAGGCTACGGGCGAAGTATCCAGCTCATCCAAAAGTCGTTGCGCCTTCAGGCGCGGCCCGAGCAAGCCAATATACGGTGCGGACGAACTCAGCAGCGTTTGCAGCGCCGCCAGGTCGTAAGCGTAATTGTGACTCAACAAAACATGATAAGCCAGCGGGTCGGGCGTGGCCGTTTCCAGCTCGCGTACAGGCACAATATGCACAGCAGCGGCTTCGGGGAAGCGAGCCGCCGTGGCCAGATTGGGCCGACCATCGACCACTGTAATGTGCCACCCGAGCGAGGCGGCCAAGCGCACCAGCGGCTGCGCATCATTGCCCGCGCCATATACTACGAGGCGCAACGGTGGCGTAAGCACTTCGAGTAACGCCCGCACCGGGCCGGCATCCGTTTCAATATCAAGCACCTGCGACTGACCCTGTGCCAATGTAGCATGCGCAGCATCGGCCAAGGGAGCAGCCAATAGTGGCGTGCCGCGCACAGCCCCGGCCTCGGTAAGTAACAGGCGCTGGCCCACGGCAGCTTTCAAGCCGGTAGTATCGGTTTCAAATACCGTAGCTAGCACAGCAGGAGTGGGGTGCCGGGCAAAGCTGCGTAAGATGTCTAGCGGATTAGTCTCATCCTCAAAGTTCAAGGGCTCGAGCAAGATGCGCACCACGCCCTGGCAGCCGGGGCCAAGGCCGTGGCGCGGGTCGTCCTCATCGCGCGTGTCGTAGGTGACGAGCGCCGGCTCGCCCTGAAAAATAGCTCGCCGCGCTCGCTGCCGGGCATCGCCTTCGAGGCAGCCCCCGCTGATAGCCCCGGTCAGCTCGCCATCTTCGGTCACGAGCATGCGGGCACCGGGACGGCGGTAGGCCGAGCCAATGACCTCTACCACCGTGGCGAGGGCACAGGGCCGCTGAGCGGCGCGGTGCTGGTCGTAGGCAAGGAAAAGGCGTTGGAGTTCAGTCATTGCAGGAAAAAGGTTTCGCTTTGGCAGTACGCCCAGCGGCGGGGCGGGGTTATAAGAACCGCCTACTGATAAGCACGGTTTTAAGCCAGTGCTCGGCACCGCGTACTTTGCCTTCTATGAGCACTACCATTCCCGTCTTTCAGCTAGATACCTTCGCCGAGCCGGTGGGAAAGCCAACAGCTTTCTTCTTTCTAGGACCAAACTCCGCGCCGACTCAGCTGCCTATCGACCTGCCCTACCGCAGCGATTATTACAAAATCGGCCTCTGCCTGCGCGGCAGCGCCTGCCTGAAAGCCAACCTCGAAACCTACGAGGTCGGCCCCAATTCGGTGATGCTGCTCTCGCCCTACGTCATTAAGCAGTGGCCGTTTATGTCGGCTGATATGGAGGCGCTGAGTGTCTTTTTTACCAAGGAATTTATTGCGGCCAACAGCAGCTTGAACCTCGATACCTTCTCGTTTTTTGAGCGCGATGCCCGGCACGTTTTTGAGCTGCCACCGGCGCAGGCCGAGGCCGTTGCGGACTTGCTACGCGCCATCGAGCAGAAGTACGACGCGCCCCATGCCTACCGGGCGGAAATCCTGCGGAGCCTCATCCACATTCTGCTGCACGAAGTCGCGCCTATTTACAGCGCGCAGCACGTGTCGTCGAATGCCATCCAGACGCGCAGCCAACTCATTGCCGCCGAATTTAAGAAGTTGGTCAACAGCCACTACGCTACCGAGCGTAGCTTGGCCTTCTACGCCGATAAACTTTGCATCACTCCCAAGCACCTCGCCGAAACCGTGAAAGAAACCACCGGCAAGCGTGCCGTGGAATGGCTCGCCGAGGCCGTGCTGCTGGAAGCCAGCGTGCTGCTGCAAAACCCAGCCCTGAATATCGCCCAAATTGCGGACACGCTCCACTTTGCCGACCAATCGACGTTTGGCCGGTTCTTTCGGAAAAGCATTGGGGTTTCGCCAGCTACTTATCGGCAGCGGTGGGCGTAGTGGCTCACCCTCGCGTGGACCTCACCCCCTAGCCCCCTCTCCAAAAAAGAGGGGGAACTAGCTCTAGTTTCTAGTACTAGATTTTAGAGTTAGAGCTAAAAACTAGTTCCCCCTCTTTTTTGGAGAAGGGGCTAGGGGGTGAGGTCCGCGCCCCGCACTTTGGCCCAACCTTCCCGCCCTTTCGCCCTTTCCACCCGCCCCGGCCAGCCAGAGCTTTGCACTATGAAAATTATCCTCACCGGTTCTCTCGGGAACATCAGCCAGCCACTGGCCACCGAGCTAGTGCAGCAGGGCCACGCCGTCACGGTCATCAGCAGCAAGCCCGATAAGCAAGCTACCATCGAAGCACTGGGGGCCACCGCCGCCATCGGCTCAGTGGACGACGCGGAGTTTCTGGCCGCCACCTTCGCCGGGGCCGATGCGGTGTACCTCATGATACCGCCCAATTTTGCCACGCCCGATTCGCGGGCGTATTACCAGCGTATCGGCCACAGCTACGCTGAGGCGATGCAGCGGGCCGGCGTGCGGCGAGCGGTGCACCTCAGCAGCTGGGGCGCGCACTTGGCGGCGGGCACCGGCGGCATCCTCGGCTCGCACGATGTCGAAGGTATTCTGGATGCGGTGCCGGGCCTCGCGCTGACGCACGTGCGGCCTACTTCCTTCTACACCAATATGTTCAGCTTTATCGGGATGATAAAAGCGGCGGGCATCATCGGCGTCAATTACCCCGGCAGCACCCGTGTGGCCTTCGTGCATTACCGTGACATTGCCCGCGCCGCCGCCGAAGAGCTGACCACCCCCGCCGCCCCCGGCCGGCACGTGCGCTACGTAGCCAGCGACGAGCGCACCGCCGATGAAGTCGCCCATGTGCTGGGCGCGGCCATCGGCCAGCCCGACCTGACCTGGGTGGCCTTTACCGATGCCCAAATGCAGGAAAGCCTGGAAGGCCACGGCCTGCCCGCCGCCCGCGCCGCCGAAATTGTGGACATCTACGCCAGCATCCGCAGCGGCAAACTTGGCGAGGACTATGAGCAGCACAAGCCCGCCCTAGGCCAAGTGAAGCTGGAAGATTTCGCCAAGGAGTTCGCGGCTGCTTTCGGAAACAGCAAGTAGCCGATTAGAAAACCAAAAACGCCCCGCACCTAACTAGGTGCGGGGCGTTTTTATGGAGCAGCCAGGTGGGCTGGTGTAACGCAAGTAATTTAGAACGTGTTTTTTTGTAAAAAAACGTTCGTCATGCTGAGCTTGTCGAAGCATCTCTACCACTTCGTCTGGATTAAGCAACGGTGCGATAGAGATGCTTCGACAAGCTTAGCATGACGAACGTTTTACTGATTTATATAATCCAGATAATCCAGGAACAAGTCTAGTATCTAAATGGCGTCCAGCCCCGGCAAGCCGAGCAGCTCTGCGGCGCGATGCGCCACGGTTTTGACACTAGCGACATCCGGGCCGGTGATGGTCAGGTGGCCCATCTTGCGGCCTACCCGCGCCTGCGACTTGCCGTACAGGTGCAGGTGCGTGCCCGGCAAACTCAGCACGGCGCGCCAGTCCGGCTCCTGCGGCTGGCCGTCGGCATCAAACCACACGTCGCCCAGCAGGTTGAGCATGATGGCTGGGGAATGCTGGCGCGGCTGTAGCAAGGGCAAGCCCGCCATGGCATGAATTTGGAGGTCAAACTGCGACGCGTCACAAGCGTCTATCGTGTAGTGGCCGCTGTTGTGCGGGCGCGGAGCCATCTCGTTGACTACCAGGCCGCCGTGCTCGCTGCCGTCTTCCACCACAAAAAACTCGACGCACAGCACCCCGACATAGCCGAGATGCTGCGCAATGGCCACGGCTGCGTCGCGGGCCCTATCGGCCAAGGCAGGCGGCAGATTGCCTTCGTAGGCGTGGGTCACGGCTAAAATGCCCTCGACGTGCACGTTGCGCTGCGGGGCAAAGCTGACGACCTGCCCGTCCCAGCCGCGCGCCACCAGCACCGAGCACTCGGCGGTGAGCGGCAGCATCTTTTCCAGCACGCAGGCCACGTCGCCCAACTCGGCCCAGGCAGTGGCCAATTCGGCGGCGGTTTTGACACGGACCTGGCCCTTGCCGTCGTAGCCCATGCGCGCGGTTTTCAGGATGCCGGGCAGCAAATCCGCCCGCTCGTCCAGCACGGCCTGTAGCTGGGCCGGTGTTTCAAGCACCGCATAGGGCGCGCAGGTCACCCCCGACACGTCAGCGCAGGCGGCGAAGTGCGCTTTTTCCTCGATGCGGTTTTGGGCAATGCCCACCACGGCCGCGCTCGGTGCCACGGGTCGGGTCAGCGCCAGCGTTTGCAGGGCCTGGGCCGGTACGTTTTCAAACTCGGTGGTGATGGCCTGGCACAGGTGAGCCAGTTGCGCCAGCCCGGCCGGGTCGTCGTAGTTGGTCTGGATGTGGTGGTGACTCACCAGCCCGGCCGGGCTTTGCGCATCGGGCTCTAGTACGGCGGTGAAATACCCCAGGCGCTGGGCGGCGTGCACAAACATCCGGCCCAGCTGGCCGCCGCCCACTACGCCCAGGGTGGCCCGCTGGCCCGCGGCGTCCACACTGCCTGGATAAATAGGGGTCATGGCTATAACGTGACTATCGGCGTTCATACGGGCAGGGTCATGGCGCGAGCGGCCTCAGTCTGGGCGGCGCGAAAGGCCTGCAATTTGGTCGCCAGCTCCGCATCGTGCAGGGCCAGCAGGCTGACGGCAAACAGCGCGGCATTGGCCGCCCCGGCCGTGCCAATCGCAAACGTGGCCACCGGTATTCCTTTGGGCATCTGCACGATGCTGTGCAGCGAATCTACCCCCTGCAAATGGCGACTGGCCACCGGCACCCCGAGCACGGGCACCGTGGTTTTGGCCGCCAGCATGCCCGGCAGGTGGGCGGCCCCCCCCGCGCCGGCGATGATGGCCTGCAAGCCGCGCGGACCGGCTTGCTCGGCGTAGGCAAATAAGTCGTCGGGCATGCGGTGGGCCGATACCACGCGCGCTTCGTGGGCCACGCCAAAGTCCGTGAGAATCTGCACGGCATGCTGCATGGTGTCCCAGTCGCTGCTGGAACCCATGACCACGCCAATCACTGGCTTGCCTGGGGTAGGGCTAGGGGCGTCGGAGGGGGAATAGGTACTCATAAAAAAGCTTGGTCGTAAGGGCAGGAATGCCCTGGAATATCGAGAACAGGATGGCAAACGGCCGCGCCCGCAC
>CAXUKA010000169.1:0-13308 GCA_964251335.1 uncultured Hymenobacter sp.
TAGTCGTCAGGCTCCCCCTCTCCTTTTCGGAGAGGGGGCCGGGGGGTGAGGCGCCCACGTCAGGGCAGCTATTACTACTAAAGTCATCAATCTTGCGAATACTCTACGCCATTCAGGGCACCGGCAATGGCCACCTCACCCGCGCCCTTGACATTGTGCCGCTGCTACAAAGCCGCTGCGAGCAGCTTGACATCCTGGTGAGCGGCCCGCCCGCCGACTTGCCGCTGCCTTTTGAGGTGCGCTACCAAGCGCAGGGCATGGGGTTTTTGTTTGGCAAAAAGGGCGGCATCAACTTTGTAAAGACCTTTCAACAATTCAATTCCAAGCGCTTTGTGCGCGAGATACGCGAGCTGCCCGTGCGTGATTACGACTTAGTTATTAGTGATTTTGAGCCGGTGTCGAGTTGGGCGTGCCGGCTGCGCGGGGTGCGCTGCGTGGCCCTGAGCCACCAGAGCGCGGTGCTGCACCCGGCCGCCCCGCGCCCCAAGTCCGAAGACCCGGCCGGCCGGGCCGTGCTGCGGCACTATGCGCCGAGCACGGTGCAGTATGGATTTCATTTTCAGGCGTATGCGCCGGGCATTGCCACGCCGGTTATCCGGCAGCAGGTACGCGCCCTCACCCCCACCAATGATGGCCACTACACGGTGTACCTGCCGGCTTTTGAGGAGGCAACGCTAGTGGCTAAGCTGCGCTACCTGAGCCGCCGCACGCGCTGGGAGGTATTCAGCAAGCATACCCACAAGCCCGCTGTGTACGGCAACGTGCGGGTGTGGCCAGTGAGCGGCCCAGCCTTCCTCAATAGCCTGGCGCGGGCCGAGGGCGTACTCTGCGGCGCGGGCTTCGAGACGCCGGCCGAGGCGCTTTATTTGGGTAAAAAGCTGCTGGCCATCCCCATGAAGCAGCAGTATGAGCAGCAATGCAACGCCGCCGCGCTTGCCAAAATGGGCGTACCAATCATCAAAAATCTCAAGGATAAAAACTTGGCCCTGCTCGATGAGTGGCTGTACGCGGGCCAGCCCGTGCCTGTACACTACCCCGACCAGACGGCCGCTATTATCGACCAATTGCTGCACGCGCAGCGGCTGGCCGCTGTTTCTTCTCAGGTTGCGCCCGCGTAGCTTGCTTTTCCATGATTGATTTTTCGGCGGCTACGGCTGCGTCTTCGTTGCCCGCGGCATTTTTTCCGGCTTCCGCGCCCACTGGTTTTTCCCGCGCCGACTTCGGCCCCACGTTTCACTGGGGCGCGTCTACGGCAGCGTACCAGACCGAGGGAGCCTGGCAGCACCAGGGCAAGGAACCTAGTATCTGGGACGATTTTACGCGGCGCAAGGGCGCCATCCAGCGCGGCGAGCATGGGCGCGTGGCCACCGATTTTTACCATCGCTACGAGCAGGACCTCGACCTGGCCCAGGCAATGGGGCTCACGGATTTTCGCTTCTCGACGGCCTGGGCGCGGGTGCTGCCCAAGGGCACGGGCATGGTCAATGAGAAAGGCTTCGACTTCTACGACCGCCTCATCGACGCCTGCCTAGAACGAGACATTCGCCCCTGGCTCACGCTCTACCACTGGGACTTGCCAACCGTGTTGCAGATGCGCGGCGGGTGGGCCAATCGCGACATTGTGGGCTGGCTGGCCGACTACGCCACCACCATGGCCCGCCGTTTCGGCGACCGGGTAGATAATTGGATGGTGCTCAACGAGCCCATGGTATTTGTGGGGGCTGGGCACCTGCTGGGCGTGCACGCACCGGGGCGGCGGCACCTGGGAGCCTTTGGGGCGGCGGCCCACCACGCGGCGCTGGCGCAGGCCGAGGGCGGCCGGGCGCTGCGGGCAGCCCTGCCCGCCACGGCCCAGATTGGCACCACGTTTTCGTGCTCGTACCTCACGCCCCACCGGCCCGATTCAACCCGCGATATAGCCGCCACCCGCCGCGCCGATGCCGTGCTCAACCGCTTTTTTGTAGAGCCGCTGCTCGGCCTGGGCTACCCTACCGAGGAAATGCCCGCCCTGCGCTGGCTGCTGGCCCGCTACCAGCAGCCCGGCGACGAGGCGCGGCTAGCCTTCGATTTCGACTTTTGGGGCGTGCAGAATTACACCCGCGAGGTGGTGCGCTTTTCGCCGTGGCTGCCGCCGCAGTGGGCCAGCCTGGTGCCCGCCCGCCAGCGCGGCGTGCCCTGCACCGAGATGGATTGGGAGGTTTACCCCGAGTCTATCTATCACATGCTCAATAAGTTTTCGAGCTACGAAAATGCGCCGCCCCTGGTCATTACCGAAAGCGGCTCGGCCTTTCCCGACACCTACCAAGGTGGCCGCGTGCACGACCTCGCCCGCCGTACTTACCTGGAAGCGGCCATTGGGCAGGTGCTGCGTGCCCAGCGCGAGGGCGTAGATGTGCGGGGTTATTTTGCTTGGTCGCTCACCGATAATTTTGAGTGGGCGGCCGGCTACGCGCCGCGTTTTGGGCTGATACACGTCGATTATGAGACTCAGCAGCGCACGCTGAAGGACTCGGGGCGCTGGTACCGCAAGTTTTTAACTGGCCGCTCCTAGCTGGGGCACAACCCAAGGCAACCCGCACCCGTTTCAGGGACAGAAGTTTATCAATAATTTCTATTCCTTGTGAAAGCCAACGAGATAATCATCCGCCAAGACCGCGTGGTGTACACGCTAATGATAATTCTGGCCGGCTTGGGGCTAGTGTGGAGCTTGTGGCAACACAAGGAACATATGGCCATCCCGGGCATGGCCCCTGAGGCGCAGCAGGAGGTGCCCAAGACTCCGGCCGACCACACTATTTACGTTCGGTAGGGCAATCGACGCGGTAGCTAACTCAATGGGCTTCGCCATTATTGGCGAAGTACTGGTAGCCAAAACACCTTCAGAGTTGAGTTGGTATGTAGAATTAAAAATGGTAGATTAAAAATATGATTATCATATTTTTAATCTACCATTTTTAATTCTAACCAAAAGAGCATGCTAAGCCTGGAAGCAGCTTTTCGCGAATAGCTGCGCCTTATGGGGACACTAGCTTGCTATGCCCCCTCGAATTTTACCCGCTACCCTGCTCCTAGTCACGGCCTTATGCGCCCCTACGCTTCGCAGCCACGGCCATCAGGCTCCCGTACCACCACCGCTTGCGCCTAAGGAAAGCGCCCGCCTGACCGGCACCATTACGGACGGAAAAACGGGCAAACCTATCGCCTACGCCTCCGTGGCGGTGCTGACTGGCGCTATCGAAAAAGTCGTGGCGGGCGGGGTCTGCGGCGACGACGGCCAATTTGTGTTGCCCAATATTTTGCCGGGCACTTACACCCTCCACGTGAGCGCTTTGGGGTATCTCGACCTCAATCGGCCAAGTATTGTGGTGCCTGAAAGCGGCGTATTATCCCTCGGTGAACTGCCACTGATGGCGGCTGCCAAGCAGCTAGGCGAAGTGGTGGTGCGGGCGCAAAAGCCACTGGTGGAAGAAAAAGTAGACCGCACTGTGTACCACGCCGAAAACGACGAGACTACCCGCGGCGGCGATGCCACCGATGTGCTCAAGCGCGTGCCCCTGCTGAGCGTGGACCTCGACGGCAATGTGAGCTTGCGCGGCAACCAGAATATTCGGGTGCTGATTAATAATAAGCCCTCGACCATTACCGCCAACAGCGTGGCCGACGGCCTGCGCCAGCTGCCGGCCGACCAGATTCAGACCGTGGAAGTAATCACCTCGCCCTCGGCCAAGTACGATGCCGAGGGCACGGGCGGCATCATCAATATCATCACCAAAACCAACACCCTGCGCGGGGGCCAGCTGAGTTTAGACGGCAGCGGCGGCACGCGCTCGGGCACCCTGAACCTGAACGGCGGCTACCGCACCGGCAAGATGGGCTTCGCGCTGGGCGGCTTTGGGCGGGCGGGCTACAACACGCCAGGCAGCTTCGCTAACGACCAGCTCACGACCAACCCCACCACGGGCGACCAGGTGCGCACCACCCAGACAGCCGATACACGCCAAAACCAGCTATTTGGGCGCTACACGCTGGGCTGGGACTATGACCTGGACAAGCGCAATTCGCTGGCGGCTTCGCTGACCTACGGCACGCATAATGGCACCGTATATCAGGATGGGCTTGCCACCCGCACCACCCCGCTGGCCACCGGCGGCGCTGCTACCTCGGCCCGCAATGTGAAAACCACCGACGACTCGGGCACCATCGATGCCAGCCTCACCTACACCCATACCTACGATACACCGCAGCGCGAGCTAAGCGTACTGGCGCTTTTCAGCCGCAACAACCGCACGTATGCCTTCGGCAACGACACCTACGCGGCCACTGATGCGGCCAGCCTAGGCGCGTCGGGCAACGACAATACCAGCGCCAACCAAGAGCTTACGGCCCAACTCGACTACCAGACGCCGACGGGCAAAGACCAACTGCTGGAATTCGGCGCGAAAGCCATTAAGCGTCAGGTTACCAGCGACTATACGTATTATGGGCAGCTGGCTACCTTGCAGGCCAACAACTCGTTTACCTATGCCCAGCAGATAGCGGCCGGCTACGTAGCCTACACCCTGAGCTTGCCCAAAGGCTTCACCCTCAAGCCGGGACTGCGCTACGAATACACGACCATCGCCGCCGATTTTGGGCGTGGCTCGCTCGAAAGCATTCCCGACTACGGCGTGCTGGTGCCTAGTGTGAATCTGCTGCGCCGCCTCCCCAATGGCAATGCCCTAAAGCTGGCCTACAACCACCGTTTGCAGCGGCCTTCGCTGCAATTTCTCAACCCCAATCTGCAAGCCGCCAACCCATTCATTCAGACCGAGGGCAACCCGTTGCTGCGCCCCGAATACACCAACAATTACGAGTTGGGCTACAGCACATTGCTCAAACAGGCCAATCTGAATTTCTCAGTTTTTGCGCGGAATACGACCGGCTCTATCCAGTCGGTGCGCACCCCGCTGAGCAGCGCCAGCTACCCCGGCGCCGTGCTCATTACCTACCAGAATATCGGCCAGGAAAATGCCTACGGCGGCAGTGCCTTCGTGAGCCTCAACGTCGGCAACAAATTCAGTATCAATGGCGGGGTAGACACCTACTACGCCGTATTGAAAAACAATGTAGCCGACCCAACATACGCCGCCCGCAATGCCGGCTTCGTGCTCAGCGGCCGCCTTTACGGCAGCTATGCCCTGCCCAAGGGCTGGGGCGTGCAACTATTCGGCTTCTATCGGGGGCAGCAGGTGCTGCTGCAAGGCTCGCAAAGCAGCTTTGTGGTATACAGCATGAGTCTCAAGCACGACGTGGCCGGCAAGAAGGGCAGTTTGGGTTTTGGGGCCGAAAACTTCTTCTCGCCCAGCAATACCGTCCGCAACGAAATTGCGAGTCCGCTTCTCGCCCAAAGCAGCAGCACCGTGCAGCACATCACGAGCTTCAAGGTGTATTTCAGCTACCGCATCGGCCGCCTCACGGCCGAGGAACGACCGCACAAAAGCGTGCAAAACAACGATTTGAAAACCGACGAAAACGGCGGCGGCAGCCAGGGCAGCGGCGGCGCTCCCGCCGCCACGCGCCCAGCCAAGGACGCTCAGCCCGCTAGCTCGCCACCGACCGAAAAGGCGGGCAAGCGCCCCTAACCCTCTCCGCAATGCTTTTGCAAACGGACTACCTTTGTGGGAATGCTTCACCAAGGCACGCTGTTTGATTGTTTTGTCAGCAAGAAGAAGCATTTTGGGTATTTTCCGGGTCAGCTTTTATAACCAAGCACGCCGGTACACGCACCTGAAGACAGCCTTTACTAGGCTAATCACGTACCAGTCTATTTCCAAAAATCGCATTTAAACGCCAATAAGGTACTTTTCAATATGGCATTCGACATGATGGGCATGATGGCCAAGGCCAAAGAGCTGCAAGACAAAATGCAGCAAGCCCAATCGCAACTTGGGCACATTACCGCTACCGGCGAAGCCGGCGGCGGCTTGGTAAAAGCCACTGCTAACGGCCACCGCCAGCTCGTAAAACTCGACATCGACCCTTCGCTCCTCACCCCCGAAGACCGCGACATGCTGCCCGACCTGCTAGTAGCCGCCACCAACAAAGCCCTGGAGGCCGCCGCCGAGCAGGCCAAGCAAGAAATGCAGCGCCAAACCAGCGGCCTGCTCCCCAATATCCCCGGCTTCGACCTGAGCAGCTTTGGCGGATAATCCATCCTTATCTGACGTGGCCATTGTAATTCTCAATTACAATGGCGCGCATTTTCTGCGGAATTTCTTGCCGGGCGTGCTGGCCCACGCGGCCGGAGCGCGGGTAGTAGTGGCCGACAACGCCTCGACTGATGACTCGCGGGCGCTGCTGCAACAAGCCTTTCCGCAGGTGGAGCTACTACTTTTCACCGAAAACCTAGGTTTCTGCGAAGGCTACAACCAAGCGCTGGCAAGACTGGATAGCCCGTTTTTCGTGCTGCTCAACTCCGATGTAGAGGTGCAGCCCGGCTGGCTGCCGCCGCTCTACGAGTTGCTGCAAGCCAACCCGCGCATTGCGGCCGTGCAGCCCAAAGTGCTGGCTTACGACAACCCTACCCTATTTGAGCACGCCGGCGCGGGCGGCGGCTACCTCGACGAGTTGGGCTACCCCTTCTGCCGGGGCCGCCTCTTCGACACCCTCGAAACCGACGCGGGCCAGTACAACGACGCGCGCCCGGTAGCCTGGGCCAGCGGCGCGTGCTGCCTGGTGCGGGCCTCAACCTGGCGCGAAGTAGGCGGCTTCGAGCCAGCATTTTTTGCCCATATGGAGGAAATAGATTTCTGCTGGCGGGCACAGAACGCGGGACACGAAATCTGGTATCACGGTGGCGGCACGGTACATCACGTAGGCGGCGGCACTCTCCCCAAAACCAACCCGCGCAAGACCTACCTCAACTTTCGCAACGGCTTGGCGCTGCTTTTCAAAAATGCCGCGCCGGGCGAGCTAGCCGGCTTTTTCATCTTGCGCGTGTTGCTCGATTGGGTGGCAGGTTTGCGCTTTTTGTTAGCTGGGAGTTGGTCCGAGGCGCAGGCAGTGGGCCGGGCGCATCTGCATTTCTTTATGCGGCTCGGCTACTGGCGGAGGCGGCGCAAGCTGGCACACCCTCGGTTACTGACCCGGCAACGGGCGGGCACTTACCAGGGCAGTATTGTGTGGGCGTATTTTGGGCAGGGCAAAAAGCTGTTTACTACGTTGAGAATGAGTTAAAAAGCACGAGTTATGAGTTGCCTCAGCTAACGTGGCAACTCATAACTCGTGCTTTTTAACTCATAATTCTTTTAAAGGTCCCACACGGTGCTGCGCTGCTCGCGCATGGCCCGATTAATATTCATCCAGAACACGCCGGCGAAGTAGAGCACGATGGGCGAGCCAAACGTGAAAAAGGAGGCATACACAAACGAAAGCCGAACGCTCCGCTTGCTAAACCCCCAGCGCTGGGCCAGCGCCGAGCACAGCCCAAACGACTGCGTTTCGATGAAGTCGGTGAAGCGTTTCATAGGTGAGTTCAGAAAGGGGGATGCAACTTTGTTAGGCCAAGATACAACGGCTTCGGGCCGCTGACCAATCTTTATCGCCTTTATTATCGGTAGATTACCGAGTTAGGTGTCGGCCGCTCTCGACTATTCAGGCTGCTTCTTACGTTTAAGCCGTCGTTACAGACGACTCCCTTGCAACAAAAAACCATTTATTTTTCGGCTAGTTCACTGGCTCGCAGTTCTTACCGCTGGCTTTGGGGCTGGCTGCTGCTGGCGGCTACTGCCTGCTCGCCTTTACCCAAGATGCTGAAGCAGGCCGAGGCTGGCCGCCGGGTGCAGGTTTCGCCCGCGCCCCTCACCGCTGTGGGCGATGCCGTGCCCTTCGAGGCCACCGCCAAAGCCAGCGCCGACCACCTGCACAAAGGTGCGGTGTACGAAATTATTCTCACCTACCGCTACGACCACGACCTGCGCCTCGACACGATAGGTCGCATTTCCTTCGCCCACGGCGAGTACACCTACGACGACTCGGTGAAGGGCCGCCTCGTGAGCCGCGACCGGTTCACCATCCGCAATACGCCGCGCCACTCGCCGGGCCAGCTTATGGCGCGGGGCCAGGTACGCGAAACCAAGCCCCACGGTAAAATACTGCGCGCCAGCACCGAGACGCTGGTGGCCCGTGGCATTTCGGACCCCGCCCGCTACGTCATATTTGAGGATACTACCCTAGCGCTACTGCCCGAGCACGCCAGCAACGTGACGAGCGGCACCCGCCTGCTCCCGCTGTACTTTGACCAGGGTCAGTGGTATATCCGCTCGCACCTGGGCACCAACATTGCCGCGCTGGAAGACTTGATTGATGCCAACCAGCACACGCAACGCGTACTCATCGCGGCCGGCCACTCGCCCGACTCGACCGACGCGCACCAGCCGGCTCTGGCCAGCAAGCGCGTGAAAATGCTGCTCTATTACTACAAGCAGCGGGTGAAGGGTTTTTCGTATCTCAATAGCGTTGAGAAGATTAAATTCGACACCATCGCCTACCGCCGCAGCTGGGAGCTATTCCTGAACCAAGTGCAAAACTCGGTGCTCAAGCCCGCGCAGCAGGATTCGGTCATTTCCATCATCAACGACACGCGCGGCACTTTTGCTCAAAAGGAAAAGGCGCTGCACAAGCTCAGCTACTTCGATTACCTCGAAGAATACATTTACCCGGTGCTGCGCTGGGGCACGGTGGCCGTGACCTACACTGCTCCGAAGCGCTACGACTCAGAAGTTTATATTCTGAGTAAGAAAATGGTAGCCAAGGAAGCCGATATCGAAGCCCTCACGCCCGAAGAGCTGCGCTACTCAGCCACCCTCACGCCACTGCTGGCCGAAAAGCAGCGCATCTACGAGCTAGCCGCCGCCAGCACGGCCAATTGGGAAACCTTCTACAATCTGGCCACCGTGCTGGCCATGCGCGCCGAAAAAGAGCCCACCGAGCGTGTGCAACGCAGCTTTTACCACCGCGCCGCCGTCAACTTCACGCTGGCCGCCCACCGCCACCCCACAGCCGAGCTATTTTACCGCGCCGCTGCCATGCACCACCGCGCCCAGGAAACCCTGGAGGCCTTGCAGGACTACGACTACGCTATCAAGCTCGGCGGCTCGCGGCCTATGCTGCGCAAGGTGTTCTCGGACCGGGCCGCGCTCGAAATCCAGATTGGCCAGCCTGAGCAGGCTATTACGAGCTTGCGCCTAGCTGGCCCTAGCTACCAGAACTACATGAACCAGGCCCTGATGCTGGTGCAGCGCGGTGGCTACGATGCCGCCGCCGCTCAATACACCCTGGCCCTCGACCTGCGTCCCCAAGCTGCTGCCCCGCACTACGGCCTAGCCGTAGCCGCCGCCCGCCGCCACGACGAAAACGCCATGGCCCAGGAGTTAACCCGCGCCGTGCAGCTCAACCGCAAGCTGGCTACCCAAGCCGTTGAGGATTTGGAATTTGCTGAATATGCTCAAGGCAAAGCATTCCGCGAGGCACTGAAATAAAACATGAAGCTGGAAAATTTTCAGGTAGATGCCGATGGGATTTCGCTCAACTGGCAAGGGCAGAATCTTGACCTGCACAATTGCTTCGATTTTCAGAGCATCCTCTATGATGTTGCCCTGCGGCAAGTAGAGTTGACCTGGCAACGCTCGACTGAAGAATGGGCAAGAAACACCACGCTGTCCGGCCTGAAGCTAATTTTTCAGTCCGTCTCTTTCTTCCGGGTCAGGGAGCGCGATGCTGCATTCTCATTTACTGAAGACGATTGCTTGATGAACGTTTCATTCCATCCATCCGAGTTAAGAGATGAGTTTGATAGCGTGTCTAGAAACAGTGCCCCAACTGACGATTTAACGTTTTTCTTCCAAAGCGAATGGGGCTTTAAAATAAATTCGGCAGCCGTAGCATTAGTCCCTTTGCCTTAGCTACTGCCAGCCTCCGGCCAATCGATTTTACAATCAAGACTATCTCACCATCAGCACCTTACAGGTGATTAGCTAAGAAAGCTGCGCCGAGGTCGAGGGCTTGACTAGCGCCCAACAGGTCAGTTACGTTGGCCGCGAAGCCGTGGGGCAGGCCTTCCCACAGGTGCAGCTCGGCGGTTACGCCGGTTGCCTGGGCTTGTGCCGCGTAGCGCACCGAGTCGTCGAGCAGTACTTCGGCGTCGCCTACGTGGATTTGGATGGGTGGCAATCCTGCCAGGGCACCGTATACGGGCGAGGCTTGGGCGGCAAGTGGGTCTTGGCCCTGGAGATAGTGCTGGGCGAAAGAAGCCAGCGCATCGGGCGTAAAAATGGGGTCGGCTTCGGCCCGCGTTTGCATGCTGGGCGAGGCCAAGGCTAAATCGGTCCAGGGCGAGAAGACCAGCGCGGCGCTTGGGGCGGGCACGGCCGCAGTCGCCGCGACCGCGAAGTGGGCCAGCGCCACTAAAGCCAGATTACCGCCCGCCGAATCGCCGCACAGAGCCACGTGCTGCTTGCCACCGGCGACTAGTCCTTGGTAAGCGGCCAGCGTATCGTCCACGGCGGCGGGGAAGGGGTGCTCGGGGGCCAGACGATAATCGAGCACAAAAAATTCGGCCCCGGTGCGGGCTACCAGCTGGCTCACCAGGTTGCGGTGCGAGGCCGACGAGCCCATCACAAACGCGCCGCCATGAATGAAAAGCACCGTGCCTGCCGAGGCCTTTGGTGCGGCCGGGCGGCACCACTGGCCGGGCACACCACCCACGGTATCGGCCTCGAAAATGGTGCCGGCCGCCACGGGCGTATGCTGCATAATATCGTTGAACACCGGGCGGGCAGCGGGGCCGTTCATCTTGCCCTTCATGGGGCCGATGGCTTGGCGCATGGCCTCAACGGCCTGCTGGTCGGCCGGGGCAAGGGCATGAATAATAGCGGTAGCTTGGGAAGCGATAGTCATGGTAAACAAAGCATTTAGAAGGAGCCAACCGACTGGCTTTGAATGCGACAGCCAGTTGGCAAAAAGGAATTGACGTGACAAATCTCCTCCATTACTTTACATTTGGCAAGTACTTACCTCAAAGTAGGGTACTTACGCCGAAGTAAGAAACACTGTGTTTCAGCCCCAAAAAATTTATGCCCGTCGCTCCTTTAAACATCCCTTGCCCGGTGCGCCGAGCCATGACCCTGATTGGCAGCAAGTGGAAAGTGCTGCTCATCCAAAATCTGAGCGGCGGCCGCCAGCGCTACGGCGAGCTCAAGCGCCGCCTGCCCGACATCAGCGAGAAAATGCTTATTCACGAGCTCAAAGAATTGGTCGAAGCCGGCCTGGTGGCGCGGTATGCCTACCCCGAAATTCCGCCCCGCGTCGAATACGAGCTCACGGCCAGTGGCCAGCAGGCGCTGCCTGTCGTAGACAGCATCGTGGCCTTTGGCCGGCAGCACTTGTAGGCTATGCGGTTCAGGGGCTAGGTTTGCCTTAACTTTACCCCGTAAACTATCTAACCAGATGCGTACTATTCAATTCCGCGAGGCCCTGCGTGAGGCCATGAGCGAAGAAATGCGCCGCGACCCATCCGTCTTTTTGATGGGCGAGGAAGTAGCCGAATACAACGGGGCCTACAAAGTAAGCCAGGGCATGCTCGACGAGTTTGGGCCTGAGCGCGTGATTGATACGCCGATTGCCGAGCTGGGTTTTGCTGGCATCGGCGTGGGCGCGGCGGCCAATGGCCTGAAGCCGATTATCGAGTTTATGACCTTCAACTTCTCGTTGGTGGCCATCGACCAGGTGATTAATTCGGCCGCTAAACTCTACTCGATGTCGGGCGGGCAGTACTCGTGTCCTATCGTGTTTCGCGGGCCTACCGGCAACGCCGGTATGCTTTCGTCGCAGCACTCGCAAAACTTTGAGAATTGGTTTGCCAACACGCCCGGCCTGAAAGTAGTGGTTCCCTCCAACCCCTACGATGCCAAAGGCTTGATGAAAGCCGCCATTCGCGACCCCGACCCCGTTATTTTCATGGAGTCGGAGCTGATGTATGGCGACAAAGGCGAAGTGCCTGAGGAAGAATACATCCTCGAAATCGGCAAGGCGAACATCGGCCGCGCTGGCAAAGATGTGACCCTCGTGAGCTTCGGCAAAATGATGAAAATCGCCTACGCCGCCGCCGACGAGCTGGCCAAAGAAGGCATTGAGGCCGAAGTAATTGACTTGCGCTCAGTGCGCCCCATCGACTACGACACGCTCGTGGCCTCGGTGAAGAAAACCAACCGCATGGTGGTAGTAGAAGAAGCCTGGCCGCTGGCCAGCATCTCGGGCGAGCTGGCCTACATCGTGCAGCGCCGCGCCTTCGACTACCTCGATGCCCCGGTTATCCGCATCACCTGCGCCGATGTGCCGCTGCCCTACGCCCCTACTCTCATCGAAGCCTCGCTGCCCAACGTGGCCCGCGTAGTGAAAGCAGTGAAGGAAGTAACCTATTCGGCTGCGTAAGCAACTGCCCTAGAAAGAAAAAGCCCGCTGAAAAGCGGGCTTTTTTGTTGCCTGAATTTTCGTCTGTTATGCAGCACGTAGTGAAGCATCTCGCTTAGTGCACTATTTCTACCGTTAGCAACAGTGCGAGCGGGATGCTTCGCTACGCTCTGCATGACAGATGCACTTATCAGCTATTGTCTTCGGTAGCAGCAGTTGCTGCTTTTTTCTTGGCCGCACCCGCCTTGGCAGCGGCCGAGCGCTGGGTTTTAGCGGCGGCATCGCTCACCGTATCGGCGGCTTTTTTCACAGCGCCGGCCGCTTTAGCAGTAGGGCTGCTAGCGGGCTTTTTGGCCGCAGCTTTCGGGGCGGTCGTTTTGGGGGCGGGGGCAGGTTTCTCGTCGCCCAGGCCAACGCGCTCGCGAAGGTTACCGGCCAAGTCTTGTACCTGCTTCTCGAACTGCTTGCGCTTGGCTTCGCCGCTTTTGCGCAGGTCGTCCATTATTTTCTGGCCTTCCTGCTCCGAGAGCTTGCTTTCCTGCACCAGCTTGTCGAGAGCGGTTTGCACGCGCTTGTTGCCTTGCGCCAGCAGGCCCACGCCGGTGTTGATGACTTTCTTAAACAGGTCGTCCATGTTGAGTGAAAGGAATAAGGGTAAAAGAAACAGCTTTGACTATCAGCCGTTTGCCAAAGCTACTACGACGGCCGCCCTGCTTAGGGTTGCGCGGCGCGGCTGCCCAACCGGTGGCCCCGGTAGCCTCTGATGGCCAACGGTATCCAGCCCAAGAGCGGGATAAAATACGCCAGCACCAACGGGTTGCGCCACAGTAGCTTCCAGAAGGCTCCCGGCTTATCTAACTG
>CAXUKA010000170.1:0-13295 GCA_964251335.1 uncultured Hymenobacter sp.
ACCCCGCCCTGCCCAGCGACTGGCCGCGCACCATCAGCATCAACACCATGGGCTTTAGCCCGAAGGTGCGGCGCATTTCGGCCGGGCAAAAGGACCAACTGGTAGCCAGCGGGCGGCAGGGCGTGCGGGCATTTTTTGGGACAAGGAATTGAGCGCAGTAGCGCGAACTTTGTAGTTCGCGTTCGTAAGCGGGCAGCCAAACGTACCCCCAGACGAACGCGAACTACAAAGTTCGCGCTACGCCATTTCCCCCAGTTATCCCATGTACGGAACCCTCCAAGCCGACCTGCAACAGCAGCTCCAGGAAATAAAAGACGCCGGCCTCTACAAAAGAGAGCGCATTATCACCTCGCCTCAGGGCGCGGAAATCGACACCCAGGAAGCGGGCGACGTGCTCAACTTCTGCGCAAATAACTACTTGGGCCTCAGCTCGCACCCCGAAGTAATAAAGGCGGCTAAAGAAACCATCGACAGCCACGGCTACGGCATGTCGTCGGTGCGCTTCATCTGCGGCACCCAGGATATTCACAAAGAGCTGGAAGCCAAGCTGGCCGAATTTCTAGGCACCGAGGATACCATCCTCTACGCGGCGGCCTTCGATGCTAACGGCGGCGTGTTCGAGCCGCTGTTTAATGAGCAGGACGCCATTATCAGCGATGCGCTGAACCACGCGAGCATCATCGACGGCGTGCGCTTGTGCAAGGCCCAGCGCTACCGCTATGCCCACAACGACATGGCCGACCTCGAAAAGCAGCTGCAAGACGCCGTGGCCAAGGGCACGCGCCACCGCATCATCGTCACCGACGGCTCGTTTTCGATGGATGGCACTATCGCTCAATTAGATAAAATCTGCGACCTGGCCGATAAATACCAGTCGCTGGTGATGATAGACGAGTGCCACTCGATGGGCTTCCTGGGCAAAACCGGCCGTGGCACCCACGAGTACCGCGACGTGATGGGCCGCGTGGACATCATCACGGGCACCTTGGGCAAGGCCTTGGGCGGGGCCATGGGCGGCTTCACGAGCGGGCGCAAGGAGATTATCGAAATCCTGCGTCAGCGCTCACGCCCGTACTTGTTTTCCAATACCTTAGCTCCGGCTATCGTGGGCGCATCGCTGCGCGTGCTGGAGCTGCTCACCGAAAGCACTGCCCTGCGCGACCAACTCGAAGAAAACACCAAATATTTCCGCCAGCAGATGACGGCGGCGGGCTTCGACATCACGCCCGGCGAGCACCCCATTGTGCCCGTCATGCTATATGATGCCAAACTGGCCCAGGATTTTGCCACCAAAATGCTCGCTGAGGGCATTTACGTAGTAGGTTTCTACTACCCCGTGGTGCCGCAGGGCAAGGCCCGCATCCGGGTGCAGCTGAGCGCAGCGCACACCCGTGCGCAACTCGATAAGGCCATTGGCGCTTTCCAAAAGGTTGGCCATGAGCTTGGTACTATCAAAAAGCCGACCGCTACGCCCAGCGGCCCGCAGGTGGTGCAAAACACCCCTTAAGTAGTTAAAAGCTAAGAATTAAAAGTTAGGGGTTAAGAGTTGTTGGGCTATCGCCTGCTAACTCTTAACCCCTAACTTTTAGCTCAAACTTACGCGGCCCGGAAGCCTGTGGCCTGCCGGATGCTGCGCTCGTTGCCGCTGGCTGGGTCGGCGTAGCTGTGGTCACTTACCTCCACCGACAAGTGCTTGCCGATGAGCTGCTTGGTATCGAGGTCTTTGCCTTCTTCGGGCTTGATGCCTACGGCCGAGTAAAGCGAAAGAATAATGGGATGGCCGGCCGGCGAGTTGTAAAAGCGCTGCGACACGTAGCCGTCCTCATTCTCCATGTGGGCGGCAAAAAACGGCACCTGCTGGTGCTCGCTCACACCTTCTTCAATGCTGGTGATGGTAACGAGGTGGCGGCCATCGGGCAGAAAGCCTTTGTCCTGGCCTTGGTCAACGGAAATCTTCATGAGGTAAAGCAGAAAAGAAAATAATGGCTAATTGTATTGGTGCTAACGAAATTAGTTGCGCAAGGTTGCTGCTGCCCAAACGCGGAGTGGCCGGGCCACTATAGTGAGTTGCTCAAACTAAGAAAGGGCTATGGCTTGTAGTATACTCTATATGCCACAGTGCAAGCTTTTTGCGAAAAATGAGTGAGCGCTGATGAAAAAAACAGACATTTATAAAATAAGAATATTCGCTGGGATAAAATAAGTATTACCAATCATAGATATTATACGTATCGCAGGTACATTTGCACTACATCCTCATCCTGCAATTAGTCAGTAGGCTATGACTGATTCTTTCCTCTTGCTGGTATTTCCAATGCGCTCGCTCACCATCCACCTGGGAGGGCATCGCGACTGCATGGGCCTGAGCTTACGCGGCTCCTGCAACACGCCTGCCGATGCCACGCACCTCGAGCAAGCCATGGAGCAGCTACTAGCCAAAGGCGTATCGCAGGCCTGGATAGATTGCCGGGGCCTGCGCCAACTGAGCTGGGTGGGCCAGCAGGCGATGGCGCATGCCGACAGCAGCGCCCGGGCCAGCAGCACCGAGCTCTACTGGTGCGGGCTGCCTAGCCACGTAGTGAGCCAGCTCACCGAAAGCGGTATGGCCTCGATGCTCCAACTGCGCACGGCGGCCGAGTACCAAGGGCCGCGCTTCTTACTGGCAGGGGCCAAGGCGTAGGCACGGTAGCGGGGCCTACCTTCGCGGGCTGAAAGACTGTTCTGTTTATGTCACGCCTCATTCGCACGCCCGAAACCCAGCACCGCATCCACTTTCAGGACTGCGATATGCTGGGCCACCTCAACAATGCCCGCTACCTCGATTACTTCCTCAATGCCCGCGAGGACCAGGTAGCCGAGCATTATGCCCTGAACATGGGCGAGCTGGCCCGCGCCCAGCACGCGGCCTGGGTTATTACCAAGCACCACATTAGCTATCTCAAGCCGGCCCGGCAGGGCGTGCAGGTGCGCATTCGCACCCAGCTCATTCACTTCGACAACCAGAACCTGGTGGTGGAAATGCAGATGCGCTCGGCCGATGGCTTCCGGCTGCTGGCGCTGCTGTGGTCAGAGATGGCCTTTGTGCAGCTGCCCGGTGGCACCCGCCTCGACCACTCCGATGCCCTCATGGATATGCTCGAAGAAGTAGATGTGCCCGGCATCGACTACGACCCCGATGGCTTCGACGAGCGCGTGAAAGCCGTGCGCCAGGAGTTGAAAAAGCTACGCCGCGCCGCTGGCCAGGCCGATTAAGCGGTAGGTAGTGGAAGTACTAAGCCCATCATTCGGTGCCCAAATTACCTGCTCATCACCCAAGCCATGATGGCATCAAAAACCAGCAAAAAGCTGCCTTGCACCCATAGTGAGCGGCCGTAGCCCAGTAGCCGGGCTGGGGCAAAGGGGTTGATATTGGGGCGGGCAGCCCGGGCCACCAGCCACCAGCCTACTAGCAGGTAGCCCAGGTCGAGCACTGCATTTACCTGAAAGATGAGCACCAGCACCTGTTGGTCGTGCAGGGCATCGGCGGCAGTGAAGCCAAGAGGTGGCGCGCCGGGGTGCGTGCGCAAAATGCCCACCGCCGCCAGCACGGCATTGACGAAGCCCCAGCAGCAGTTCATGAAATGAAAGTGGTGCGGCACCTCGCGGCGGTCGGTGCGCGGCAGCCAGTAGCCGCTGCCCACCAGGTTGAGCAGCGCCCAGGCCCCGAGCAGGCCAAGGCCTCGGCCCAGCAGCAGCTCGTGGGTGCGGTAGGCCGCCAGCCAGGCCGGGGCAGCAGTTAAAAGCGCAGCAAGGGTCATGGCACAAAGAAACTGCGGAAAGCTAACCCAGGTTCGGGCGTAGCAACCAAAGCCTATAAACCAGTCGCTCAAAAAACCGTCCTTGGCGTGCGTAAAACCGGTCGGCTGCCGTACTTTCGCAGCCCCAACGGGCACAGCTCGTAGTTATCGGGGAGTTAGCTCAGCTGGTTAGAGCGCTACCTTGACATGGTAGAGGTCATCGGTTCGATTCCGATACTGCCCACTAAAACCCCTCTGACACCTAGCCAGAGGGGTTTTTGATTGTATACCCCCGGTTTATGTCGATTGCCTTCTTTTGTTGGTGTGCTCCAAGTGCCTATTTCTTGGCACAAACTCACCAAGGAATAAGGGTATAATCATGCTTGGCAGTTTATTATGCTAACTTAACTTCCCCACAAAGACGAATTGAAAGCAGAAGTCTAAGTATTCGTACATAGAAGACGGGCTACGAGAGTTGGCTCGTGTTATTCCTGAGTACGGGATTGCAAGCATAGCTATCCCGTCTCTAGGCTGCGGAAATGGTGGCTTAGAGTGGGGCGTAATTAAGCCTTTGATGGAATGTTATTTAGGTGGTCTGACCGATGTGAATGTCCAGATTTTCGAACCTAATGACGCTGTAAAGTCTGTTCTACAGCAACAGAGTACAATCAAGAAGGTGTCATTTGACCCCTGCGAGGGCCATATTTCTTTACAGCATGTTCGCCTACGAAGCACTAGGGGAGCCAGCCTGTTTGTAGCGAATAAATTAGCTTATTTCCTTCAACGCATGGGAGAAGACATGCGCCTCAAGTTTACAGCCGCTAGATATGGGCCATACGCTGACGGAGTATACCATGTGCTATACAGGCTCAATGGAACTTACTGGATGGGGCTGGAGCAGCAAAGTATTAAGCCTTTTGAACCTGTAAAGCTTAATTATGACAGATTGGAGGAAGTCGTAAGCTTCATTTCTAAAGAGCTAAGCTTCGAGCAGCAGCAAAGACTAAGAGACATGCTAAAGCTAATTACTGGCTTTGAGTCTGCCGTACATGCCAGCGGGGCTTTTTTATGCCCCTGGCAGCCGCACCCCACGCGCATAATCCTCCAGCGCCTCCGAGTCGCTGAAGCTACGCAGCACCACGGCCTGCCCCCGGCCGTCATAGATACCTACCTCGACAAAGAAGCCGTGCCCGTTGCCGGCGCAGTGGTAGAAGGTCTGGGCCTTTTCCCCCATTATATAGGCTAGGCACATGCAAAAAGGCCCCACCCTTGCAGGTGGGGCCCTCCGGCAATCGGGCTGTTCTTTATTCTATACCTAGGCGAGCAGTCTGGCTGCCACTTCGAACCAAGTAGACGCCCGTGGGCAGCCCAGCCGGCAAGGCCAGCGCGGCAGTACCAGTGGCCTCGGCGGTCGTAGCATATACCAGGCGGCCTAGCGCGTCAAATACCTGCACTGTAGCGCCGGCTTTGGCTCCAGCTAGGGTAGCTGCCGTGTGCGTCGGATTAGGATAGAGAGCTAACTCCAACGCGCTATAGGGCATAGTTATGCTACGCACGGGCGAGTAAGTGGCGGTGCCATTGAAGTCGACCTGCCGCAAGCGGTAATACAGGATACCCGTGCCGGGCAGCGTGGCATCCGTCAGCCCGTAGGTGTGCGCTGTGGGGCTGTTGCCAGCGGCTGCCACCTGGCCAATCTGGCTAAAGGCTACTCCATCGAGGCTGCGCTCTACTTCGAAGCGGGCGCTGTTCAGCTCGGAAGCGGTAGCCCAGGCCAGGCGCACGGCGGTGCTGCCTTGCGCCGTGGCCGTGAAGCTCACCAGCTGCACCGGCAGCGGCGCGGCCGTGAGGCCGGCCGTGAAGTCGGAGAAGCCCGTGAGGTCGGTGCGGCTGAGGACGGGCGCAGTGTTGGAACCGGTGGTGGCCACGGCAGTGCCCAGTAGCGCCCAGTCGGAAGCCGCGTTGGGGCGCTTGAGGAAGAGCAGCTTGCTGTAGTCGCTCACGCCCGTGATGCCGGTGAAGGTAAGCGTGGCGGTGTAGGTGCCGTCCGTCAGGCCGTCGGCGGCGGTGAAGTGCCAGTAACCGTCATCTGAGCCTTTAGTGGCTGTGTTGCCATTTTCGGTGAGGGGCAGGCCCTGGCTGCCGGCGGGGCTGGCCACGAACTCGGCCATGAGTGTGCCGCCCGCCGTGGGCGCGGTGGTATAAGTGATAGTGGCCGGGCGCATTACCGTAGCTATCCCTATCGGGTAGTTTAGGCTGCCCGTGCTGGCGGCTACCCAGCGCTTGAATGGCCCGGCCACGCGGCCAGTATTGGTGGCGGTGGCATCGAGGGTACCGGTGGTGGTGGCCGTGGTGCCCAGCGTGAGTAGGTTGGTGGCGGTCGTCGTCACCATGCCTTGCCGGAAGCTGAGCGTGCCTGGCGTGGTGAGTGCCTGCGAGAGCGTGACGCCGGCCGCATTGTTAAAGGCCAGCGTAGAGGCAGCGCTAAGGGCCGCCGGGGGGAAGCCCGTGCCCGTGACCTGGGCCACGGTGCCGTTGAACTCGAAGCTGGTGCCCGCCGCGAAGGTGCGGGTGCCTTGGATGTTGCCGGTGGCCGTGCCGCTGGCGCTGATGCCATCAGGGCTGCCCAGGCGGAGCGTCGCGCCGGCCTGCGTAACGAAGGTGCCAGTGCCGGTGAGGGCGCTAGTGCCCATGTCCAGGATGGTGGTGCCGGCCACGGTAGTATTCACCAGGCCCGTGATGGTGCCGGTGTTGCTGAACACCTGCGCCCCCAGGGTATTGGCTTTGCCGAAGAGCAGCTTCTGGGTGGTGCTGGCCGTGTTGCCGGTGCTCACGGTACCGGCGTTGCTGAAGTTGCCGTTCAGCGCCACCGTGCCGCCCGTGTAGTTGATGGTGGGGCCGGTGTTGGCCGACAGCAGGTTGAACGTGGCCCCGCTGGCCACGGCAAAGTCGCCGTTCACCGTGAGCGGAGTGGTGCGGAGGGTCGTGGGACTGCCGCTGCTGCCTTGTGCTGCCGCAAACGTGCCCCCGTTGAGCTGGAAGCTGCCCTGCACCGTGATGGGCGTCCCCAAAATGGTAGTCCCGCCGAAGCTGCCCACCACGTTGGTGCCGGCCAGCTGCACGTAGCCGCCGGTGCGGTTGCCGCTGCCATCCACGCTGCCCAGCGTGAGGGTGCCGGTGCTAGGCGCGTTGAACAGGCGCAGGGTACCCGCCCCGGTGCTGCGCACGGTGAGGGTGCCGGCCACGGTGACGGTGCCGGTAGTCGCGAACAGGTAGGGAAAAGTAGCCGTTGCGGTACCCGTGGGTAGGGTTGTGAGGTTCACGTCCAGGTTTTGCAGCGTCTGGCTGACGTTGGCATAGGTCTGGTTGAGGATGCCCCCGGCCAATTCCAGTGTCGAGCCGGCGCTCCAGGTAGGTGCGGGCATGGATAGGCTAGTTGTCGTCGCATACTGCACCACCCGGCCGCCGTTGCCGATGGTCGTGGTCGCGGTATTGATGCCCTGGGTGGCCGGCGTACTGGTGCCTGTGTTCAGTACCAGCGTACCGTTTACCAGCAGGGCATTGGCCCCGGCTACGCTAATAGTGCCCAAGTTGCTGCTGGTGCCCGTCACGCCATCGGCCCCGCTCAGCCGGCCGGCGGACAGCACCCCGCCCGCGTTCACGGTCATGGTGGCCCCGTTGGGGATGGTCAGGGTGTAGCCCGTCAGGGTGTTGAGGATGCCACCGCTCTCGACGGTGGTGGTTTTGGTGCTGGTGGCGGCGGCCACGGTCACGGTGTGGCTGTTGCGCACGTTCACCGTGCCCACGAAGCTGCCGGTGGGGGCCACCGGGGCCGCAAACCAGCTGGTGCTGCCGTCATACGAGGTTTCCCAGGTGCTGGCGTCGCCCCAGTTGCCGGTGGCCACGCTGCGGAAGTAAGTGGGGGCTGCCACCGCCTGCACGGTGTAGGTGCGGGTAGTGTTCAGGTCTTCCGACGTTAGGACAATGGTAGCAGTGCTGCCCACATTCAGCGCCCCTGAGGCCGCGCCGCTGGCCACGGCCGTGCCGTTCACGGTGATGGTGGTGTAGGCGTTGCTGGCCGTGGGCGTGAGGGTGTAGGTGCTGGTGCTGGCCGGCACATACAGCGTGTAGGCCAGCGTGCCGGTGGCAAAGGTGGGGCTGAGCCCGCTCACCGAAGCTACCAGGTTGGTCAGCAGCGCATCGGTGCCGATGGTGTGCGTAGTGGCGGTGGGCGAGTAGTCGCCCTGGCCGGTCACGCTGGCTTTTTCGGCTCGCACCCGCAGGTAGTAGTTGGTGCCGTTGGTGAGGCCGGTGGCCGCCACGCTGGTGCTGCCGTAGCCCGAAACGGGGAACGAGGTAACCCCCGAGGCAAAGGTGCTGGACGCGGACACGTCGAGCACGTAGCCCTCCACGATGCCGGCCGCCGGGGCCGCGCCGTTGAGGAGCGGGGCCGTCCAGCTGGCCGTGAAGCCGGTGCCGGTGCTGGCCGAAGCCGTCAGGCCGGTGGGTTGCAGCAGGGCGTAGCTTTCCACCCAGTTGCTGGTGGTGTTGCCGCTAGTCAGGTTGAAATTGGTGAGCGTGCCGAAGTTACCGTTGCCGCTCTGGTCGGTGAGGGTGGTGTAGCCCGCGTTGGCCCCGCCGGCCGTGCCCTGGTCGAAGTTGTAGTAGGCCACCAGGCTGGCGGCCACGGCGGGGCTGGTGCTGGTCATGTCGGCCTGCACCTGGGCCGGCGTCAGGGCCGCGCTGTAGATACGCACCTCATCGAGGCGGCCGTTGAGCTGCTCGGTCGAGGTGAGAGGGGGAATGCGCTTACCGATGTTCCAGTCGAAGCCGGTGGTGTTGAAGGCCGCCGGGGTATTGCTGACGTCGAGCACGCCGTCCACGTACAGCTTTAGGGTAGTGCCGTCGTAGGTGGCCGCCACGTGGTGCCAGTGCCCATCGTTGATGACTTTAGTGCCGGCCAGGTCGTTATTTTCGCCCACGTAGTACGCCTTGCCATTGGCTACCAAAATACCCGAGCGCAGGTTGGTAGTGGCCGCGCCGTAGTTGACGATGACGCCATTGGCCCCCGTTGGCAGCACCCAGGCTTCGAGGGTGCGGGGGGCGTTGCCCTGGGGCAGCTGGCTGTTATTGCCGGTCACGTAGTCATCGCTGCCGTCGAAGGCCAGCGCGTTGCCGGGCGGCGTCAAGGGCGTGAAGGGTGCCCGCACTCCAATCGGGGTGTACGCGCCCTGGCCGGTCACGCTGGTTTTGTCGGCCCGCACGCGGTAGTAGTAGGTCTGGGCCGGGTCGAGGCCCGTCACGGCCTGGCTGGTGCCGGCCGCCGTGTAGGGCGAGCCGGCCACCAGCGCAGCCGCCGCGAAGTCGCGGCTGGTGGCTACGTCGAGCACGTAGTTGCTCACCGTGCCAATGGCCGGAGCCGTCCAGTTGGCCGTGAAGCTGGTGGCCGCGTTGGCGGTGGCGGCGGCCAGCGTGGGCACTACCAAGGCGTAGCTTTCTACCCAGTTGCTGGTGGTGTTGCCGCTGTTCAAGGCGAAGTTCGTGAGCGTGCCGTCGGCCAGTTTGAAGCTCTGGTCGGTGAGGATGGTGGTGCCCGCGTTGTTGCCGCTGGCCGTGCCCTGGTCGAAGTTGTAGTACAGCAGCAGGCTGGCAGGCACGGCGGCGCTGGTGCTGGTCATGTCGGCCAGTACCTGGGCCGACGTTAGGGCCGTGCTGTAAAGGCGCGTCTCGTCGAGGCGACCGGTGAGGTACTGGCCGTACGTCGCGGAGCCGCCCAGCTGCAAGGGCGAGTTGGCAGCCCCCGTGCGAGCCGTGGAAGTGCCGGTTACGTCCATGCCGTTGAGGTAAAGTTTGGTGACGGTGCCGTTCCAGGTGGCTGCGACGTGGTACCAGCGGTTGGCAGCCAGGGCCGAGGCTGTGGTGGTGGTGGTGAGGGCGGCCGTGCCCAGGCCACCGGGCCACACGTCGCAGCTCAGCAGCCCCCCCGGGTTCAGGTACAGGTTGTAGTCGCCGTCCTTGCGAATGAGCGAATGGATGGTGGTAGTGGTGACGTACACCCATGTTTCGAGCGTGAAGCCGCCGGCCGGTGCCAGGTTGTTGGCGGCGGGCAGTGCGCTCACGGCCACGTAGTCGTCGCTGCCGTCAAAGGCCAGCGCGTTGCCAGGCGGGGTCAGCCCGCTGGCCGTGCGCACGGTGCCGCTGGCGTAGGCCCCCTGCCCGGCTACTGCGCCGGAGGTTTTGTCGGCCCGCAGGCGGTAGTAGTAGTTGCGGTTGGGCAGCAGCCCGCTCACGGCCTGGCTGGCGGCGCCGGCCGACGGACTCACCGTGCCAGCCACGGTGGCGAAGGTGGGCGACAGCGAGTAGTCCAGCACGTAACCGGTGACGGTACCCACCAGCGGAGCCGTCCAGTTGGCGGTGAAGCCCGCAGTCGTAACGGCGGTCGTAGCCGCGAGCGTGGGCACCACCAGGGCGTAGCTTTCCACGAAGTTGCTGGTGGTGTTGCCGCTGGCCAGCGAGAAGTTGTTGAGGGTGCCGTCCTGGTAGTTGGTGCTGCGGTCTGCCAGCGTTGTCTGGCTGGTATTTGCCCCGCCGGCCGTGCCCTGGTCGAAGTCATAGGCGGCCACCAGCCCGGCCTGGGGAGCCGCGGGCCAGCTGGTGTAGGCGGCCTTCACCTGGGCCGCCGTGCGGGCCACGTTCCAGATGCGTACCTCGTCGATGCTGCCGTTGAAGTACTCGTAGTTGGCGCCCGAGCTCGGAGCGTTGGTGCAGCCAATGCGCAGGTTGCTGGGGCTGGGCACCGTGTGGCTGCCGGGCGTGTCGCTGCCCACGGCCACGCCGTCGAGGTAAATGGTGCGCGTCGTGCCGTCAAACGTGGCGGCTACGTGGTGCCAGCGCCCGCTCAGGTCGGGCGTCGTCACAATCAGGTCGGGCCCCCACCAGTAGTTGATGATGCCCGTCGGCGACAGCCGTAGCGCGTTCACCTGGTTGGTGGTGCCCCAGTTGCCCCAGCCGATAATGCCTTCCACGCCCATCGCATTGGGCTTAATCCAGGCTTCGAGGGTGTAGGTGCCGTTGCCTGTGGGCACGGGCGTTGTGTTGGGCAGGGCCACGTAGTCGTCGGTGCCGTCAAAGGCCAGGGCGTTGCCGGGCGGCGTCAGGCCGCTGCTGGTGCGCAGGTTAAATACGTCGCGCGAGTAGGCGCTCTGGCCGGTCACGCTGGTTTTGTCGGTTTTCAGGCGCAGGTAGTAGTGGGTATTCACGGTGCGGCCGGTGACGGTGGCGCTGCTGGCCGAGCCGGCGGGCGTGAGCGTAGTCACGCCCGCCGAGAAGTCGGCCGTGGTCGACACGTCGAGCACGTAGTTGCTCACGGTGCCCACCGGCGGGGCCGTCCAGGTCACGCTCAGGCTGGTGCCGCTGGCGCTGCTAGTGGCGGCCAGGTTGGTGGGCTGCATCAGGGCGTAGCTCTCAATCAGGTTAGAGGTGCTGCCGCTCAGGGCGAAGTTGTAGAGCGTGCCCACGAAGGTGGGGCAGCCGCCACAGCGGCGAGGCACTGGGTTGGGCTCGGTGGTCTGGCCGGCGTTGTTGCCGCCGGCGGTGCCCCGGTCAAAGGTGTAGTTCATCAGCAGCCCTGCCTCCGTGGAGAGCACGGTGTTGTTGAAGAAGGTCTTTATTTCGGCCGCCGAGTGGGCCACGTCCCAAATGCGCACCTCGTCGATGCTGCCCTGCCAGGGGTCTTGATTACTCTGGAGGCTGCCGATGTAGGTCGACGAGAAATTGGTGTAGCCCCCGGTCCGGGAGCCCTCGGCCACGCCGTCCACGTACAAGGTCATGTTGTAGTTGATGCCGCCCCCCATCACGGCCGCCACGTGGTGCCACTTGCCGTCGTTGAGGAGGGTGGTGCCCACCAGGTCATAACTGGTGTTAGCTGTGTTGTAAGACCGAAAGCGGGCCTTGCCCCCGTACATCCCCACCATGAAGTTCGGGTAGTTCGAGACGATGGTGCCACCATCGCCGGTGGCGGCGTTGGTGGTGCGCACCCACGCCTCCACGGTATAGTTGAAGTAGCCAGCGGAGTTCGACGTGACGATGTAGTCGTCCACGCCGTCGAAGTTCAGGGCATTGCCGGGCGGCACCTGGGCCAGGGCGGGCAGGGTGCTGAGTACTAGCAGCAAGGCCAGCTGCCGTAGCCAAGAGAAGGTAAAAATACTCATAAGGGAGAAAATAAGCTAGGCAAACCCTTTGAGTGTAAATTATATTTTGATAAGATACAGCAAAGGCTCAGCAAAGGTATAAACCGGCCTATATGCCATACTATAGCATAAATATGCTAGGTGGAAACAGGGAAATTTTTGTATTATTTCATTAAGCAATTTAATAGATAACGTTTCTTCTCAGCTATAGGTCACTTCGTGCTCAGGAGTGTTTAAATTAAGTGTGTGCATTGCGCGGCTACCAGCCACGCTGACTGTAGCACTACCCAATTGGCACCCATTCGTCAGCTTGTTCTTAAGATGTGCCGCACCCGGTACACAGGGTTCCTGGTCTTGCATTCTTCAGTCATAGTCGCTTTACTCGGCCAGTCCACCTAGCGTGAGTTACTTGGGAGCGCTTGATAACAGTTGCCATCGGCGCTCACCTCAACAAAGAAGCTACGTCTGTCGCCAGCACAGTGGTAGAGGTTGACGCCGCCTTCATTCTCCTAGCGGTTGGCCAGGAACGTGCCGTGATGGATTACCCAGAGCGACTGCACGACGGGCGATAGTAGTTGGAAGGCGTGGAGGCTCATGCCGGCCAAGCGGCTCACCAGACACAAAAATTCCTGCCTGAAACAGACAGGGATTTTCATTTTAAATAAAAATAACCATCGCTGGCTCTGGACACGAGTAGCGCGCAATAGCCCCGAACGTTGCCGGTGCCAGTAAAAAACGCCCCGACCTGACCGGCCGGGGCGTAATGACTTATAGCACAAACAGGCCCTATCGGTCAAGGCCAATCTTAGCTTTGCGGGTAGTAAAGTCGCTTGCGCGGTTGTACTAAGTTTGTTTTCAAAGCTTAAAAAGCCTCGCCTATTTCAGACGGGGCTTTTTTGAGGTCTCTGGTTTCTGTCTCGGCTTTGCCAGCGGCCGGCTGGGCTAAATATACTGGAATTGTTACAGAAGCGAGCAGCGCAGAGGAAGAGCGTTACGTAGCGAGCAGTTGAGCATGAGCTGTCACCTGCTCCTCAGGCATTAGCACCCGGCCGCTCGTCGAATAGGCAGGCAAGCAGTTCACGGCGCTGGCCAGCACCGATACGTGCCGTTGGCTTGCTTAAGAAGGCTGGTAACACGTTAAGGAGAAAAAGCTGGACCTTTCATGGAAAAGTGGGAATTGTTTAATTAAAGCAATAACTTTCAGACTAATAAGCCAGTACAGTGTAGCGTTATTCTATTCTTCGTCCATTACAATTCTCTCCCTTTCATGACGACCACCGAGCTGCTGGCGCACTACTGCGCCTACGCCGAGCAGCCCACCTGGCAGCACGAG
>CAXUKA010000171.1:0-13283 GCA_964251335.1 uncultured Hymenobacter sp.
GCCCTGGCATTACCCGCAAGGGTCAACCAGGGCTTACTTCTCTGGATTTTAGGGTCGTTGGTTCGAATCCAACCTGCTTCACCCCGTATCCTAGGTGCCGGGCATTTGGGTCGATTTTACCTGAAACAGTCGTCTAGTGGTAGGACGCCGGACATCTTTAGTTTTATAATTACCTAAGTCAGGTCAAGTAAGACTTACTTCTCTGCTTAATTCCGAAGACGCCGGTTCGATTCCGGCCTGTTTCACTTGCTGTTTGCCGCTGTCTACCCGTTTCATGGCGCCCTCCTTACTTCCAGTTAGCCTTCGCCAAAAAGCCGTTTACATTCCGGCCGCGGCTTTGGCGAATACGCCCTTGGGCCCGCCCCCTACCCTGCCGGAGGCGACGGCCCTGCTGGTGGCCAACCTGGCTAAACTGGGCTACGGCGTAACGGAGCCGCTGCTGCGGGCACTGGAAAACACAACGCCCGCTTTTCAGGCGCAGCTGCTGACGGTGGTGCGCGAGGTGATGGGCGTGCAGAAAAACTGGACACCGCTGGTGAAGGCCTGGGACACGCCCACCGGTGAAAGCCGGCTCGACCACGTGCTCACGTTCTTCGCCAACATCTTCCAAACCAAGGGCACCCGCCTGCCCTGCGGCCACCTCATTCCGCCCAATACGTTTCCGCTGGAGCGCTATAATGGCTGCCCGTTTTGCGGCACGCCCTTCGAGTTTGCAGCCCTGGAGCACGTAGAGCAAGGAAGCAAACTTAAGGTGCTGGCCTTGTGGCGCGAGGCCGACGTAACGGGCTTTCTGCACGACTTGCTAGCTTCCAAAACGGCCCTTGATGCCACGCAGGCGGACAGCCTGCGCCAGCTGCTGGCCGAGCTGCCGCTACCGGCAGAGGTACCCATTGCCATGAAGGAAACCCGCCTGGCGGTGATAGATGCCTACGTGCAGCTCGGCCGGCCCGAGCGAGCGCAGGCGCTACTGTCGACGCCCACCGATATCCTGCGGTATTTGTGGTACAAGAAAACGGGCTTTGCGCAGCTGGTAGAGCCGAAGATTATTCGGAAGCGCAAGCAAAAAAATGCTCGCACCAGTGTATGGGTGGTCGACCGCAATGCCCAGGCCCAGGCGCAAACCCAGGTGCAGGCGCAGGCCGACCTCAAACTCAAATACAGCCGGCGCGAAGCGGCGATGGTAGCCGCCTGGCTCAACGCCCTGCCCCAAAGCCCGGCGCAGCTTTGCGAAATCATGCACCCCAAGCGCGGTATGTGGGTGCGTTTCATTCGGGCGCTGCGGCTGGCCGAGTACAGTAAGCGGCCAGCGCTGGCCAAGCTGCGCGAAACGCTGGATGTATTCTACAACCAAAGCTATGAGGTGTGGCAAGGGCGCGTCGACCACTTTCGCCTGCGGGCGGAGGCCGAGCCGACGTTTCGGCTGCTGAAGCAGCGGCCGGGGTTGTTTGCCCGCTCGCTGTTTGCCAACATGCTCTGGTTTGGAGCGGAGCCAACGGTGGCCGCCTTTGCCGAGGTGCTCGACCAGGTACCGGCCCGGCTGGTCGTTACGCTGGCGATGTATGCCGAAGACTACTTCACGCCGGGCACCAAGCGCATGGTGAAGCCGCTGGGCGGCGGCGGCAAGACGATTAAAGCTAATCAGTACCTGGACATCTACACCTCCGAGCAGCTGCGCGCCATGCAAGCGGCCGTGGTTGACTTGTGCCTGCTGGCCATGCGGCGGCGGTTTGCGTCCCTACCTACCACGCACCGCACGATGTACATTGACCCGGCGCTGTTTAAGCTGCCCGTGGCTATCGGCGACCGCAGCGATACCGTGCAAGACCTGCCGGCGGCGCTAATGGGCACCCGGTTTGCGGTGGAAGGCGACAGCGTGCGGCTATTTATGCAGTGGGGCGTGGGCTTGCCGGCGCAGCACATCGACATGGATTTGAGTTGCACCGTGGCTTATGCCGCTAATACGACGCACTGCTCGTTTTCACAGCTGGTGACTACTGGCTGCCGACACAGCGGCGATATTCAATACATTCCCGACCAGGTGGGCACGGCCGAGTATATCGAATTAGACCTGAATGCCTTACAGCAAGCCCAGGCGCAGTACGTCACCTTCACCTGCAACGCCTACACCAGCGGGGCGCTCTCGCCCAACCTGACGGTGGGCTGGATGAGCAGCCAGCATCCCATGCGCATTTCGACCTCGGGGGTGGCCTACGACCCTTCGTGCGTGCAGCACCAGGTGCGCGTGACGCAGGGCCTGAGCAAAGGCTTGGTTTTTGGGGTGCTGGATGTGGCGCAGCGCGAGATTATCTGGCTGGAAATGGCCTTCCAGAGGCAGCTGGTGCAAAACCTAAACCTGGCCAATGTGCGGGCCCTGCTGCGCAAGCTGGAAAGCAAGCTCAGTATCGGCCAGCTGCTGACCGTGAAAGCCCAGGCCCAACACCTGGAACTCGTGGAATCGCTTGAAGCCGACGAGGTTTACACCGCCGCCTGGGCGCAGAATACGGCGGCGGTTACCCAACTGCTGATTGATTAGTTTTTGCGGGAGTAGCAAAAGGTGGCCCGACTTCCCTGCTGTAACTGCCATAAAGAGGCCGCTACCATTCCTGTCCGTAGTAGGGGTCGGCCAGCTCCTGCCCATACTCGTCGGAGGAATCTTCGTTGGCTAGTTCTTGGTAGCTGGGTTCCAATAATTCCTCGTAAATGGGCGGTGGCGTTTGAGGGGTAGTGAGCGAATAGGACATAGAAGAAACTGTTGGTTGAGGTGCTAAACGCAACTAAGCCACAGGTGGTTGATAAGCAGCTTGCTCCTTACTGAAGCAACGTCAACCATAATGCTACCCTGCTTTTCCCAGGTAGGGGCGTAGCCACTCCGTAGCCCAGCGCGGCAGTACTACATACTCAAACCGCAGAAAGGTGTTTTAGAGCATCTGAAACGCCGTTTCGCCTACCCGCTGCTGAAGATAGGCAGCAGGTGCAAACTAGCCACGGCCGAAAACATAACATTGGAAATAGCCTTTTTTCAAGGTAGCCTGGACTGCATTTCGTAATATTGTAATAACATTCGAGGTTGTCTCCTATTCACGGCGATTTGTTAAGTAGGCGCTTACTAGCCAAACGGATAGCCTATTGCCTATCCCCAGGCCTTCGCCGTTCATTCCGCACCCAAAGCCAATCTGTTACCTTTTTATCCCCTCCTTATGAGCAAAGCCCAAAAAGCGCTGCCCGAACAACTGCTGGTAGCTGTAGCCCCGCACATAGGCCCGGAGGCCGCCACCAAAACGCCGAAAGCCGTCGCCAAAACGCTGAAAAAACTGGCTAAGCAACTCCGCAAAGAGCAGCGCAAAGTGGCCAAGGCTCCGGCTGCGCCAGTAGCCGCGCCCGCTGCCCCCACCGCCAAACAAGCGCGCAAAGCGCTAGCCAGCGAACTCGTCACTGCCCTCCAGCCCTACCTGGCCACCGACGGCGAAACGCCCAGTACCCTGCCCAAGCCCGTGACTAAGGTAATGAAGCGCCTGGCCACCTACCTGGTAAAGCAGCGTCGCCGCCAAGCCAAGCGCGCCGCCAAAGCCACGTCTGCTCCCGAGACCGCCGCTCCCGTCGAAGCCAGCGCCCCAGCTCGTAAGCCCAAGTCGGCCCCAGCCAGCCCGGTGGCCACTCCTACCCGGCGCCGCGCCGTCGCGCCCAAGCGCCCGGCGGCCCCAGCCGCAGCAACAGCCGCTCCGGCCGAGGCTGGCGAAACTGCCTAAACACAGGAGCGCAAACTTTGTAGCGCGCTACCACCCCCAACTGACTACCTGCGTAGTGAACTGTGGCTCAAAACTATCGGAAGCTCTTTTCTGATAATTTTGGGCCACAGTTCGTTTTTGCTGTTTCATTACACCACCCAGCTGGGCTGGGGCGTGCCCGTGTGCGGGCAAGGCTGGTACTCAATAAACCCGTTCAATTGGAAAGGAGTCACGCCTTTTTAGGCGGGGCTGCGACCTATAGCTAGTCCCCTACAGATACACCTGCACCATGTGCTGCCAGGCGGGCGGCGTGTGCGCCTCGCCGGCCCATACGTGCAGTTGATGCGCGATACCTTTGGCCCACAGCTGCTGGTCGAGAAAGCAGTTATCGGCCAGAAAAGCATCTTGCTCCCCGATGGCCAGCTTAATATCGAGCCGGCGCAGGTGTCCGAGGTAGAAATCGTCGCCGAGGTTGGGCAGGAAGCGGTTGGGTGAGTTCAGGTACACCTCCTGGTCGACGTAGCCCTGAAACAAGTCCCGAAAACAGCCCATGCACTGCGTCAGGTCGTAGCGCCCGCTCATGCCCACTACTTTGGCAAACAGCTGCGGGTGGCGAAACGCGAAATTCACGGCGTGGAAAGCGCCCATGCTGCACCCAGCCGCCATCAGGCACGGATTGGGATTGAGGTGCCAGGTCAAGGGCAGTACCTCGTCCAGCAAGTATTGCTCGTACTGCAAGTGCCGCCGAATGCGCTCGGCCGGATGCTTATCCTTGCAATACAGGCTTTCGGCATCGACACTATCGACACAGTAAAGCTGCAACTCGCCCCGCTCGAGCCGGGGCCGCAGGGCCTCGACCACGCCCCAGTTTTCGTAGTCGAAAAAGCGTGCCTTACGGGTCGGAAAAAACAACACCCGTGCCCCTGCGTGCCCGAACACCAGCAACTCCATTTGCCGGCCTAGGGCGGGGCTCCACCATTGTTGATACTCGCGGCGCATACAGCTTACGATTAATAAGATACGTGCGAAAACAATACCGTCAGCTGGCTTGCTTCAGGAAGTAAGCAGCCCCATCTGGCCGAGCTGCTGGCCGATGGCCTGCTGCCACAGGGCGTAGCCGGCTGGCGAAAGGTGTAGCCCATCGGCCTCGTACAGGGCCCGTTGCGGATTACCCTGCCCATCGAGCATGGCCGGGTAGAGGTCCAGAAAATAGTAGGGTGGCCCCAGCGCCGCGATGCGCTGTTGAATGCAGGCGTTGGCGTACTGAATGTTATCGCGCAGATAGAGCCGGGCCGGGCTGGGCTTAATCGAGATAAAACACCACGGAATCTTTCCCAGATGGGCCGTGCTGATAGCCAGCAGCTGCTCAAAAAACAGCACTACCTCTTCGGGCGTGCGCCCGTCGCCGAGGTCGTTGTCGCCGGCGTATACCAGCAGGGCAGCTGGTTGCTGCCGGGGTACCACCCGCTCAAAAAACCAGGCGCAGGCCGCCAGCGTCGAGCCGCCAAAGCCCAGGTTCACCGCCTGCACCTGCGGAAAATCCTGCGCCAAGCTAAGCCAGCGCGTAAACGTGGAGCTGCCGTAGAATACCACTTTGGGCAGTTCAGTCGCCGTTGCGATGGGTAACAGCGCCAGGCGCTGCACTTCCTCTTCGTACCACTGCATACACGTAGGGCGCTAGGCTGGTTGAGGGGCAAAGGTCGGCGAGGGCCAACGCCATCAGTTTACCTAGATATCAAGTATTCGTGGCTATTGTGTGTGCTAAATAACGGTGCGGCAGTAACAGTCAGCCTAAACGCATTTTGATAATCTAGGCAACACAATTTCCTAATCATTACCCGTTGGGGCTTCTTATACCTTTGGCAGCTAGAATAACCCATGGCCACAAGGCTCGCTGGCAAGGCACTCTACCATCTACTTATCTGCTGATTATCAATAGTATGAGATTCTCTCTACCTCCTTTTATTAAAAGCCTGCTGCTAGGACTGGCCGTGGCTGGCGCAGCGCAGGCCGCGCCCTTTACGCCGGGCAACTTTGTGGTGGCGGTGGTCGGTGATGGTACCGGCAGCCTCAGCAGCGTGGCCACGCAAGTGTCGCTACTGGAATACACGCCGGCTGGCGTGCTGGTGCAAACGGTCGTGCTGCCCACCACCGCCAGCGGGGCCAACCACATCCTCACGGTGAGCGGCTCCGCTACCTCCGAGCTGAACCTGACCCGCTCGGGCGACGGACGCTACCTCGTGCTGACGGGCTACGATGCCGCCGTGGGCACCACCGGCGTGGCTAGCACCGCCGTGGCTACGGTCAATCGCGTGGTAGGTCGCGTCGCCGCCGATGGCACCGTGAATACGACCTCCTTGGTAAACGACTCCTTCGACGGCAACAATATCAGGGCGGCCTACTCGGCCGATGGCAGCACGTTTTACGCCGTTGGTGGCGTCGGTGGAGTGCGCTACCTGCCGCTTGGCAACACTGGCGCTACGACCAGCCTGGCCGCTGCACCGGCCAATATTCGGTACATAGGTGCTTTCGGGAGCAACCTCTACGTGTCTTCGGGCTCCAGCGCTACGCTCGGAGTTAGCCAGATTGGCACGGGTCTGCCCACGGCCGCTGGCCAAGCCAATACTGTGTTGCCCAGTTTAGCTACTGCGTCCAGCAGCAGCCCTTATGCCTTTTATTTTGCTGACTTGAGCCCAGCTGTAGCCGGCGTCGATGTGGCGTATGTCACCGACGACCGCACCGCCACTGGCGGCGGCATTCAGAAGTACAGCCTAGTGAGTGGCACCTGGACCCTGAATGGTACCATTGCCAGTACTGCTACCACCATCCCGGCCCTGCGTGGCCTGGCCGGCTCGGTGAGCAATGGCACCGTGACGCTGGCCGCCACTGCCCCCACGGGCCTCTATATAGTGAGCGATGCGGCTGGCTACAACGCCGCACCCACGACCTCGGTGCTACCCGCAACAGCTGTGGTATCGGCGGCGGCCAACACAGCTTTCCGGGGGGTGGCCCTGGCCCCGCTGGCTACGGCCCTGGCCACCCGCGCTGAAGCCTCGGCCGCCCAACTGACCCTCTATCCCAACCCTGCTCAGGGTATATTGACGGTACGCCTCGCTGGGGCAACTCCGCTAAATGAGACCGCTGAATTACTCGACTTAACTGGCCGCGTGGTGCGGGCCGTGCCCCTATCGGCATCGGGCGAGGTGCCTGTGCACGACCTGCCAACGGGCGTGTATGTGCTACGGGTGGCCGGCCTTACCCGCCGGGTAGTCGTGCAGTAATCGTACGTCACTTGCTTACTCCTCTTTCCGAAGCCCTTGCCAAACTGGCGAGGGCTTTTTTGCAGGTGGTTGTCCAGCCCAACTAGACGCAAGCCGCGTGTTGGTACAAGTAGCCGCTCGCCGAAGAAAAATGCCCAGCCAGACGCATAGCTCCTTCCCAATTTTACACGGCACGGCTTAGCTTTGAGCTACCTGGTTGTTTATCAAGACCAATTGCTTCTTTTGGCACTTCTCACACCCGCCGCTGATGAAAGCTCACTTTATAACCTCAACCGCTGCGGCAAGCAGCTCGCACTACGTAGTACCCCTGCTCCTACTACTACTGCTGAGCAATGTGCCCGCCTTTGCCCAAGCGCAAGGGCCGCCTGCCACTCCCCCGGCTAGTGCTGCCGATAAGGAGCAAGGCATGCAGCAGCTACTGGCCTTTTCCCGGCCGGCCGGCCAACATGCCTTGTTGGGCAAGCTGGCTGGCACCTGGCATTTTCAGGACGTGGCCCGCCCGTTTGTGCAGGGTACGCTACACCGAACGCCGCTCTACGAAGGGCGCTTCTATCGGGTCGAGGTTACGGGCGGTAAGCTGCAAATTCCCGTGGCCGATGGTCAGTTAAAAGAAGCGGCGTATCAAAGCTCGCAGTTGGAAGGCTATGATAACGGGCGACGCCAATTCGTCACCACCTCCATTAATAACCATATCGGCAGCGATATCGAGTTGCAAACGGGAACCTATGACGCGGCCACTCAATCGTTTACGTATGAATGGGAAAGCGAGCTACTGCCGGGCAAGAAGCAGCAGAGTCGGCGGGTGCTGCGCGTGCTGGACGCGACGCATTACGCCGAAGACTACTATGAGCTTCAACACGGGGTAGCTGTTAAGGTGCGCGAGCTGCGCTACACCAAAGAGAGTGACTAGCTGACCGTTTGGCTAGTTGGCCAAAGCAGCACCGAACTGCTGAGTCAGCGGCCGTTCGCCGCCTTGCCTGGGCCACCTCGGCAGCCCCTGTGCCTAAAAAAAGCCCCGCAACTGCCTTCGTTGCGGGGCTTTTTACGACCATTCGGCATGGTTTCTACTCGACCACTAGTTTTTTAACCACCGTACCCAACGCGGTGGTTAGGCGCAGCGAGTACACCCCGGTGGCTACCTCCTGGAGAAGCAGCTGGTGCGTGGCTACGCCACTAGGCAGCTGCTGAGCGCGCACCACGCGGCCCACGGCATCCAGCAGCTCCAACGTGACGGGCTGGCTGGTCAGGCTGCTGGGCAATGCAAGAGTGACCTGGGTCTGCGCCGGGTTGGGGTAAAGACTAACTTGCTGAGCCAGCGCCGCCGGGGCAGCAGCCAACGCCTGCTGGGGCGAGAACACAAGTTCGAAGCGGCCCGTCACCAGCGTTGCGGCGTTGCTGACCGTGAACTGGTAGCTGGGCTGCTGGGACAAGTCGATAAGCGCGCCGCTTTGCCGGTCGCGCAGGTACACGGGCACGGCACTCAGGTTCAGCAGCTGGCTGGCCGTGAAGTTATACGAGCCCGGCGTGGGCACCCCCACCACGAGCGGCACTACCCGTTGCATGGGACCTAGTTCGGGTTGGCCGTCGATGCTGAGCGGCTGGCCATTAGCTAGGCTCGTGGCCAGATTCAGGCCCGTAACGTTAGGCAGCTTCTGGGCATCGTAGCTCGGGTCGAAGCCGCTCGTGGCCCCGTTTTCGAAGTACACCGTGGCCTCGTCCAGCAGCGTGCTGCCCGCGCCTTGTAGCGTGAGCTGCACCAGGGGCCGGGTTTCGGCCGTGGGGCGCTGGAACGTGGTGGCACTAGGAGTGGTCAGGCGCTGACTATTGCGGAAAGTCATCGTAGTGCTGCTCAGGCCGACAGCTACGCGGGCAAAGAAGCCTTGACCTATCGGTAGCACCGGGTTGCCGATGCCGTTGATGTAGCTGCGGTATTGGCCCGCGTACTGGCTGGTGCTGCTGTAGATGTAGATGGCCGCTTCGAGCCCGACGCGGTCAGCGGCTACCACGCGGGAGTAGTCGAGTGGGGCGGGGTAAGGATTGCCCAGTAGCTGCCAGCCCCCGTCGGGGTAGGTGGGGCGGGTGCTGGTGAGCGGCAGCGACAGAAGGTCATTGTTGAGCGTGCCCTGAAAGTCTACCAGCTCGCTGGCGGCGAGATTGACCGTGTAGCCCCGGCCCACAGCCAGCGGGTCGCTGAGGGTAGCGGGTGAGAAGTAGCCTTTATCGAAGGCAACCAGGTTGTTGGCCAAGCTCAGGCGACGGTCGTCGTAGCCGTACACGGTGGGGAAGGGCACGACGGCGGTGGGAGCCGCCGCTGAGTTATAAGCCGGATTGACCACGGGCGTGAAGCTGCTGGTGGCCAGGTCGGCCACGGTCGTGTTGCTGACGGGGGCCGAGTAGTGGCGGTAACCGGGGCCCGGGTTCAGGCTCGGGTCGATATAGCGCTGCACCGTGGCGTTGCCCACCACCACCCCGCCGCTGTTCACCACTAGGGCATCGCTCGTGCTGGCCGATTCTAGGGTGAAGCGGTTACCATTTGTGGTGAAGTTGCCGGTGAGCGTAAGCACCCGGCGCACGCTGGCTCCGGCCGAGGTACTCAGGCGGGCCCCGTTGGCCAGCACGGTCAGGTTCCAGAAGCGAATGGCCGAGCTGCCCAGGATGCTGGAGCCGGCACTGCTGCCCCCGAGCACGATGGTAGGCCCGAGCGCGCTGGGCAAATTGGTGGTGACATAAGCCCCGTTGTTAGCCAGGTCGCCGCTCACGGTGATAGTACCCCCACTCTGAGTGATAGTGCCGCTGTTGGTGAGGGTGGTCGCCACGGTGATGTCGCCCCCGCTCTGAGTGAGGCTGCCGTTGGTAGTGAGCGCGCCGCTCACGGCGATGGTGCCCCCGGCCAGGGTGATGGTGCCGTTGTTGGTGAGGTTGCGCGTGGCGGCCGACCCCGAGGAAAGAGCCGGGTAGAAGCGCAGCCCGCTCGGAATCAGGGCATCAATGCTGGCCGTGGGCACGCCCGCCGTCCAGTTGCCAGCTGTAAACCAGTCCTGCCCGAGAGCACCGGTCCAGGTCGTCAGGGTTACGGGTGCTACGTAGGTGAGCGCGTAGGCACTTGACGCCACGTTGCCATTACCGGCCGCATCCTGGGCCGCATTGGCCGCGATGGCCACGGTAGTAGCCGTGCCGGGCGTGGTGGGCGTCACAGTGAAGGTGTAGGGGCCACTACCGCTTCCGCTCAGGCTACCGCTAGTCACCGTACCATTAGTCACCGTGATGCCGCTGGCCGAGAAGCCCGTCACCGGCTCGGAGAACGTAACCGAAAAGGCCAAGGGCGTGGTGCTGGTCGTGCTGCCCGACGGGCCTGTGGGGCTGGTAATCACCGTCACCGTGGGCGCCGTTTGGTCGAGGGTGTACGTCTGGCCACCGATGTAGCCGCCGCTGAGCGGGTTGCCTACCGCATCGGCGATGCCTGTGCCGCTGGCGTTGAGGTCGAGGCGCACGGTCCCATTGCCACTCACCCCGCTCAGTGTCACGTCATACACGCTGCCTGAAACGGCAGCGACCGTGCGGCTGGTGCTGGCCACGGTGCCGGCCGTGGTCGTGAAGGTAAAGTCGGTCGCATCGACCCCTGTCACGGGCTCGCTAAACGTGACGCGGAAGGTCAGGGCCATAGCGTTGGTCGTAGCCGTGGCTGGGCTCTGGCGGTTGCTGGACACGACCGTGGGGGCCGTGGCATCCACCGTGAAGGTGTTGGCGTTGCTGTTGGCGCTCCCGGTTGCGCCGGGGCTCTGGGCCGTGGCATAGGCCGTGTAGCTGCCGCTGGCCAGGGCCGTGGGGGGCGTGAAGCTGAAGTTACCGCTGGTGGCCGTCGTGGTGCCGATGGCCTGGGCCGGCCCACTGCCCGTGGCCAGGTATAGGGTCACGGTGCTGCCAGCTGGGGCCGTGCCCGTAAAGGTGGGCAAGCCCGTGGTGGTGCTGCCGTTGGCTGGGCTCGTGAGTACGGGCGCGGCTGTCACGGGCAGCGTCACCGTGAACACGGCCGGGTTCAGGCCGCTGGTGCTGGCCGTGCCGCCGGGCGTGGCCACCGTGATGGCGCCGGTTTGCGCCCCGCTCGACACCACGATGCCCGTTATCTGGGTACCGGCCGCGTTCACGGTGTAGCCCGTGCTCACAGTGTTGTTGCTGGTGCCGCCGAAGGTGATGATAGTCGTCCCCGTCAGGTTGGTGCCGTTGAGGGTGACACTGGTGCCCACTGCCCCGCTGGTGGGCGTGAAGCTGGTGAGCGTAGGCGGGTCCGCCTGCACGAAGTGCGCCACCGTGCCGTATTGGTTGCCCACCAGCAGGTCGAGATGGCCGTCGCCATTCAGGTCCGTCACGAAGGGCTTGGTCTGCCCCCCAATTTGCGTGCTGGACAAGGGAAACGCCACGGCCACAAAGGTTGTGGCATTGAGCCCCGTCTGCTCGTAGCGCGTCAGGTAGCCCCCAAAGTCTCCGATGAGCAGGTCGAGCAGGCCGTCGCCGTCGAGGTCCGTAACCGTCGGGGCGGAGTTTTCATTGACGGCGATATCCTGGCCGCTGGCTGTTAGATTGCCCCGGCTAACGAAGGTGACGGCGTTGGGGCTAGCCTGCTCATAGCGCGTCACCGTGCCGTTCGTGCCACTGCCTACCAGCAAATCGAGCAGGCCGTTGCCGTCCAGGTCCGTCACCGTCGGGGCAGTGAGGTTGCCCAGGGCAATTTCCTGGGTGCCGACCAGCAGGTTGCCCCGGCCGACGAAGGTGGCGGCGTTGAGGCTAGCTTGCTCGTAGCGCGCTACATTGCCGAAACCGTTGCCTATCAGCAAATCGAGCAGGCCATTGCCGTCCAGGTCCGTGACGGTCGGGGTAGCATAATTAACCACGTCAATCACTTGCGTGCCAATTAGCAGGTCGCCCAGGCTGGTGAATGTGGTGGCGTTGGGGCTGGCTTGCTCGTAGCGCGCCACCTTGCCATCCATATTGCCTAGTAGCAGGTCGAGCAGGCCGTCGCCGTCCAGGTCCGTCACCGTCGGGGCCGAGCGGCCGTTCGCCCCCCCTGTGTTAATAGCTGAACCACTAGTAAGTTGCAGGTCGCTCACCTGCGCGTAGGCCACGCTGCTGCTGGCACGCGTGACCTGTAAGCGTGGGCTCAGGGCGGTGCCGCCGGGCGTGGTCACCGTAATTCTGTTACTGCTGGCCAGCAGGGGCACCGTCACGGTGAGTTGGGTGCCGACCATGTTCACGCTGAACGAGCCCGCCGGGGCCGGCAGCTCGCCAAAGCGCACGCTGGTGGCCCCGCCCAGGTTGGTGCCGGCAATGATGAGTTGGTTGCCCACGGCCCGGCTCGAGAAGTTGAAGTTGGTGATGGTGGGCGGCGCAACTTGGTTGAGGCGCACGCTCACGGTACCACTGGTTTCGTTGGCCGTGAGCAGGTCCAGGTCGCCGTCGTTGTCCACATCGGCCAGGGCCAGGCTTTGGGGGCTGGTGCCTACCGCCGGGCTGGCGTAGGCCGCCGGCTGGGACGTGAAACTACCGCTGCCGTCGTTGAGCAGCATTGTCACATTGTTGCTGCCGTAATTGGTAGTGGCCAGGTCCAGGTCGCCGTCGCCGTCCACGTCGCCCAGGGTGATGTTGCTGGGTAGGTTGCCGGTGGCGGGCTGGCTATTTGAGGAGCGGAGCGCAAAGCCGCCCGCCCCGTTGCCCAGCAGCACGCTGGCGGTGTTGCTGCCGGTGTTGGCCGTCACCACGTCCAGGTCGCCGTCGCCGTCCACGTCGCCCACAGCCAGGGCCTGGGGGTTCGTACCGCCCAGCGCTACGTCGGTGCTGTTTGTGAAGGTGCCGGTGCCGGTGCCCAGGCGCACGCTCACCGTGCTGCTGTTATAATTGGCCGTGAGCAGGTCCAGGTCGCCGTCATTGTCCACGTCGCCCAGCACGACGGCGTAGGGCCTGCCCCCCACCGCCACACTGCTGGCCGTACCGAAGGTACCGTTGCCGTTGCCCAGGCACACGTTTGCGGTGTAGCCCCTGCCGATGTCGTTGGTGGTCACGAAGTCGAGCCGGCCATCCGCATTCACGTCGCCCAGGGCTAGGCCAAAGGCGGCATCGCCAAGGATGACGTCGGTGCTGCCCGTAAAGGTGCCGGTGCCGGTGTTGAGGCGCACGCTCACCGTGCCATCGCTGGGGCTGGCCGTGAGCAGGTCCAGGTCGCCGTCGCCGTCCACGTCACCCAGCGCTACGGTGTACGGATTGGCTCCCACCCCCACGCTGGTGG
>CAXUKA010000172.1:0-13251 GCA_964251335.1 uncultured Hymenobacter sp.
TGCCTATGTTAGCCTAAGCATGACGGGTCTTTAGCTTTACTCCTGCAATTCCCAAGCCGTGCGATATCCCCCAATGCGCTCCACATAGTCTAGAAACGCCTTGTAAAACGGGTGCGCCCCCAGCGTGCTGGAGTCGCCGATGAGCAGCAGCTTCTTGCGGGCCCGCGTCATGCCCACGTTCATGCGGCGGATATCGGAGAGGAAGCCGATTTCGCCGTGTGAGTTACTGCGTGTCAAGCTAATAGCGATAATATCGCGCTCCTGACCCTGGAACGAATCGACGGTACCCACGCTGAGCTGGCGGTGCAACAGCAAGCCGCTGAGCTCGTCGTTTTCCTCCACTGCATCTTTCAGATAATTAATCTGAGCGCGATAAGGCGCAATGACACCGATGCTGAGCGGGTCGGCTTCGTGCTCGGCCTGGTCGTAAGCTTCCAGTAGCTGCGCCAAACGCTTGAGTAGCAGGTCAGCTTCTTCGGGGTTGGCCGTCGAGCGGCTTTCGGGGATGGTAATTTCCTGCATCCCGAAGCCAGCTGTATCCAGAAATTCCACCGGCAGGTCGGGGGCAAATTGCAGGTCGTAGGCATCGAGGCCGCTGTGGGCTACGGTGGGCGCGGCCACCAAGCGGCCGTCGTAAAACTGCTCAGATGAAAACTGCATAATCTGCTCGTGCATGCGGTATTGCACGGTTAGCATGCGGCTGGCTTCGGGCTGGCGGCCGATGGCTTTTTCGAAAAGCGTTTCGCGCAACGCGCCCGCTTTGTCGCTTTTCACGGTGGGCGGCAGCTGCTGGTGGTCGCCAGCAAGTACCACGCGCTGGGCCTTGGCAATCGGTATCCAGCAGCCTGGCTCCAGCGCCTGGGCAGCCTCGTCGATAAAGACCGTTTCGTAGGTGAGGTGGCGAATATTGCGGTTCGACGCGCCTACCAGCGTGCAGGTTATCACCTGCACCTGGTCAAGCAAATCCTCCGTGATGTAGCGCTCCAGCCCGTCGGCTTCCTGGTGTAGTGCTTTGGCTTCTTCCTTCAGGTGGCGGCGCTGCTCGCGCTCTTCCCAGCCAAAGTTGCGGACGTGCTTGCTGGCTTCTTCGCGGTATTGCTCAGCGGTTTGGCGCATCGAGCGCAGCTCGCCGTAACGCTTGTGGTTCATTACCTGCGCGTCGAGCGTGTGCTCCAAAAGCAAGTCCGACACCCGCGACGGATTGCCCATGCGAATAACGTTTACGCCACGCTCGGCCAGCTTTTCGGTCAGCAAGTCCACGGCCGTATTGCTCGGCGCACACACCAGCACGCGCCGCTCGCGGCGGATGGTTTCCAGGATGGCCTGCACTAGCGTGGTGGTCTTGCCGGTGCCGGGCGGGCCATGGATGATGGCTACATCCTGCGCGGCCTGCACGTGGCGCACGGCGGCCAACTGGCTCTCGTTGAGCGGGCTGGGGTAGAAGAGGTCGTCGGCTTTCTCGTCGCGGAAGCGGGCGGGCTTGGCCCCAAGCAGGATGTCGCGCAGGTCGGCCAGGCGGTCACCGTACGCGCCCATTACCTTGCCCAGCGCGTAGTCCATTTCGCGGTAGCTCACCTCGTCGAAGGTCAGGTCGATGCCCAGCTTGCCGCCTTCGGTTACCCAGTCGGGCAGGTCTTCCTTGGTGGTAGTCAGCGTTAGCTTATTGCGCCTTACGCTGGTTATTACCCCGTTGAGGGTGGGCCGGTCGGTGGCCGAGCGGCCGGGGATATTGCCAAACAGGGCCGCATTCTTGCCCACCTGAAACAAGTGCAACCCCTGCTGCCCGGCGGGCCGCTCCAACTCCAGCACCACCTTACCGCCAAAACCCACGTCTTCGCTCGTGATGGTGACGGGGTACCACGTCAGCCCGCGCTGCTGGCGCTCCTGGATGCTGGCTTTGGCGTTTTTAAGCTTAAACTGAGCTAAATCTTCTTCCTGCTCCAGTTTGAGCAGACTTTGCACGCGGCGCAGCTCTTTTTCAATAGCGTAGGGCTCGGCGTAGGGGGAAACTAATTCGGACAAAATAAATCGGGTTGATTTCGTTGAAAGAGTAACAACGAAAACGGGAAATGAGTGGCTAAAAGCCAGCATAAACCTAGGCTATAATCAGCCTAAATCGTCGGGGTCGTAGTGGTAATGCTCTTGGCTGGCCGTGGTAAAACGTTGAATAAAGCCAGCTTCATAGTGTTCAGGCTTCTTGGGAGTGAAAAATTTCTCCTGGATGGCCCAGTCGTAGGCACTTATTCCGACCGGATATTTAGTGAGTGTGCCAGTTAGCCGGTAGCGGTTAATAAACTCTTCGGCTTGCGATTGGGAAGCAAATACGCCGCTCGTGAAGTGGCCGCCCTCGCCATGAAATACCCATGCTTCGGTCATTCAGAGGATTGTGTTAGTGAGATTTCCTGCGTAATGCTACGATGCCGCAGTATGTAAACTGAGCCGCCAATTAATCCTAAAATTCCGCCATAATAGCCGAAGTTGTGGATGGTCCCGACGGTGATAAAATCGGCCGGATAGCGCAAATCGTCAGGTAGCCACCACGTCACGCCTGTTTTGGCCAAGACAAAGCGGCCGTAGAAATAACCAGCTACTCCGGCCACTATAGTAGTGCCAAAAGCTATCCGCACAGCCCGTAGCAAAGTCTTCACCAAGGCAGCTTTAGATACGAATGCCAGTCCTAGCAGCCCAAAAATTACTCCGATAATCAGCCCTGCCCACCACGTTGCCAGAAAACCAATGAGCGCAACGGTGGGCCGATGCCCACCGAACCAGGCAGGTTCTAAACCGAGCTGTTCGTATTTAAACTTGGTGAAATATTCACTGGAAATAGAATAGGTAAGATGGTCGTGCAGCGCGCCGTACAGTCCGGCTAGCAGCGTAATAAGCACAGCTAAGCCAATGCAAATGATGAATTTTTTCATATAAACCGAGTAAATCGTTTCGAGCGCAACAGTAGTATCAGTAGCTGTCTGCTAATTACCCCAGCACCTGCGGCCGCTCCTTGTACACCTTCCACAGAAATTCGCCAAACAAGGTATTGGCCCACGCAAACCAAGTGCGGGTAAATTTGCCGGGGTCGTTTTTGTGAAAAGACTCGTGCATGTAGCCAGTGCCCGCGTGGGTGGTTTTCAAGGCTTGCACGCAGGCCCGGATTTCAGCATCGTCGGTGCTGGTGAGGCCGCGCATGATGATGCTGATGGGCCAAATCATATCGACGCCTACGTGCGGGCCGCCGATGCCTTCGGCCGCCGTGCCTTTATAAAAGAAGGGGTTAGCCGCCGAAAGCAGCAGCTTGCGGGTGTTTTGATAGATTGGGTCGTTGAGGGGCACCGCGCCGAGGTAGGGCAGGGCTAGCAGGCTGGGCACGTTGGCATCGTCCATGAGAAGGTGGCTGCCGTAGCCATCAACCTCGTAGGCGTAGACGCGACCGTGCTCGGGGTGCGTGACGATGGCGTGCTGGCTGAGGGCCGTCGCGACTTCATCGGCTAAGGCCATGAGGTCGGCATACGCTTTGTCGTCGTGATGGATGTCGTTGAGCATCAGCGCGGCTTGGCGCAGGCTGGCCACGGCAAAGAAATTGCTGGGCACCAGAAAGGGCAGGAGCGTGGCATCGTCGCTGGGGCGAAAGGCCGAGGCGATGAGGCCACAAGGCTGCACCGGGTAGCCGTAGCCGGCCAGCGGCTGGGTATCGGTGGCATTGGCGGTCTGGCGCTGGAAGTGATAGGGGCCGGGACTGGTTTTGCGCTGCTGCTCGCGGAAGGTTTTTACTATCAGCTCGATGGCCTGCCGCCACTGCGCGTCGAAGGGCTGCTCGTCGCCGGTGATTTTCCAGTAGTGGTAGCCCAGTCGAATCGGATAGCAGAGCGAGTCGATTTCCCACTTGCGCTCGTGGATGCCGGGCTGCATCTGCGTCTGGTCGGTTTTCCACTCGCCTACTTTGGTGGGGTCGTTGTAAAACGCATTAGCATATGGGTCTTGTAAAATGCAGCGCGTCTGGCGGTTGATGACGCCGGCCACGAGCTGGCACAGCGGCGCATCCTGCGTTATCAGTGATAAATACGGCCATACTTGGGCTGAGCTGTCGCGCAGCCACATAGCGTCGATATCGCCGGTGATGACGTAGGTATCGGGCCGCCCGGCGCGGGTGCCGGGCGTAACGGTCGTGTCGAGCGTATTAGGAAAGCAATTGCCAAAGAGCCAGCCCAACTCGGGGTCTTTCACATTGCGACCAAACTCCGTGATGGCCGCTTCAATCGCTTTGCTGCGAAAACGGCGTTGGGCCGCTGCCGGCCGTACTATTGGAAAATTGGGGGCAGCATAGCCCGGCAGACTGATAAAAGGGGTAACGGCCAGCAGACTGGCATCTCGTAAGAAGCTTCGGCGATTCATAGACGGGTGGGAGTAGCTACTGGCAAAGATGGTGGCCAGCCAGCCCGCAATTACCGCCCGGCTACCGGCTACGCAAATTTCTCCTGCACATCCAGCAAGTGGCCTAGCACCTTGCCGTAGGCCAACGTAGCCAAGGCTACGGCCGGGTATTTTTTGCGGCGCAGGTTGAAGTTATCGCGGTTAAAATCGGCCCAGTTTTGCCCGTTCAGATGGGCGCGGCCCATCGAGATGCTTGGCCCATGAATCTTGGTGGTATGCCACCATTTGGAGGGGAACAGGATAGTTTCGCCTTCCTCTACCAGTACAGTGAGCGGCTTGGCCTGCCGAAACAACGGGAATTTCTCGTAATCAGGAGCCGAGGTATTCACTTGCGAAACCTTCGCATTGTCGGCACGCGGGTACAGATAGGGCGTTTGGTCGGGTGAGTACAGAATAAACTCTTTGGCCCCGTACAGCTGCGTAATCTGGGTGTTCATAAACAGCGCGTCGAAGTGCAGGTAGGGAAAGCCCGCGCCGTTGCCGCCCAAAAAAAGCTCATACACCTCCGTGCCCCGCAGCATCAGCTTGGGTAGCAAGGGGTGCTTCAGGCGGTCCGATTTGCCGAAAACTACCTCTGGCTTCATGTCTTCCAGTAGCTCTGGAAAGAACTTTTCAATATTTAAATTGAATGGATAAGGGGCTGGATTCTCGGGGGTTGACGTCAGAATTAAATCGGCTACTTCGGCCATGCTGTACGTTCGGCCGTGTATTTCCTTCGTTAGGTGGCCATACTGGCGCTTGAAAAACTCTGGCGTGAATTTCCCCATCGCTGGCCAGTGGCGGGTGGCATCGGTGAGTACCACAGGCCGGTCGGCCTCGATGTACTCGGCTAGCAACTCGCGTTGCGAGAGGTTGCTGCGCTTGTCGATGCTGGTGAGAGGCCGGCTAACTAACGGGGCGGCAGGAGCAGAGGTAGACATCAGGCCGAAGAACTAAATAGGGTGTATAAATAGAAGAAGTAACTGAGCTAGTACAGCAATAGCCGAGCTTTGTTTGAGTAAATATATAGCTAACAATCAGTGGAGGGGAAATTTTAGTGCTGCGTTTTATTAAGGCGGTAATTTTGCCGAGGGCGCCCGCTGGCGATGCTAACCGGCACCCTGCCAAAGTCTACTCTATGCGGTGTGCAGTTTCTTTGTGGCACTGGTGGCCCCAGGTTTAATGTTTTTAGTGCCCGTATAAGTATGTCGTTGGCCGCGCCCCAAGTCGATATTTTTATCCCCTGCTTTGTCGACCAGCTTTACCCGCACACAGCCCTGAACATGGTGAAAGTGCTCGAAGCCGTGGGCTGCGAGGTGCATTATAATGCCGCCCAAACCTGCTGCGGCCAGCCGGCCTACAATGCTGGCTACAAAGCTGAAAGCCGCGATATTGCCGATAAATTCCTCGCCGATTTTACCGCGCCGGCCAGTGCGCCGCGCTACGTGGTCAGCCCCTCGGCCTCGTGCGTGGGCATGGTGCGTAATAGCTATTCGCACCTTTTTGCCGGCACGCCCGAGGTGGCTCGTTGCGGAGCCGTGCAGCAGCGCACGTATGAATTGACCGAATTTTTGGTTGATGTGCTGGGCATTACGGCCATTCCGCAGGCGGCATTAGCGGGCCGCTACACCTACCACGATTCCTGCTCGGCCCTGCGCGAGTGTGGCATTCGGGCCGCGCCGCGCCAATTGCTGGATGGGGTAGAAGGCTTAGCGCGCATCGAGATGGCCGAAACCACTACGTGCTGCGGCTTTGGCGGCACGTTTGCGGTGAAGTTCGAGGCTATTTCGGTGGCGATGGCGCAGCAGAAAGTCGAGCACGCGCTGGCTACCGGGGCCGACTATTTAGTGAGCACCGATGTAAGCTGCCTGATGCACCTGGAGGCGTATATCCGGCGCGAGAAACTGGCTATCAAGACGATGCATATTGCCGATGTGCTGGCTAGCGGCTGGTAGGCAAGCGCCGGGCAGCAAAAACAAAAAAACGGCTGTCCTGCTGAACACAGGGAAGCATCTTGCTCGCTTCGTTGGACTAGTTGTCCTAACGTAACCTGCCAAGATGCTTCCCTGCGTTCAGCAGGACAGCCGTTTTCTGTCGTTCTACGAAGCCACTAACTGGCCAACCGCCTGCGGCTGATTAATCTCCCGCATCACATCGGCCAGCAGCTCATAGGAATGCACACGAGCAGCGTGGCTGAACATATGGCTGCTGACGATGAGTTCATTGGCCTGCGTTTGGGCCAGGAAGTCGGCCAACTCATCCTTCACGGTAGCCTTGCTGCCGATGAAGGAAGCCGCCAGCATTTGCAGCACGTACTGTTTGATATCGGGCGTCCAAATGGCGTCCATGTCCTTGACGGGCGGCTGCATCAGTCGCCGCTGGCCCGTGATTACGCCCAACATCATCTGGTATAAGGTGGTGGCCAGGTGCTGCGCCTCGTCGTCGGTGTCGGCGGCTATCACGTTCACGCAGGTGATGACGTAGGGCGCGGCCAAGGCGGCGGAAGGTTTGAAATTGCGGCGATAGATTTCCAGCGCCTTAAATAGCTGGCCCGGCGCAAAGTGGCTGGCAAACGCATAAGGTAAGCCCATGGCCGCAGCCAAGTAGGCGCTGTCGGTGCTGGAACCCAGCACGTAAATCGGAATATCCAGCCCCTCGCCTGGAATGGCGCGCACCGTGCTGCCGCTGTTACTGGCCGAGAAATACGTCTGGAGCTGTTGAATATCACGCCCAAAATCCTGCTCCTGGCCAAAACGGCCGCCCCGAATGGCACGGGCCGTAGTTTGGTCGGTGCCGGGAGCGCGGCCCAGGCCCAAATCGATGCGGCCGGGGTAGAGCGAGGCTAGCGTGCCCAGCTGCTCGGCCACCACCAGCGGCGAGTGGTTGGGCAGCATGATGCCGCCCGAGCCCACTCGTAGCGTGCTGGTGCCGCCCGCGAGGTAGCCTATCAGCACGGGCGGGGCCGAGCTGGCCACGCCGGCCATGTTGTGGTGCTCAGCCACCCAGAGGCGGGTGTAGCCCAGTTTTTCGACTTTCTGCGCCAGGGCGAGGCTGTTGCGGAAGGTATCGGTCGGGGTGTTTCCCTCGGCCACGGCAGCCAAATCCAGCACGGAAAAGGCTACTTGGGATGCAGAATCAGCTTTCATATGGGAAAGGCGCAGCGCCGGCCACCGTGGCCGGGCTCACGCATACTAGCGTTTTGGTAAGGTGCCCCAGCCGACAGCAGCCAGTTGAAGGAGCGCTTACAAAACAGCCAAGTGACCGAAATGATTGCGTAAAACCAATTGCATCCAAACCTATGTGACGAGATAGGCTGAATTACCAGTCAGTAGCTTAGTTATAATGCTGCTATTATATGTTGTCAATAAAAGTGGAGCGCTCATTGTCAGTGCGGTACATCACATCCGACCGTAGCACGTACTTTACCCCTTGCGTCACCTCGCTGCCTTCGTGGTAAAGGTTGTGCAGGAAAAGAAGCGCCATGCCCTGCCTGGGCCGCATGCGCAGCCCCCGAAAGGTCGTATCGCCGCCCTGAAAATTATCGTTCAGGTACACCATGAAGGTGAAATAGCTGGCTTCGTGCTCGTTGCGAATGTAGCTCTCGTCAAAATGACCCTTAAACTTGTGCCCGCGCTGGTAGCGGTAAAACCGGAACAGCTCATTCAGCCCAATGGCTGTGCTGCCGGCCAGCGGCGTTAGCACAAAGGGCTGAATTTTCGTCCAAAGCTCCTGGGCCAGCTCCTCGCTCTTGTAAAAAGCGCGGCTGTTGTTGCGAATATCCGTGCGCACCTTGGTGCCGCCAACCGTGTTTACTTTGGCCAACTCATAGCCGACTCCCTCGCTTTTTACAATCATGTTGAGGCATTCCTGGCGCGTCAGGAAATCTTCGACGGTAAAAATAGTATCCGTTAGTTTGGTCAATTTCATAGCGTTGGCAAAAATAGCAATTCCCAACTACTCAGCTAGAAGGCGAGTAATTGGGAATTAGGAAAACGAAGCTAAAAGTTACAGCAGCGCCTTGATGCGCGCCATCAGCCCCTCGCTGGCTGCCACCAGCGGCAGGCGCACGGCCGCGTCGCACACGCCTTGCAGGGCCAGGGCGGCCTTCACGCCCACGGGGTTGCCTTCTTCGTACATGAGCGGATTGAGGTGCACAAACTCGAACAGCAATTGCTGCGCCTGGGCGAAGTCGCCGGCCAGCGCGGCGCGAGTCATGTCGCTGAATTTCTGCGGGAAAGCATTGCCCAAAACGGTGATAATGCCGATGGCACCGCAGGCGATGAGCGGCACTGTGAGCATATCATCGCCGCTCATAAAAAGGAAATCGGCGGGCTTGCGGGCCAGGATGGTGAGGCACTGCTCCACGTTGCCACTGGCTTCCTTGATGCCGATGATGTTGGGGTGCTCGGCCAGCTTGAGCGTGGTGTCAGCGCTCATGTTGGAGCCGGTGCGGCCGGGCACGTTATAAAGTATCAGGGGGCGGGGGGCGGCGTCGGCCAGGCGCTGGTAGTGCGCCACGATGCCGGCTTGGCTGGGCTTGTTGTAGGCCGGGCTGGCCGATAGGATGGCCGTGATGCCTGCTAAATCAGTGCTATGCAGCAGCGCTTCGGCGGCGGCGGTGTCGTTGCTGCCGATGCCGTACACCAGCGGTACGCGGCCGGCTACGTGTTCTTTGGCTAGGCGCAGCAATTCGGCTTTTTCGGCGGCCGTAGTGGTGGGCGACTCGCCCGTGGTGCCATTAATTACCAAATACTCGACGCCACCCTGGATGGTGAAGTCGAGCAAGTTGCGCCAGCCGGCGTAGTCTACCTGAAAATCGGGGGTAAAGGGCGTCACCAGGGCCACGCCGGTGCCGTGTAGGTTGTTCATCCGCTGCGGAAGTCGTTAGTTTTGTTGCGAAATTACTACTTCGCCCGCCGCCGCCTTTCGCCGGCGCTTTTTTTGCTTCCTTGAAAAACTTATTTCCGGCCGCCACCTTGCTGGCCGCGCTGAGCCTCACCGCCTGCGATTCTAAAACTGCCACCACCGGCGAAGCCCGCACTACCCCTTCATCCGAGGCCGCCACCACCTCCGAAAACCCCGAAACGGCGCCCACCTCCGGCGCAGCCGCCACAGCCACCGAAGAAGCTAACGCCACTCCCGCGCCCGACCCCAGCACCATTCCCGCCGCCAAGGCCGGCGATGCGGCCGCCATCCTGGCTCGCCCGCAGGTACCCATCCTCTGCTACCACCAGATACGGGACTGGACCGGCCGCGACTCGAAGGGGGCCAAAGACTACATCGTGCCGATAGCCAAGTTTAAGGAGCAGATAAAAATGCTGGCCGATTCGGGCTACCACACCATCCTGCCCGACCAGCTCTTTGCCTACCTCACCACCGGTGCCAAGCTGCCGACCAAGCCTATCATGCTTACCTTCGATGATACTGACCTCGACCAGTTTACCATCGCCCGCCCCGAGCTCGATAAGTATGGCTACAAGGCCGTGTACTTCGTGATGACCGTGAGCCTGGGCCGCCCGCACTACATGACCAAGCCCATGGTAAAGCAGCTCAGCGACGAAGGCAACCTCATCGGCTCGCACACCTGGGACCACCACAACGTGAAAAAATACCAGGGCCAGGACTGGGTCACCCAAATCGACAAGCCCACCAAAACGCTCGAAGATATCACCGGCAAGAAAATCAAGTACTTCGCCTATCCCTTCGGTCTCTGGAACCCCGCCGCTTTCCCCGAGCTAAAGCAGCGCGGCTTCGTGGCCGCCTTCTCGCTGGCCGAAAAACGCGACCAGACCGACCCGCTGTTCACCATTCGGCGCATCATTGCCAGCGGCTATTGGTCGCCGCGCACCTTGCATAATAGCATTGTGCAGAGCTTTTAAGCAGGCTTTGATATGCGTCTGAAGGCAATCAGGACCGAGGCGCTGTGGTTGCTGGGTTGCTATGCAGTGGCGTTTTTGCTGGTAAGGGTACTAACTGGATTTTGGGTTTTCGGGCAAAGTACCTTGGATATCCAGTTGCACAACACGTATTTCATTCTGGATAATATGTGGGCGATACTGCCGCTTTTTGTGCCGGTTGCGTTGGCAGTAACTGGTGCTCGGGCGATAGCTGAACCCCTGCGCACTCGCTATACTTGGCTGGTATTGCTGCTGCTGTGTGGGCTGGCACTGCTGATTATTTTATTTATTATGCCGATTGCTACTAAAATAATCCATTAGCTGTCTGGCCCGAAAGGCGTGCCAGGTACAGCCACTTTCTTTAACCAAACCACTCAATATACCATGGACGAATTCATGCAAGCTGCCATCGACGAAGCCCGGATGGGCCGGTCGCAGGGCGGTATTCCTATCGGCTCGGTGCTGATGCGCGCCGGTAAAATTGTGTCGCGCGGCCACAACAAGCGCGTGCAGGAGTTGGACCCCATCGCCCACGGCGAAATGGATGCCCTGCGCAACGCCGGCCGCCAGCGTACCTACCGCGATACCGTGCTTTACACTACGCTGATGCCCTGCTACATGTGCGCCGGCACCATTGTGCAGTTCAAGATTCCAAAGGTCGTAGTAGGAGAGGCCCGCACCTTTGGCGAGTCGAAGGAATTTCTGGAAAGCCACGGCGTAGAAGTCGTCATTCTGGACTCGGAAGAGTGCGTGGCGATGATGCAGGAATTTATTGAAGCCGAGCCCACGCTCTGGAACGAGGATATTATGGAGCTGTAACTTTTTCGGGTTATGCTGGATGCCGGACCGCATAACCGGAGAAAGAGGCGTTTGTTGACTTCAGGCCACTTTCTCCGGTCTCCTAAGCCAAGCCATTAGTAATGAGCCTGCTGCGTCTTATGCGAGCTACCAGTCAGCCAAGGGCAGTCTGGAGCCTTGGTAGTAGCGCGGGCCAACCTGGTTGCATGGGTCGGCCGCAACCTTTTTCGGCGGCGAGTGCTTTAATTTTGACGGGCCGCTCGCCCTTGTGCCGGCATGTACACTACCCCTATGGCCGAGGCCTTTTTCTGTCGGTTGGCCACCGTGAGGCCTTCCTTAGCCAAGGCAATGCGCAGTATAACAGGCTTATAGGGTTCCTGGCCTCTGGCGCGCTACATTGGGTGTGCCGCACGACAAGTCGTGCATTTTTGGTTTTTCAGTTCTGGTGGGTTAGTCCTTCCGAGCGCTGACCAGCCTGCGCCTGCCGAGATTATGGGTCGGGTTTGCCGCGTCTGCCTGCTGGCTATTTACTATTTTTTTCCTTCATGTCTGTTCCTGCCGAAATATCCCGCCGCCGCACCTTCGCCATTATTTCTCACCCCGACGCGGGCAAGACCACGCTGACCGAGAAGTTTCTGCTTTTTGGCGGGGCTATCCAGACGGCCGGGGCCGTGAAGTCGAACAAAGCCCAAAAGACGGCTACCTCCGATTTTATGGAGATTGAGCGGCAGCGCGGCATCTCGGTGGCCACGTCCGTCATGGGGTTCGATTACCAGGACTACCGCGTCACCATCCTCGATACGCCCGGCCACCGCGACTTTGCCGAGGATACCTACCGCACCCTTTCGGCCGTGGACAGCGTGATTCTGGTAGTGGACAGCGTGAAGGGCGTGGAGGCCCAGACCCGCCGCCTGATGGAGGTGTGCCGCCTGCGCAATACGCCGGTGATGATATTCGTCAACAAGCTCGACCGCGACGGCAAGCCGCCCTTCGACCTGCTCGATGAGTTGGAGGAGAGCCTGCGCATTCGGGTGCGGCCCCTGACCTGGCCCATCAACCAGGGCCGCAGCTTCCAGGGCGTATACAACCTGTACCGGCACGAGCTGAACCTGTTTCGACCCACCAAAACCACGCGGGCCGAGCACGTAGTGGCCGTGCGCGACCTGCACGCGCCCGAGCTGGCCAAGCACCTGCCAGCCCCCGATGTGCGCCAGCTGCGCGACGACGTAGAGTTGATAGAGGGCATCTACGACCCGCTCGACGAGGCTGCTTACCGCCGGGGAGCGCTGGCGCCCGTATTTTTCGGCAGCGCCAGCAACAACTTTGGGGTGCAGGAGCTGCTCAACACCTTTGTGGCCCTCGCCCCGGCCCCGAGCGGGCAGCCAGCGGTGTCGCGGTTTGTGCGGGCCGAAGAGCCGGCGTTCACGGGCTTCGTGTTTAAGATTCACGCCAACCTGGACCCGCGCCACCGCGACCGGATTGCGTTTGTGCGCATCGTGTCGGGCCGCTTCGAGCGCCACGCGTTTTATCTGCACACCCGGCTTGGCCGCAAGCTGCGTTTCGCCAACCCAACCACCTTTCTGGCCAACGACAAGAGCGTGGTGGACGAGGCTTGGCCCGGCGACATTGTGGGCCTCTACGACAGTGGCCAGTTTGCCATCGGCGACACGCTCACTGAGGGCGAACCGCTGGTGTTCCAGGGTATTCCGCGCTTCGCTCCCGAGATTTTGCGCGAAGTCGTGAACGAAGACCCCATGAAAACCAAGCAGCTGGACAAGGGCATCCGCGAACTGACGGAAGAAGGCGTGGCCCAGCTATTCACGCAGCAGCCCGGCAATCGCAAAATAATTGGTACGGTGGGCGAGCTTCAGTTCGACGTGCTGGCCTTTCGGCTGGAGCACGAGTACGGGGCGCGCTGCTCCTTCCGGCCCTTGTCCATCTTCAAGGCCTACTGGCTGGAAGCCGAAAGCCCCGCCGAGCTGCGGCAGTTCGTGGCCCGGCGCACCAACAGCATCGCCTACGACCGCGACCAGCGCCCGGTGCTGCTGGCCGACAGCCAGTGGACCGTCAACGCCCTCAAGCAGGGTAACCCGGCCATTTCCTTCCTGGCCTGGAACGAGCCGCAGGAACAGTTGCAGCAGCTAGCTTC
>CAXUKA010000173.1:0-13224 GCA_964251335.1 uncultured Hymenobacter sp.
GAACATGAGGCAGTCGTAGTAGTGCGGCAGCAGCTCGATGAGGGCATCGAAGTTGCGCGCCGCCGAGCCCTCACGAATGAGGATTTTCATGTCGGCCGCCAGCTTGTCGCGGGCCTCATCGGCGGTGAAGCACTCGTGGTCGGTGGCGATGCCGGCGCTGGCATAGCGCTCGGCATCGTCGCCGCGCAGGCCGGGGGCGTGGCCATCTACGGGGCGGCCGTAGCGCAGGGCCAGGTCGATTTTGTCCATTACCACGGGGTCGCGGTTGAGCACGCCGGGCCAGTTCATCATCTCGGCCAGGTAGCCGATTTTGGGGTTTTGAAACAGCTGCTCGATATCGGCGGCCGTAATCTCGGCCCCGGCCGTTTCAAACGGCGTGGCCGGCACACAGCTCGGCGCGCCAAAGCAAAATTTGAACGGCACCGTGGCTGCATTATCGAGCATGTACTGCACGCCGGCCACGCCCAGCACGTTGCCGATTTCGTGGGGGTCGCTTACGGTAGCTACCGTGCCGTGCGGCAGCGCCAGCCGCGCAAACTCGCTGGGCACCAGCAAGGAGCTCTCGACGTGTACGTGCGCATCAACAAAGCCCGGCAGGGCGTAGGGCAGCGCCGCATCGGGGCTGGTAGCGCCCGGCACCGCTTCGATGGCCACCACGCGCCCCTCGGCCACGTGCAGCGTAGCCGGATAAATAACCCGGCCCGGAATATCAACCAGATTGACGGAAAGCGAAAAATCAGTAGCCATTTGATGCTGAATAAACTATCTGCCTGATTGTCTTCGTTAGACAACTAACTTGCAGGAAAGTACTTTTACTAAAAAATATTTGTGCCGTGAAGCTATTCATTAACTCTCGTTTGCTCGCCGGGCTGCTGCTGGCCGCCGTGCTGAGTACCGCCAGCGGCTGCGCTCGCCACGGCTCGCTCCAACAAAAAACGCGCTGGTACAAGCACCACGCTGGTAAGAGTACGCCGTGCCCCTGCGGGCACTAGGTGTTGGCGAAAGGCTTAAAAATCAGTAACCGTAAAGTCCTTGCTAACGCAGGATAATTGCTGACCGGAAGAGCTTTTGCTAGAAGAATAGAGGTTTTTTCTATTCTCTAACTCACTTAATATGCCCCTGAATAAAGTCGGATAGCGATAACAAAACAGGCTATTAGTCGCAACATATGGGTTCTGCAATAACGTAGCTTCAACTACATTTTCTGCTATGACCATGAAGGCGTTAGTCCACTTAGTTTGCCCAATGATTATGATAGGGGCAGTTTCCTGCGGCAAAGTAGACCCTGAAGATGCTTTGCCTGCGGCTACGCAATTTGGAGCTGCTACCGGCGGCTGCCTGATTGATAACTACCCCTTCGTGGCTACGGGAGTAAAAGCTTCATTGCTATCAAATGCTATTCCAGCGCTGGCTGGCGGGTTTTACCACGATAGTTTATATTATCTAGTGCTTCGGGGGCAAACAGATAAGGGTCTGGCTCACATTTATCTGTTTTTGCGCTCGAACAAAGCAGGCACTTACTCGCTGAACGAGCCAACCTTTTTTGGGGGTGGACCTCAGCGGTCATTTAATGGCGCGTTGTGTTCATTCGACGAGCCACCGTATGAGTCGTATAGCACCGGCGCTCGCCACACCGGCCAGGTAACGCTGACTTATGCTAGCAAAGCACTTGGTATTTCGGCAGGTACTTTTGCTTTTACCGCAGTCAGTGGCCTAGATTCTACAAAAACGATTACTGTCACCAGTGGGCGTTTTGACAATAAAGAATAATCGAAAAGCGGCTACAACTTCTCCCCCATGCCCGACCAGTCGCCCGAAGCCCTCGCCCTCACTACCGCCGCCGAAGAGGTGCGCCAGCAACTCGGGCTATCCGGCTACAGCGGCGAAGCCGTGCCGCACCTCAGCCACCTTATCGACAGCCAGCGCCACGGCCTGGCTCCCGACGAGCGAGAAGGCTTCATCACGGCCGTGGGTTGCTACCTGGGCGAGTGCCTGGTGCGCACCTACCACGGCGAATGGGCCACCGGCCCCGATGGCACTACGGGGGTAGGCATAGGCGGCCAGCTTTTTTTTAACCCATTTTTTCTGGTTAAAGAGCAGTTGGATAAGGGCACTAGCGCCTCAGTTGCGGCTTTCTTTGCCTCGGTGCCGTGGTGTCTGGCCGACAAGGCGACGGCGCATAAGGCCAAGATTTCGTAATCTTGCGGGGCCAATGGCCAACTCCGCGTGTTTATGAAAAACCTCGTCATTGCCATTGACGGCTACTCTTCGTGTGGCAAAAGCACTACTGCTAAGGCAGTTGCCGCCGCCCTCCACTACGCCTACCTCGATACCGGGGCCATGTACCGGGGCGTGACGCTTTACTTGCTGGAAAACGATATTGCCTTCGGCGATATGCCGCGCATCGAGCAGGCCCTGCGCGACGATATCCACATCAGTTTCAAGCGTAACCGCCGCACCGGCCGCAACGAATTGTGCCTGAACGACCACATTCGGGAAGATGATATTCGCCAGATGCGGATTTCCAATTCCGTGAGCGAAGTGTCGGTAATTGCGCAGGTGCGCCACGCCATGGTGGCCCAGCAGCAGCGTATGGGCCGCAAGCGCGGCGTGGTGATGGATGGTCGCGACATCGGCACCACCGTTTTCCCCGATGCCGAAGTGAAAATCTTCATGACTGCTGAGGTCGAAGTCCGCGCTCTCCGCCGCCAGGAAGAGTTAGCTGCCAAAGGCGAAATCGTGTCGCTCGAAGACATTATCGAAAACCTGCGCAAGCGCGACCACATCGATTCGACCCGCGCCGAAAGCCCCTTGCGCCGCGCCGCCGATGCCGTGCTGCTCGACACCACGCACATCACCATTACCGAGCAGGTCGATTTTGTGCTCGATAAGGTGTCGTCGGCTCTTTTCGCCGCCTATGCCCACAAGGTGAATGAGCGCATCGGCAACGATTAATCAGCGTCCGCGCCCCTTCGCGAAATCTTCCGCGCCTTCCGCAGTAAAATCAGTGACTTAGCCGCGCAACGTCCGCCGCCAGCCGCTGGCTGAATTGCTCGGCGGCCTGACGGGTGATGTGGTTGCCGTCGTTGGTAGGATAAGGCTGGCTTAGGTAATTGAGATAGGGTACGTGGCGCGAATTTGCCAGAACGCGCATTCGCCCATCAAAATCAGGCTGATACTGGGTTTCAAGGGCAGCCATCTGAGGCCCGGTAGGTACCCGAACCAGTATAACCTGGCCGTGCTGCTGTAAAAACAGGATGGTTTGATAGAGGCTGGCGAGGCGGCCTTGGGAAAAAGCGTTGGTAGCCGCCAGATTGCGATACGAGGCCAGTTTTTCGGCGGTGCGGCGGCGCAGCAACGCGGTATCAGCCGAGGGTGGTGGCAAGGCAATTTCAAGCCAGCCATCGGGGTGCAGGCGCTCAATTACGTGAGCGGTATCAGTGTTCAGCAGCAGCTGATAAAAAGGCCGGTGCAGGCAGTGGGCTAGATAATCACTATTGGGGTTTTGGCTGACACTAGCTAATTGGCTGACCATTGATTTTTCTTCGGGATAAATCACGGGCCCCTTCCGGCTGAAATGCTTGGAAAAAAGGGGGTATTCCCTGTGTTTTACATCCTTGGGCAAAGACAGCGACCACGGGTCCACGGCCAGCACGAATAGCCCATGTGTGGTACCCGGTGCCAGCTTGCGCTCGATGCTGCTCAGGTAGCCCGGCCCATACGGCGACTCAGCCAGCGTGAAGGCATAGTTGAGCCACGGCCCCTCATACCGCCCGCCCAGCTGCGCCGCCAGCACGCTAGGCTTAATGCCCTGCGCCGCCCGCGAAGTGCCCAGCACCAATGAGCCCGCCGGCGGAGCCGCAAAGCGCGCATAAAACGCATCGACGTACCCACGCCGCAAACCCAGCCAGATGCCCAGGCCGCCCAGCAGCGCCGCCGTACCCAGCAACAGCGTTAGCCGCAACAGTAGTTTTTGCATCGCCGAAGCAGTCTAGAATTGAAAATAAATGAACTGGCTGCTCCCAAAAACTCCGAAATACAGCATAGTCAGCAGCAGCCCTAGGTAGCCAGCCCAGCGCAATGGCGCAGGCCACCGCGCCAGCCACGCTGCCACGGAGCCACGCTCGGCGCGGTAGTCGGCAGCGGCTAGCAGCGCCACTGCCCCGCCCGCTACCACTAGCTCGGCTACGAAGTGGCGGCCTAGCCCACCCAGCAAGCCTTGCAGCTGTGCCGCATGCAGTTGCCCCCAGCCCCGGAATAGGTGCGTGCTGATGTAAAAAGCATCGGGCAGCGAGTTGGCCCGAAAGAATATCCAAGCGTAGGCCACCAGCGCCAGCGTAGTAGCCGTGCCCAGCACGCGGTAGAGGTGCGGCCGGGCCAGCAGCCCTAGCCGTTGCGCCAGCGCGGCGCGGGTGGGCGCGGTCCAGTTTTCGACTACGAGGTAGAAGCCATGCAGCGCGCCCCAGACTACAAACGTCCAACTAGCCCCGTGCCAAAGGCCGCTTAATAAGAATACAATCAGCACGTTGCCGTAGTTGCGGGCCGGGCTGCGGCGGCTGCCGCCCAGCGGGATGTACACGTAGTCCCTAAACCAATTGGACAGCGACATGTGCCAGCGCCGCCAAAAATCGCCCACTGAGCTAGCCAAATACGGCTGCCGAAAATTGAGCACCAACCGGTAGCCCAGCACCCGCGCCGAACCCCGCGCTATATCAGTATAGCCCGAAAAGTCGGCGTAAATCTGCCCCGTAAACGCGGCCACTGCCAGCACCAGCGCTAAGCTATCGAAGCGGTGCGGGTGGTCAAAAACGGGGTTGGCGAGCAGAGCCAGCCGGTCGGCAATCACCACTTTCTTAAACATACCCCACGCCATGAGCCGCAGGCCGCTGGCCACGTTATCGTAGTCGAACTCGTGGGTTTGGCGCAGCTGCGGCAGCATCTGCCCGCCGCGCTCGATGGGGCCAGCCACCAGCTGCGGCCAGAAGGCCACGAACAGCGCGAAGCGCCCCAGATTTTGCTCGGCCTCCAGCTTGCCCTGGTACACATCGACGATGTAGGCCACCGACTGAAAGGTGTAGAACGACACACCCACTGGCAGCACTAGCTCCAGCACGGGCACGGCGTAGGGCAGGTGCAAGGTCGCCGCGAGCGCGCCTGCCGTTTCGCGGAAGAAGTTGAAATACTTGAAGATAAACAACGTGCCCAGGTTGCTGGCCAGGCTAAGGTAGAGCCATGGGCGGCGCTGCTGCTTGGTGCCCAAGCGGCTCATGCGCACCCCGCTGTAATAATCGAGCAGCGTGGTGGCCAGCAGCAAAAGCGTATAAACCGGCCGCCAGCTAAAGTAGAAATAATAGCTGCTAACCAGCAGTAGCGGTGCTCGCCAGCGCGGCGGCAGGGCGTAGTACAGCCCCACTACCAGCGGGAAAAAAACGAGAAAATGAAGCGAATTAAATAACATGGCCTGGCACGGGCCGGCAAAGGTCGGGCCGGTGAAGCAAGTGTGGCACAGGTTTTGGCTGGGCGCTGCTACAAGTAGCCCGGCTGACGCCAATTCTATATTGCAGTTACTGCTTGTGTACCTTTGCCTTTTCGAACCCCGCAACTCGCCGGGCTGTTATCTAGCTACTATGCAGGTTACCATCGATAAAAATTCCGGCTATTGCTTCGGCGTTGAGTTTGCCATTCAGATGGCGGAAGACGAGTTGAATAGCGGGGCCGAAACGCTCTATTGCCTCGGCGACATCGTGCACAACCGCATGGAGGTCGAACGCCTCAACAAGCAAGGCTTGCGCGTGATAGACCGCGAGCAGCTCGGCACGCTGCACGACTGCAAGGTGCTCATCCGGGCCCACGGCGAGCCGCCCGAAACCTACCAGCTGGCTCTGAAAAACAACCTGGAGCTTATCGACGCTAGCTGCCCGGTGGTGCTCAAGCTGCAAAACCGCGTAAAGCACGCCTTCGATAGCACCACCCGTGAAAACGGCCAGATTGTGCTATACGGCCAGCCCGGCCACGCCGAAGTAATTGGCCTCGCCGGCCAGACGCGCAACCAGGCTATTATTGTGATGCACGAGGCCGACCTCGACCAAGTTGACTTCACGCGGCCCGTCACCCTCTTTAGCCAAACCACGAAAAGCACGGCCGGCTTTTATAAAATGAAGGCGCTCATCGAAGCCCGCATCGCGGCCGCTGGTGGCGCGCTCGAAAGCTTTGATGCCAACGACAGCATCTGCCGGCAGGTGAGCAACCGCGAGCCGCAACTCGGTAAGTTCGCCCTGGAGCACGACGTTATTTTGTTCGTGAGCGGACGTAAAAGCTCAAATGGCAAGGCGCTGTTTTCGGTAGTGAATGCGGTGAACTCGCGCAGCTATTTCATTGAGAATGAAAATGAAATAGAAGAGGAGTGGTTTGTCGGCGCTACTACGGTGGGCATCTGTGGCGCTACTAGCACTCCGCTGTGGCTCATGCGCCAGGTGGCCGAGCGCGTAGAGGGCATCGGCGTAGCGGTATAGAAGTTGCGCGGACTTTGTGGTCCGCGTTTACCCGTAAGCGGCCGCGGACTACAAAGTCCGCACAACTTCCTGCTCGTATAGCTGCTTGGTTTCGGCATCAAAAGCCACTAATACCACTTCCTTGGGCCACTCGTGCGCCGCCAGCCACTGCTGCACCTCGCGCACGGCAACAGTGGCCGCCGCATCTTTTGGGTAGCCATAAATACCCGTGCTGATGCCGGGAAAAGCTACCGATTCCAGCTGTTTATTGGCGGCTATCTGCAAGCTATTGCGGTAGCAATTGGCTAGTCGCTCCGGCTCGCGCTTGTGGCCGCCGTTCCAGTGCGGGCCTACGGTATGAATGACATAGCTGGCCGGTAGCCGCCCGCCGCTGGTGATGACAGCTTCCCCTACTTTGCAGCCGCCCTGCCGGGCACGAATCTGCTGGCACTCCTCCAAAATCTGCGGACCGCCGGCCCGATGAATGGCCCCATCTACACCGCCGCCACCGAGCAGCGAGGAATTGGCTGCGTTGACGATGGCCGTAGTAGCGAGCTTGGTGATATCGCCCTGCGCAATGCGTAGGCGAGTAGTAGGGGAGACAGGCATAGCTGGGAAGCGATAAAAACCGAGCGATTGTACATGTCGCTTCGGGCGGCGTTTTTGCGGTTTCGGCGGCCGGGTTTGGCGCTTGGGGAAGAGCAAATTGCGAAGGGCCAGGTCAAAATTCTATATTTGACCATCACTTCCAACCACCGCTAACCCCCGCACGCCATGCAGCCCCTCCGCCCCGCCTCCGCCACCACCGCCGATGCTACTCGCGACCAGCGCCTGTGGCAGATTGCCAAGGCCCGCACTAAGTTTCAGGGTCATTTGGTCGTGTATCTCCTCGTCAATGCCGGCCTGTGGGCGCTGTGGGCCATTACGTCCTGGCCTATCGAGCGCCACCACCACAACGAGTTGCCCTGGCCTATCTGGACATCGGTATTCTGGGGCTTTGGGCTGGCGATACAAGGCTTTGCGGCTTATAGCAAGCTCAACCGAGGCGAGCGCACCCAGCGCGAGTACGAGCGCCTGCTGGGCCAGCAGCAATATTAGTCGCAGCGCGCAACGCTACTTCGCGCTACATATCTTTAAGCCCCGCCGCGTGCGGGGCTTTTTCGTGTATCGACCAAGCTGGCATCAGCTGCATATGCTCAAGGGTTTAAAAAAGAAGCGTTTTCTCGGCCGCCGCGAGCTCATCGACCTGCCCGCGTTGGCTTTGCGCGGCGTCGAGGCCAAGGTCGATACCGGGGCCTACACCAGCGCTATCCACTGCGATGAAGTGCGCCTCGAGCCCGACCCCGCCACCGGCCGGCCTGTGCTGCACGTGCGCCTGCTCGACCCTGGCCACCCCGCCACCGACGGCCGCCCGCTGGCCTTCCACGAATTCGACCGCCGCGACATTCGCTCCTCCAACGGCGAGGTGCAGGCCCGCTTCGTCATCACGACCACGGTGCGCCTCTACGGCAAAAGCTTTACCACCGAGTTTTCGCTGGCCGACCGCTCCGACCTGCGCTACCCGGTGCTGCTGGGGCGGGCGCTGCTGCGCCAGGGCCGCTTCGTGGTCGATGTGGCGCGGCGCGATTTGTCGTATAAGGCTGAGCGCCGGGCCGCTGCCCGCACCCCGCCGCCGAACCCCAATGCTGATGGCGTGGTTTAGCCGTAGCTTGGTACTTCGAAAAGCAAGCATTTTAGGAAACAAACCAGCGATTGAGCGGGAGTAGTGCGGCCGACAGGCCAAGAGAATATCACTGTTTTAGTCCAGTTAAGTTAGTGCTGGTATTGATTTTATGAACCTGGCTATTCTTTCGCGGGAGCCCAAATCGTACTCCACACAGCGGCTGGTGACGGCGGCGCAAGCGCGCGGCCACGTGGCCCAGGTTATCGACCATTTGCAGTGCAACCTGGTGCTGGAGCAGGGCCAGCCCGATATTATTTACCAAGGCCGGCCGCTAGTCCGGCCCGATGCCATTATTCCGCGCATCGGGGCATCGGTCACGTTCTACGGCACGGCCGTGGTGCGGCAGTTTGAGATGATGAAGGTGCGTACGGCCGTTGACAGCCAGGCCATTGTGCGCTCGCGCGACAAGCTCCGCTCGACCCAAATCCTGAGCCGCGCCGGCGTGGGTATGCCCAAAACGGCCTTCGCCAATTTCACCAACGACGTGCCCGCCCTCATCGAGCACGTAGGCGGTGCCCCGGTCATTATCAAGCTCCTAGAAGGCACGCAGGGCTTGGGCGTGGTGCTGGCCGAAAGCGCCAAAGCCGCCCAATCTGTCATCGAAGCCTTCCACAACCTCAAGGCGCGCATCCTGGTGCAGGAGTTCATCGCCGAAGCCAAAGGCGCCGACGTGCGCGCCTTTGTAGTAAATGGCGAAGTAGTAGGGGCCATGCGCCGTCAGGGCAAAGAGGGCGAGTTTCGCTCTAACCTGCACCGGGGCGGCGTGGGCACGTTGGTAAAGTTGAGCCGCGCTGAAAAGGCCGCTGCCTTGCTGGCTACCAAAGCGTTAGGCTTGGGTATTGCGGGCGTGGACATGCTGCAAAGCAAGCGCGGCCCATTGGTGCTGGAAGTGAACTCATCGCCTGGCCTTGAAGGCATCGAAAAGGCTACCGGCCTCGACATTGCCGGTCGTATCATCGACTACACGGCCGCGCTGGCCGAGCGCAAGCGCAAAACCAAAGCCAAGGAATCGGCCCCCGACTCAGCCGCCGACTAGCAAGTGTAGGGTAAGCTTTTGCTTGCCAAAGCCCCGCGAGCAAAAGAACTGGCCGGGTTCTTGAACGGCATTTTGCCTTTCACCAAAACCTGCCCGCCTTTTTCTTCTGGCCCTGCTATGCCGACTGACGACCTGCTCTACCTCAATGATTTAGCGATTAATCCCGGCGAGCGCGTGCTCACCCGGCTAGTTATCTCGAAGCTGCCTTCGGGCGCGGTGATTGACGTGCCAGTGCACGTAATTCGGGCGCAGGAGCCCGGCCCGGTGCTGCTCTTGATGGCTGGCATGCACGGCGATGAGGTCAATGGCATCGAAACCATTCGGCGGCTGTTGCGGCGCAATTTATTGCAGCCCACGCGGGGCACTATCATCGCCATTCCCATTCTTAACATCTATGGCTTCCTGAACTTTAGCCGTGAAGTGCCCGATGGCAAAGACGTAAACCGCTCCTTTCCGGGCCACCCCCGCGGCTCGGTAGCCAGCCGCGTAGCCCACCGCTTCATGCGCGAAATAATGCCGCTCGTCGATGTCGGCATCGACTTCCACACCGGCGGCGCGGCCCGCGCCAACTACCCTCAGCTGCGCTGCGTGCTGGGCGAAGACGACACCACCGACGACCTGGCCGAGGCCTTTGCCGCGCCCTTCACGCTGCATTCGCGGCTGCGGTCGGGCTCGCTGCGCGCCACGGCCCACGCGCTGGGCAAGTCCATCATCGTGTACGAAACCGGCGAGAGCCTGCGCCTCGACGAAATGGGCATTGAAGAGGCCATTGCGGGTACGCTGCGGGTGCTGCACCACTTGGGCATGAGCGCCACCGAAGCGCCCGCCCCCTCGCGGCCCAGCATTGTGTGCCACCGCCACCGCTGGCTGCGGGCGCGCTACGCCGGCCTGTTTCGGGCTATGGTGAAGTTAGGCGACTTTGTGGAAAAGGGTCAGGTATATGGTTCGGTATCTGACCCCTACGGTTTGCAGTCGGTGCGTCTGGAGTCGCCGATGAGCGGCTATGTTATCGGCTTCAACTACATGCCGGTGGTGAACCAAGGCGATGCGCTACTGCACTTGGCTGTGCCTGTATAGCACAAGCTTTAGCTTGTGTGTCGCTCGATTGATACCTGCACAAGCTAAAGCTTATGCTACACTGCCTATTACCTTTGCTAATATGAAGAATCCTGCCCAACTAGCTTTTAATGCGGTGCTGCTCATTGCAGTGGCCGTGCTGTATTTTCTGCATTTCAATCAGCGCCCCACGGTGGCCGCCACTACCCCGGCCGTAGCCACTACCGAGGCACCCGCCGCCGAGGCCACTGATACCACCGCCACCACCGCTACGCCCGCGCCCGTCGAAGAGCCTGCCACCCCCGAAGCAGCTGCTCCAGTGGCCACCGCGCCCGCTGGCCCGGCTCCCGCTGCTGGCGCTATCGTGTACGTCGAGTCGGGCAAGCTGCTCGAAGGCTACCAGGGTATGAAAGACGCTCGCCGCTCGTTTGAGGTTAAAGCCAAAGGCTGGGAACGCCAAAACCAGGCACTCGTAGGCGGCTTCCGCACGGCTGTGGAGCAGTACCAGAAAACCGCTGCATCGCTCACCGCCGAGCAGCGCGCCGCTGCTGAGCAGAAGCTGCAAGCCCAGCAGCAGCAAGGTGCCGTAGAGCAGCAAAAAATTCAGGCTCAGGCTCAGGAAGCCGAAGGCAAGCTGACCCAAACGGTGCTCGAAAGCGTGAATAAAAAAGTAGAAGCCTACGGAAAAGCCCACGGCTACAAGATGATACTCATTGCTGCGCCCAGCGGCACCATCGCCTACGGCGAAAAAGGCCTTGATATTACCACGCCCGTGCTAGCTTATTTGAATGCGGAGTACCGCAAGAAGTAAGCGTTGGTAACATTCTATAAAAAAGGAGCCCGCAACGTCAGTTGCGGGCTCCTTTTTTATGTTAGGTAGGGGCCGAGGGTGGAGCTACACGGCAATATCCAGCACCACCTTACCTAGCTGCTGGCCGGCTGCCAGGTATTTCAGCGCCGCCTCGCCTTCAGCCAGCGGGAAGTGCTTGTCTACCACCGGCACTATTTGATGCTCGTTGACCAAGGCCAGCATGGCATCAAAATCCTGCAAGCTGCCCATCGAAGACCCCAGGATGCTGAGTTGCTGCCAGAATATTTTGGCTGGTGGCAGCTGCGTGATGGCCCCCAGCGTGCCGCCGTAGAACACGATGCGCCCACCCGGTGCCGCCGCATCGAGCAGCGTCCCAAATGCCGGCCCGGCGGCGCTGTCAATAATAACATCGAAGCCACCGCCGGCCTGTTTCGTTAGTTCTCTAGCCCATTTTTCTTGGTTATAGTTGATGCCGCCGCGCAGGCCGATAGGCAGTGCCAATGCCCGCGCCAGCTTTTCGTCGTCGCCCGACGTTACCCAAACTTCGGCCCCAGCCGCTATGCAAAGCTGCGCCGCTGTCAGCGCCACGCCTCCGCCAATACCCGTGATGAGCACCCGCTCGCCGGGCTGGAGCTGCGCCCGCACAAAAGCCGCCCGGTAAGCCGTGAGGCCAGCCAGGGGCAGCGCCGCCGCCTGTGCCCAGTCGAGATGGGCTGGGCGGGGCCGCACGTAGGCCGCCGAAGTCGTGTGGTATTCGGCAAATACCCCAGGGTCGGGCATGCCCAGCACCCGAAAATTACCGCCCTGTACTTTGGGGCTGTCGCCCCAGTCTACACCAGGGTAAATGATAACGGCCTCGCCAACAGTTAGGTCCGTTACCCCATCGCCCAGCGCAGCTATTTCGCCGCTGCCATCGGCCCCAAGGGTGCAGGGTAATTTCAATCCCGCGTATTGGCCTTTCTGAATCCAGACATCACGGTGGTTGAGGGCAGCGGCGTGGATTTTTATTAATACCTCGCCGGCAGCAGGCGTGGGAGTAGGAATTTCCCGGGCCACGGCGGGTTGGTTGGTGGCATCTTGTTGGAGCGCAAGCATCAGGTTGTCAAGGAAAAGGTTAGGATGAGAAAAGAAGAATCAGTAGCTATAGCAGAAAGTTATTGGCGCAGTTTAGGAAGGTGAAAAATTAGCGTCTGGCATGACCACTGACCTCCTAAACAACTGCTTCCTTCTTTATAGAAAACACTGCCAGCGGCCCCGCCACCAGCAGCCCCATCAATAGTCCTCCGACGTGGGCAATGTTATCAATGTTGCCAGTAAGACCAGATATTAAGTTGCTCAATACCAAGTAAAGAACCAGCCCCAGCATGGCGCGGCGGTCCGATTTGTCGAGCACCATCTTCTTACTTAGCAGTAGCACCAGCATGAGACCGTAGAGCCCAAAAATGGCCCCGCTGGCCCCCGTCGAATTGATGCCATCGGTGTGGTACCACACTGTGGCTAGGCTGGCTGCCAGGCCACTAGCCAGGTACACAGCCAGCAGTCGCCAAGCGCCTACGCGTTGCTCCAGCATCAGTCCCAGTAGCCACAGACTGAACATATTAAGCAGTAAGTGGGTCATGCCGCCGTGCACGAACAGGCTCGTAAACAGCCGCCACGGCTGCCCGTGCAGCGTAAGATTACTCACGTTGGAGCCCCAGGCAGCTAGCTCGCGGCCCGTAGGCGCGGTGGGCGAAACCCCGCTGATAACCATCAAGAGCCACACCAGCACGGTGAGGTCGATGAGTAGCGGCACCGCCACATAGGGCGGGCTGGGCCAAAACAGGCCTTTACCAAGCTGGCTCAGCAGTTGGCCCCATGTTTCGTGGGGCTCTTCGGCGGGCGGCGGCGGTAGGGCAGGAGCGGGTGCATCGGGCATTGCGCCGCGCCGCTGAAGCTCGGCCATGGCAGCAGCCCCCACGGGCGGCGGGTATTGGCGCGCATGCTCGGCCATGTACAGCAAATCGGCTTCGGGCAGCTGGGCAAAGTGGGCGGCCGCCGCTTCGGGAGAGGAAATGTCCATCACCCTGCATAACCATCGGTAGCCGGGTTAGGGTTTCAGGGTTGGGCG
>CAXUKA010000174.1:0-13182 GCA_964251335.1 uncultured Hymenobacter sp.
CGCATTCACTTCAATCACCGCGCCCCGCGTCTGGTTGAGCGGAATGGCGATATCACTGGTTAGCAAGTCGATGCCGCAAATGTCGAGGCCCACGATGCCGGCCACACGCTCGGCCAGCAGCACGTTGTAGGGGTCTACGAGGTCGGTCACGTCGGTGGCCGTGCCGCCGGTGCTGATGTTGGCGGTGCTCTTGAGGTACAGCGTTTCGCCGGCCGGCAGCACCGAGTCCAGCGTCAACTCCTTGCCAGTCAGAATGTCCAGCGTGTGCTGGTCGGCCTTGATGCTGGTGAGTACCTTCTCATGGCCCACGCCCCGGCGCGGGTCTTCGTTCACCTTGTCAATAAGCTGTTGGATAGTGCGTTCGCCATCGCCCTCTACGGCGGCGGGCGTGCGCTTGGCCGCCGCGATGAGCTTGCCATTCACCACCAGCAGGCGGTAGTCGTCGCCCTCCACAAACTGCTCCACAATCACGGCCCGGCCGTATTCCTTGGCGAATTTCAGGCCCTCCACGGCATCTTCCCAGTTCATGATGCGGATGGTGGCACCCTTGCCGTGGTTGCCGTCGAGTGGCTTGGTCACGATGGGGAAGCCCAGCTCCTCAATGGCATCGCGCAGGCCGTCTTCCGAGTACACGGTAGTGCCCCGCGGCACCGGCACGCCGCCGTCGGCCAGCATGGCCTTGGTGCGGTTCTTATTGCCGGCCACTTCCACGCCCGCGTGCGAGGTCAGGTTGGTGGTAGTTGCCCAGATGCGGCGTTGGTTTACGCCGTAACCAAGCTGGATAATGCTGCTGTTTTTCAGCTGGATATATGGGATATTGCGCGAAGCAGCTTCGGCCACGATGCTCCAAGTGCTGGGGCCAAAAAACTCGTCTTCCCGAATGTCGTGCAGCTCGTCAATCACCGGTTTCAGGTCGAATTCCTCGCCTTTGGCCAGCGCCTCCACCAGCTCCACGGCCGACTGGGCGGCGTAGCGGCCGGCGCGCTCTTCCTGGTAGGCAAATACTACGTACTCCACGCCTTCCTCGCGAGCGGGGTAACTCTTGCCCCAGAAAACCGGCATGCCAGCCAGCCGCTGAAGCTCCAGCGCTACGTGCTGAATAACGTGGCCCAGCGGCTCACCATCAGCTAGTTGCTCTTGCGTAAGGGGCGGGTGCTTGGCCAGCTGCTTACTCGACGGGCGGCCCGATTCGTGGGGCTGGCCTATCTCAGGCAGCAGCGCCGTGAGCCGCTCGGCAAACCCGTCGATGGTATTGCTCCACTCACCGGCAAACTCTTGTAAATCAACTTTTGAGACGATGAGGCGGTAGTGCTTCACCGACCAGTAGCTTGGGCCGCGCATAGTGCGCAGGTCAATAATTTTCATATAGCCAGGGCAAGGATTAGCCGCTAGCCCAGCCAGCGGCTTGGCAATGTAGGCACCGCAGGGGGTAATTCCCAGCTTTCAAACCCTGGGCGGTGGCCAGTTTGCGTCGGCAGCACTGGCAGCTGTGGCCCGCCCCAACGCACCAAATGGGGTTAAACCACATAAAAAAGGCCGCCAGCGGTGCTGGCGGCCTGCATATTCAGCCTGTTTTCACTATTTATTCGTGCTGCACGTCCCGGCAGCCTCGTTCTAATAAATTGTATTATTACTTGTAAATGTTATATAAACCTGGTATCAAACAGTGCCGGAAAGCTCCCGGTATTGTCCTTCAATCGATGTCCCCACATCTTCTTTTTTCACACGACCTATACTGATAATGCAATAATTTTTGTGGCTGAATGCGTTGCAAAACTAGGCATGCTAATTGAAAAAGTCCAAAAATATTTGATAAATATTTTTAAATAAAATTAATGTATCTTGTAATCCAAGTGATTATAATTAGTAAGGTTGGGCTTAGTGCAAAATAGTTCTGTTCGTTGTTACAGGACTATTTTTATAAAATACTGTTTTCTCACTATTTACTTCCAGAAATAATGGGTCGGGCTATCTTATGCTTCCCTGATTTAGCATCATTCGGAGAAAAGCTAATGGGTAGATAGTAGCCGATAGAAGCGATTACTGGCCCTCTGGACTAGTGCTTTTGGCTGAGCCCATCGGATGAGGCGGCGTTTTTACTAGGAGTAAGGCTCACAACGCGCTCTTGGCTTGGTAAGAATAAGGTAAGGCTAAGCCGCTATAGCTGGCCTGCTAGAGCAAATGCATAGCTAACCCAAGCTACGGGGAGGGCGCCGTGTAGCGATACCAGGTTTGTAGCGTGGCAATAGCAAGCGCACGGTTGTCATTGCGAGCGAAGTAATCACATCCAGGCAAGCTATGCAGGTGCGATTGCTTCGTCGGGCCTCCTCGCAATGACAGGCGTATTCCGATTCCGAAAACACCCTATTCGTGATTCTCCGCTTACCCCAGGCCGCGCCCGACCTACTCCAACACCAGCCGCTGAGTTAGCGGCAACTGGCCGGGAGCCTGCACCGTGAGCACATACACCCCGGCCGGCAGCCCCAGCAATGACAGCTCGCTCTCCGTGGCAGCCACGGTGAAGGCCCGCACCTCGGCCCCCAGCGCCGAGCGCAACGAAGCGCGGCCCGCCTTGCCCAAGGCCAGCGCATGGGGCAGGCGCAAGTGCAACACCCGCTCGGCAGACAGCGGCACGGGCCACACCTGCCCAGCCGCTGCCTGAGCGGCGCTGGTAGCCAGCGCCGTCACCACCTGAAACACCGGGGCCGGGCCATTGCCCCCGGCCGCCGTGCGAACCTCCACGCCGCCCGTAGTGGCCCCCGGTGGCACGGTGGCTAGCAGCTTGGTCGACGATAAAACGGTGAAGGAAGTGGCGGGGATATTATTGAAAAACACGCCTGTAACGCCCGTAAAGCGGGCCCCGGTCACCGTGACCTGCTGCCCGGCCTGACCGCTAGCCGGCATCACGCCACCCACCAGTGTGGGGTAGATGGCCGACCCCAGCCGGGCCACAAAGCGGCTGGCCGTGGGCAGGGTGAGGCTGCTAAAAGCCGTGCTGGTGCTTTGGCAGCTACCAAATAGCCAGACAGTACCGCTGGGGTCTACCCCAATGCCGTGGCCCTCACTGTAGTAAGTGCCCAGGGTTTGCTGCGCCCACTGCCAGGTACCTGTGGGGTTGATTTTGGCTACAAAGGCCTCTTCGCCAGTTTGGCTGTGCGGATTGGTGACACTGGCGGTGCCAAAATAGGCGGTGGCGCTACTGAAGCGGCCCGTTACGTAGGCATTGCCAGCGGCATCGAGGGCTAGCTGGGTGGGTACTTCTGCATCTTGCCCACCGGCCGGAGCGGCCCAGCGCGCCGCTCCGGCCGAAGTAAGGCGCGTCACAAACAGCTCGAAGTATCCGCTGCTGCTGGTAGGCTGCACCCAACTGTTGCTATCGGGCGTGCCTTGCATGTAGCCCAGCAGTACTACATCGTCGTTGGCATCGACGGCAATATCCTGAATGCCATCGTAGCTGGGGCTGCCCACGCGGTGCCCCCACACCCACTGGCCGGTGGTGTCGAGCTTCGCCATGAAGGCATCGCAGGTGAAGCCATACGGCGTATTATTGGTGAGGGTGATGCTGCCCAGGGTGATGGTGGACGCGCCGAAAGAACCCGCTATGTAGGTATTGCCCTGGCTATCGACCGCTACGCTCTGCGCATAATCGCCTTCGGAGGCATAGCTGCCGGCTACGGCTTGGGTGGCCCACTGCCAGGTGCCATTGGCCGCCAGCTTGGCTACGCAGGCAATGGTATGGCCCGATTTAGTGTTTTGCAGGGTAATGTTGCCGAAGGTGGTGCTGGCCGTGCTAAAGGCCCCCGATACGTACACGCTACCGGCCCGGTCTACGGCCAGGCCGTGCGCGCCCATGTTGCTATTGGCCGCTTGGCGTGCCCACAGGTAGGTGCCATTGGGCGCTACTTTCAGGATGTATAAGCTACTCGCGCCCGCCGTGCACGTGAGCTGAAAGGGGCCAAAGGTGGCGCTGGGACCGGTATACGTGCCGGCCAGGTAGGCATTGCCCGCCGCGTCTACGGCTAGCAGGCGCGTTTCGTGTTGCTGCACGTAGCCATCGAAGTCGATGGCCCACTGGTAGGTGCCAGTGGCATCGAGCTTGGCCAAAAAGCTGCGGGTGGTCCAGGCCGGTACGTTCCCGCTGACCGTGAGCGTGGTAGTGCCCAACTGCACAGTGCCCGAGTAGTAGCCCGCCACGTACACATTGCCCCATTTGTCGGTGGTCATGCTCGTGACAGCCGGCCCGCCCACTGGGCTGCTAAGCTGCTGACCCACTGTCTGCACCAAGTCAAATGGCGGGGTGCTCTGAGCCTGAGCTATAGTGACCAGGCTACCCAGCCAGCTCAATAGTACCACTCGAAACAATAGTAAACGAATTGCCATAGCTGTCAGTGTCCTAGCGGCTTGCCAACCCGGCGGGCTAGGAACGGCGAAGCTACGGCGCGGAGTGGATTTGGGCGGGGTAGCTCGGTACCGCTGGAAGCTTATGCATATTAGATGCGGCTTCCTGAGTGGTAGCCTAAGTATACAGCTGTGAGCCTGACTGGCTAGTTGGGCCGACTATCCGTCCCGGCTGAGGGCTGGGCGTAGCTCATGTTCGTAATAGCAGTCCCAATGGCCATCGTCGAGGCGGTAAACGGGCACCTCATAGGGCTGCCGGCCGGTGATACTAGGCACCAGTTGCTTGCCGCGCCAAATGACGCGTTGCATGGGCGTGTCCGGGGCTAGTTGCACGAAGCTGCCGATGACGTATTGAAAGAAGGAACGCGGGCGCATGGAGCAAAGAAAAGCCTCGCGGGTGAGGCGAGGCTTCAATAATTGAATTTATGCGCATGGTAGCCTTCAGTGGTCAACCGGCAACGCAGGGACAATATGTTGTGCCCATGCTGTACCTAAAATGACAAAACCCCTTCTAAGTGCTTGACTCAAAAGGGGTTTTACTAAAAAAAAGAGGTAACGAGCGGATTCGAACCGCTGTAGGAGGTTTTGCAGACCTCTACCTAGCCACTCGGTCACGTTACCGGCTTGGGCGGGCAAAGGTACGGAGCGGTATTGGATTGAACAAGCAATAGGCAGGAAGTTTTCGGGCTGCCGCCTATTGCTTCACTAGTTTCAGGTGTTGGCGCTGGCCGTTGCTTTCGACCGTGAGCACGTACATGCCAGGCGCACAAGTAGCAAGGAGGGCATTGAGCCGGGCGGTGAGTTCGGGCAGCGATGCTGTGCTGGGAGTTAGTAGCGGCTGACCTAGTGTGCTGTTGAGGCTGAGCGTGAGCACCGCCGTGTCGGGCAGGCCCAGCAGTGTAATCGAGCCGGTAGTTGGATTGGGGAATAGGCTCAGGCCCAGGCTGTCATCCGCTGTCGCTCCTACATAGATAGTAGCACTATAGTGTGCTTGGCCATCGGTATCAACCTGCCGTAGCCGGTAGTAGGCGGCTCCCACGGCGGGCTCGTCGCGGAAGGAGTAGGGCGCGGCAGCACCGCTGCATGGCACGGCCCCCAGCCGCTGAAACTGCTGCCCATCGGCCGAGCGCTCGACCTCGAAGCGGGCGCAATTCCATTCGGCCGCCGTGGTCCAGCTCACTAGTACTGTTGTGGTGCTAGTCCGCCGTGCCCCAAAGCTCACTAGCGTAACAGGTAGCGTGGTGGCCGCTGAGCCCACGGCAAACGTGGAGAAATTACTCACGCCAGTGGCCGTGAGCTGGTAGGGATTGGTGCCCGTGGCGGCCGTGCTAGTGATGGCCGCCCAGGTGCCGGTGCTGGTATTGTCGTTGTGATAAACGCTGGCCGCCGCCCGCCGAAAGCTAGTGTTTTCGGCCGTAGCCGGCCATTGCAGCGTCACATCCACTACGGCCCCAGTCGTAGCTGGCGTTATATCCCACACTTGACTTACGAAGCGGCTGGCACCAGCGTAGGGCGCGCCGCTGGTGCCGTGCTCCAGCACGCTGCCGAAGGTGCGCACTTTGACATTAGCTGCCGTACCCTGGTTGCTGAGGGCTACAGGGGCGTAAGAGGTTGCTGTACCCACCGGGAAGCTCACCGCCGCGCCGGTAGCCGGCACCGGCCGCAGCACGTAGCCCAGGGCCGCCGGGTCGTCGCGGGTGATGAGGTAGCGGCTGGCATTGGCCCCGGAGATGGTGGTAGTGGCCCCGAGCGTCAGCAACTGGTTGTCTACTACTAGGTGGCCGGTGCGTAGCGTCAGCGTGTCGCTCACGGATATGGGACTGAGCAGCGTCACATCGGCCGAGTTGTTTAAGCTGAGATTGGCAAACGCCGTGGCCCCAACAATCGACTGTTTCACTGTGCCATTAAACAGCACTTGGCCCGGCCCGGTGAGTGTGCCTTGGTTGGTGAAATTGCCAGCAATGCGGAGCGAAGTGCCCGCCCCCACCGCCACTGTCGCGCCCGCCTCAATGGTGAGGTCGCGAGCCGCCAGGGTACCAGTACCTAGGCTAGGCATGAGGGTGCTGCCAGCCGGCACCAGCACATCGGTAGTCGCCGAGGGCATTATACCGTTTTCCCAGTTGCGGCAGTCGGTGGGGTCGGTGCTGGCGTTGTTGCCGGTCCAGATGGCAACCTGGTTGAGCGGCGCGGTAGCGTTGCGCGTGTCCACAGCCGTGGGCGCGGTGTAAGTCACTTTTGCGTAGCAGCGCTGCCCGGCATAGGTAGCGCTGGTGTTCTGCACTTTCACCGCCAGCCAGCCGGTGGCGGCCGGCGTGTAGGTGCCAATGGCTGACGTAGTGCCGCTGGCCGAACTCAGGCGGTTGCCGCGCAAATCGTAGAGACCAATAGTGATGCTGTTGGTATTGGTAGTAAGCTCAGGATAAAGCTCGTAGGTGACGGGCTGGCCAGCCTGAGCGTAAATTTTGCCCGCTAGGCGGCGGTTAGTAGATAAGTCGGGCAAACGACCGCCCTGGCCTAGGCTCTGGCAATTGAGGTCGCCGAGGTCGTCGGCCATTTCCCATTCCTGAGTAGTGGCGGTGGCGCGGGGCGGCGTGTAAGCGCTACCGCCCTGGCCCATCGGTGCCCACACCGAGTAGCCCCGGCGGCCCCGCGGCGCAGTGCCATCGCAGGGCGGGGTGCTGATGGTGGCATAAGCGTAGCCATCACTACCCAAAAATACCGTTTGCACCGTCGTGCTGGCCCCGGAGTAGTCGGCCAGCTGCGTACCCACCGCAAAGTCGGTGCGCACGGTGGCTGTTTGCCAGGTGCTATAGTTATCGTTGATGCCGATGAGCGCCTTGGTGCTACGCTCAATCACAAGGTGGTCGGCAGCCATGTAGGGCACCTTATAGGTGCCGCCCTTGAAGCCCAGGTGCTGGTGGCACCACAGCAGATTCACCAAGTCGCTGCGTACCGGCAGGTCGGCAGTCGAGGTGGGCAGGTGCGTCCAGCGCTTGCCCGTATCACCGATATTAAATAAGTCCTCGAAGTAAATGTGCGGATTGCCATCGACCGCTAGCGCAATGGCATACGCCGCCGATAGCCGTACATCGGATGGTACGATGTGCCCCGCCAGTTCATCGCCGGTATTCCAGCCCGTATAGTTGCCTGTGGCATCGAGTTGCGGCCGGAAGGTATCGTGGCTATTCACGAAGGGCGCAGTGCGGTGCACGTAAGTATTCGAAGAAGGGTAATACGCCACCCGCTGGCTTTGCTGCGCCCCCGGAACCAAGCTCAAATCGTAGCTGCCGCCTCCGCTCACCATGTTATAAATAGCCCCGCGCAGCTCAAAATCGAAGGTGCCCATCAGGAAGTCAGTACCCCCGTTCTGAGTTTTTACGCTGTTCACGTAGCCATCTATATCCGACTTGCTGCCCACCCATTCTCCCACGTTAAACATCGCCGCGCCGCCGTTGGCCCAGCTAGCGTTGTATTTCAGGTTGTAGCTGATGTCCTGCTGGGCATTGTAGCTAAAGTGCTTCACCGCATCCCATCGGAAGCCATCCACGCCCGTCTGCTTTTTCATCCACACCGCCCAGCTGCGGGCCTGCGTCTGGTTGTAGCCCTGTAGCTGTGTCGGGTTATAGGCATTAGGAAAAAGCGCCAGATAGGCCGGGCTGGGCGGGCCGTAGCCATCGTTGCCCCCATCATTGCCGTAGCAGTAGTCGGGGCCAAAGGAGGGCTCTGCCATGTCGCCGCTGGTCGAATTATGGCCTAGCTGCGGGTGAAAGTTGGGGTAGTTCTTAGGCCAGCGCCCTTGTCGCGCCGCATAGGCCGCGCCGTTGTCGCCCATCTCGGGCAGGGGAGTAGCAAACGAGCTGTAACGGAATGTTTTATATCCGTTGTTGCTCTGCATCGAGTAGGTAGTTTCGGGGTCCTGGCCCGCATCGCCAGTACTTGTCCCTGCGCCGTCGGTGTGGTTCAGCACTACATCCTGAATCACCTCAATACCATTGGCGTGCAGCACTGCCACCATGCGCAGAAACTCGTCTTTCGAGCCAACCCGTGTGCGCGTCGAGCCCTTTTGGTACTTGTCGCCCAGGTCGTATTGGTCAAAAGGCGAGTAGCCCACGTCGTTGGTCGCGTTCTTGTTCTTCGGCGTCGGCGGAATCCACACCGCATCTATGCCCAACGATTTGAGGCGCGGGGCCAGCTCCGCCAGATAATCGGCCCACTTAAACGGGTAGTTATTATTGTAATAATCCCACCAAAATCCTTGCAGCACAACTCGTTTAACGGTAGTCTGTGCCTGGGCCGCTGGGCTACCCAGGCAAAGCCCACTCAAGAGCAAGCCAAGGAGATAGTGTTTCTTCATAAGATAAAAGTGCGGGAGGGAAATAAGACATAAATTTATTAAATAAACACAACAGAAACAATTAACAATAGATGAGTTTATATAGACGCAACCGCTAGTCGCAAATTACTGCCCAGGTTAAAATAGCTTGAGTAGCAGTGGAATACTCGCGCATAAATAAATGAGTATTAAAAGTGCACGTCCGTTAGTGTTGGACAAGCAGACGCCAGATGAGCATGATGGCCGTGCACGTTATTTATGCACGAGTAATTCAAGTAAATGGCACAAAAAAAGCCCCGAACCTTGCGGCTCGGGGCTTCTTGTTTCAACCTAAAGCTAGTGCTTAGGCAATCTCCGCGTTGTCGGGGGCAGCGCCAGCGGCGGGTGCATCCTGACGGGCGCGCAGCTTGTCTTCGCCAGCCTGACGCTCGGCACCAGCAAGCTGGTCGCGCAGGGCGCTCAAGGCGTCGAGGTCGCCGAGGGTGTTCTTCTCAGCAGGCTTCTTGAGGTCGCTGATTTTGCCTTCGCCCTGGCTCTGGCCAGCAGCGGGGGCTTTCTTCGCGAACTTCGAGTTGGCACCAGCGCGGTTGCTTTCGTCCTCTTTGTTGTACACCGCAGTGTGCGAGAGCACGATGCGACGGTCATCTTTCGAGAACTCGGTAACGCGGAAGTCCAGCGCTTCGCCGTTTTCGGCGTTCGAGCCATCCTCTTTCACCAAGCCTTTGGGGTAAGCGAAGCCCTCGATGCCGTAAGGCAGTTCGAGCACCGCGCCGCGGTCCGACTTCTCGGTGATGGTAGCCTTGTGCACCGAGCCGGGGGTGAACACCGTCTGGAACGTATCCCAGGGGTTTTCCTCCAGCTGCTTCACGCCCAGCGCCAGGCGGCGAGCAGGCATGTCCAGCTCCAGTACTACTACGTCGAGCTTGTCGCCAACTTTAACCACCTCCGAAGGGTGCTTAACTTTCTTGGTCCACGACAGGTCCGACACGTGTACGAGGCCGTCTACGCCTTCTTCCAGCTCTACGAACAGGCCGAAGTTGGTCAGGTTGCGAACCGTACCGCTGTGCTTGGTACCTACAGCAAACTTCTCGGCGAAGTCGCCACGGGTCCACGGGTCTTCGGTCAGTTGCTTGATGCCCAGGCTCATCTTGCGCTCCTCGCGGTCGAGGGTCAGCACTACGGCTTCCACCGTATCGCCTTGCTTGATGAAGTCCTGCGGGTTGCGCAGGTGCTGGCTCCAGCTCATTTCCGATACGTGGATGAGGCCTTCAACGCCCGGTACCACTTCCATGAATGCGCCGTAGTCGGCTACGTTCACGATGCGGCCCTGAACACGCGAGCCGGGGCCGAGGTCGGCCGGCAGCGAATCCCATGGGTGAGGCGTCAGCTGCTTCAAGCCCAGCGAAATACGCTTCTTGGCTTCGTCGAAGTCGAGCACAACCACGTTGAGTTTCTGGTCGAGCTGCAGTGCTTCGCTCGGGTGAGCGATGCGGCCCCACGAAATGTCCGTGATGTGCAGCAGACCATCGACACCGCCGAGGTCGATGAACACGCCAAAGTTGGTCATGTTCTTGATGTTGCCTTCCAGAATCTGACCTTTTTCGAGGTTGTTCAGGATGGCTTCGCGCTGCTGCTCCAAGTCCTTCTCGATGAGGACTTTGTGCGAAACAACTACGTTGTCGAAAGCAGCGTTAATTTTAACGACTTTCACTTCCATGCGGCGACCAACATAGATGTCGAAGTCGCGGATGGGTTTCACGTCGATTTGCGAGCCGGGGAGGAAGGCTTCTACGCCATCCATCTCCATGATGAGGCCGCCCTTGGTGCGGCGCTTCACCACGCCTTCCAGCACGGTATCATTCTCGAGAGCCGCGTAAATAGCGTTCCAAGCCTGCTTGATTTTAGCCTTCTTGCGGCTCAGAATCAGCTGACCGTTGGCATCTTCCTGGTCTTCGATGAATACGTCTACCTCGTCGCCGATTTTCAGCTCGGGCATATCGCGGAATTCGCTCAGGGGCACGAGGCCGTCCGATTTGAAGCCGATATTCAGGATAACATCGCGGTCAGTGATGCCCACCACGGTGCCTTTAATTACCTCTTCCTCCTGAACGGTGGTGAGGGTGTCGCTGTAGAGCTTTTCCAGCTCGGCGCGTTGGTCGGAGGTATAGTTACCACCGAAACCGCTGGCTCCAACATTGTCCCAGTCGAAGTCGTCAATCAATTCTGCCATGTTACTAGCAGGCTCCTAATCTACTGAACGCCACCGCCGGAACCCAAAGCGAAGCGCATTTTGCGTTGATACCAGGAGGGTTAGCTCCCAGCCCGCCACCTTGACGGGGCCGCAAAGGTACGGATTTTCAGTGGGTTTTGCTAATGGGAACACTACCACTTCTAGGCTTCCAATAAGCCTGCCTCATTTGATTGAAGTACTTGGTAATGATGTAATCGGCCGCCTCTAGCCGGAAAGCCTCGGTTTGTAGTTTCCATTCCGCCGATGTCGGCGTCTTAACCTCAGCCAGCAGTTTGCGAATGCAGCTTCGAGCTACTGCTGACTCAAAAGGACCTTTCATTTCCCGGATAATCATTACTGCCACCATCATAGCTTCGGCAGGATTCGGCAGAGTCACAATGAAATCAGTGAAGAATTTCAAGTGCTCCGTGCAATCGTATTTCAGGAGTGGCCAGAGAAAATTGGCGCGATATCCATCGTTTTCAGGTGCTGCCGCCGCTCGCATCATTGGGCGTATAATACGTTCATCCCGTATTTTCTCGAATACTTGCGCTATAAACCACTTAGTTGAGTGTTGTAAGTCAGGTGTAAGAAACTTGATTAGCGCAGGTATTGCTAGTTGCCGCGGGTTGCCCATAATTACCTCTACTGTTTTGAGTTCGGCGATAAGTGTTGAATCAGACTGATTTTCCTTCAACAGCTTGCGTAGCTGTTCGCGATTAGATGGAAGACGCTTGCGCATACTAATAGTTTGTAATGTAATTACTTTGTACGTACATTTATGTTATGCAAACCCGTCTAATTCGTGTTGGCAATTCCCAAGGAATTGTCCTGCCTAAAAAGCTGCTGCAACAGTATCACCTAAGCGGCGAAGTGGAACTGCGCCCCACGCCCGAAGGCCTGCTTATTGCCCCAGTACTACGCCCGGCTCGCCAAGGCTGGGCGGCCCAAATGCAAGCTGCTCTGGCTGATGGCCAAGAGCTAGAGGGGGAGTTGCTGGAGGGATTTTCGGATGCTGAGTTTGAGGACGGCGAATGGCAATGGTAATTACCGTACAACGCTTTGAGGTGTGGCTAGTTAACCTAGACCCGACCCAAGGCAGCGAAATCAATAAGACTCGGCCTTGCTTGGTGATTTCGCCCGATGAGCTAAACCAATTCCTGCGCACCGTTACAATAGCCGCTTTGACAAGTACGCAGCGAGCGTATCCGTCGCGGGTCGATTGTCAGTTTCAAGGGAAGGCCGGGCAGATTGCACTCGACCATATCAGGTCGGTGGATAAGTCGCGTTTAGTACGTAAGCTGGGTACTATATCGACAGCGACGGCCAAGGAAGTGTGCGACCGGCTAACGGAATTATTTCAGTACTAACCGACAAACTGGCGCTACTGCTGTTTGGTAGAAAACCTCGCAGCAATGGAAAAACTCGTGCTTATCCGCCACGGCGAAAGCCAATGGAACCTCGAAAACCGCTTCACCGGCTGGACCGATGTGGACCTGACCGACACCGGTCGCCAACAGGCGCGCCAGGCCGGCCAGATATTGAAAGCCAACGGCTACACCTTCGACCAGGGCTTTACTTCGGTGCTGCGCCGGGCCATCAAAACGCTCGACTACGTGCTCGATGAGATGGACTGCCTCTGGATACCGGTGCAGAAATCGTGGCGGCTCAATGAGCGCTTCTACGGCGCGCTGCAAGGGCTGAACAAGGACGAAACTGCCGCAAAATATGGGGCCGACCAAGTGCAGCTCTGGCGACGCGACCCGCACGCCCTGCCGCCCGCCGTCACGCGGGAAGACCCACGCTTTCCGGGCAATGATGTTCGCTACAAGCACCTTACTGACCGCGAATTGCCACTGACCGAAAACCTCAGCGCGACGATGGACCGGGTAATGCCCTTCTGGACCGAGCGCATCATGCGGGCCATGCGCCACCAGCAGAAGGTGGTGGTAGCTGCCCACGGCAATAGCCTGCGGGCGCTAATCCAGTACATCGACAAGCTCTCGGATGAGGAAGTGACGCAGCTCGAAATACCGACCGGGGTGCCGCTAGTGTATGAGCTGGACGATAACCTGAACAGAATCAAGCACTACTATTTGCAGTAGTAGCTCGGACTACAAAGTCCAAGCTACTCACTCAGGTCGTCGTATCAATCGGCTCACTAGCAGCGCCCCGGCGGCCAGCAGTGAGCCGGTAGCTACGCGCCGCCAACGCTTGGTAG
>CAXUKA010000175.1:0-13157 GCA_964251335.1 uncultured Hymenobacter sp.
ATAGAGCACCTCTACACGCCGCATCCTACCCAAGAAACCGCTCTGGCGCTGTGATAGCAGCGAGCAAGGCCGCCGGTGATTCTGCCGCCTCGATTGGCAGCCGCAGCAGTGCGGCTACAGCCTGATACACGCCACGCGGGCCACTGGGTAGCGCCAGCACGCCGCCATCGCCGCTGGCCTGGGTGCTCTTGCTGAGCTTTTGACCACCCGCGTCGTGCAGTAGCTGGTGATGCACAACCTGCACGCCGGGGCCAGCAAAGGCGCTGGTTTCGGGCAGCTGTGCGGCTAGCCATCGCTGCGCCGCCGTGCTGGGCTGCAAGTCGAGCCCCCGCACAATGAGCGTAGTGCCCAGCCGCAAGTCATCGACCACCGAAGCGACCTGGTAAGCAGCTACCCCATCCTTCTTGCGAATAATAAAATCGGGCATTGCTGCCGCCAGTGGCACCTGTACCTCGCCGACTGAGGAATTGGCCATATACACGTTTGGGGGCACCTGCACGCGCCACGCGGCACCTGGCGTATCGAGTGGCACCGGTTCGGCGGGGCTGGTGCGGCTGCGGCGGGTGGCGTACACCAGGTTTGGCTGTTGAGCCAAGCGACGCAGCACTTGGTTGTAGGCTGGCAGGTACAACAGCTGCGAATAGTGCCGCAAGAAGTCATCGGGGCCGCTCGGTCCGTGGTCGTAGTCGATACCCAACCAATCGATTACCCGAAAAATAGTATCCAGATAAGGCCGACGCAGCCGGGCGCGGTCGAGGTCGTCGATGCGTAGGTGCAACGTGCCACCAGCCCGACGCACCAGCAGCCAGGTCAATACAAAATTTACGGCATTGCCCAAGTGCAGGTAGCCGCTGGGTGTGGGCGCAAGACGGCCGATTATTTGTTTTTCGTTGTTGGTTTGTGGTTGTCCGTCGTTCGTGTCTAGGCTCATATTCATTCAAACAAAAACCTAAAAACGAACCTACTCCACCACTATCCACGGCTCGCTGGCCGCATGCGTTCGCAGTTCGCCAAAGCTTTCCAGCGCCAGCCCGTGCCGGGCAAATATCGCCTGTACAGCCAATTCGCTCTCGCCGGGTTCGACGCAGACCAGCAGGCCACCCGAGGTTTGGGGGTCGCAGAGGTAGTATTTCTGTTCGTCGGTGAGAGCGGCTATTTTATGGCCGTAGCTCTGGAAATTGCGGATAGTGCCGCCGGGCACTGCGCCTTGCAGCAGGTAGCGCTCGGCTTCGGGCAAGCGCGGCACGCGATAGTAATCGATAACGGCCTGCACGTTGCTGCCTTCGCACACTTCGGCCAAGTGGCCGAGCAGGCCAAAGCCAGTTACATCAGTCATGGCCCGCACGCCGGGAATTTCACCCAGCTCCGCGCCTATTTTATTGAGCTGCCGCATTTGGGCGGGCGCTACATCGGCTTCTTCAGGACGCAGGATTTCGCGCTTCTGAGCCGTAGTGAGAATGCCCACTCCCAACGGCTTAGTGAGGTAAAGCCGGCAGCCAACGGTGGCCGTATCGTTACGCTTCAGGTTTTTCTCCTGCACCAAGCCAGTCACGGCCAGCCCAAAAATGGGCTCGGGCGAGTCGATGCTGTGGCCGCCGGCCAGCGGAATACCGGCCTCGGCACAGATGGCGCGAGCTCCTTCGGTGACGAGCGCCGCAATTTCGGGCGACAGCTTATCGACCGGCCAGCCCAGTACGGCAATAGCCAGCAGCGGCCGCCCGCCCATGGCGTACACGTCCGAAATGGCATTGGCCGAGGCGATTCGCCCGAAGTCAAACGGGTCGTCGACGATGGGCATAAAAAAATCGGTGGTGCTGATGACGCACTGCCCAGCCTGGCCTGGCAGGCGGTACACGGCCGCATCGTCGCGGCTGCCATTGCCCACAAGCAGGTTCTCGTAGTTGGGCTGGGGCAGGCTGCTGTGCAGGATTTTGTCGAGCACCGAGGGCGCGATTTTGCAGCCGCAGCCGGCACCGTGGCTGTACTGGGTGAGGCGGATATCGGAGAGAGTTTCGGGAGTCATAGCTATGGTTAATGGGGCAGCTTTTCAGGTAAAAGAAAATGGGGTAGCACCTTACTGATTAAAAATTCCACGCGGCCTGCTGCAAGACTACTCGATAACCATCGGGGTCTTCAAAAGTCCGGCCTAGCTGGTCCCAATACGAATTGTATGCGACTACAGACTGGTAGCCAGCCGCTTCCATACGAGCTACGGCAACCTGCCAGTCCTCTGGCTCGGGCAGATAAAAAACGAGCAGGTTTTCAGCGGTCGGCGCGGGTGGCACTTGGTGGCGGGCCTCCTGGGTAAATTCTAAATGATACGGCGCTTGCGGATGCCCAAGCATTACCCCATCGAACCCATCGTGCCCGGCAAAAGCATATAATTCTTGGAGGCCGAGGCCTTCCACGTAAAAGCGGCGCACCGCCGCAAGGTTGTTGGTGGGCCGCGCCACCCGCAGTTTTGCGTTCATAAGCAACGTCAACTAGCATTAATTGCTTGCAGCACCAGCCCTGCATTCACTGTAGCATCGACACCCTCGGCTGCTACTGCCACGCCCTTACGCCCTTCCAGCCCGTAGCCGTACGTTTTATCGTAGTAGGCCAACACTAGCTCCACCATGCGCGGCATGTCGTTTTCGGCAATTGCGCCCAGCGCCTCCTTAGTTACCAGCCCGCCGAGGCGCTTGCGGAGCCTCAGCACCGCCGTTGCTAACGCGCCGGCATCGTGGCGGCCGTAGTCGGCGGCGAGGTACTGCACGCGGGCTTCGCGGGGCACGTCGAGCACCAGCAGCGGCGCGGCTTGCATCTGGGTAAAAAATTCATTCGGAATACCCAGGCTGCCGATGGTGCGGCTTTCGTCTTCTACCCAAATAGGCCGGTCGTCGGGCAAAGCGGCCAGTGCAGCGGCTAGGTCATTCTCAAATTGCTCCTGCGTGGGCTGCGGCGGCTGGCCCAGCCCGCCAAACGATGAGCCTTGGTGATTAGCTAATCTTTCTAAATCCAGCACCGGCTCGCCCTGCGCGGCCAGCGCATGGAGCACGGCCGTTTTGCCGCTGCCCGTGGAGCCGCCCAGGATACGCAGCTGGCGCGGGCGCGCCATTTCGGCCAAGGCCCAGCGGCGGTAGTCTTTGTAGCCTTTGTCTAACAGGTTGACGTGCAGGCCGCCCAGTTCCAGCAGCCACTGCACGGCCCCGCTGCGCATGCCACCGCGCCAGCAGTGCAGGCGCACTTCCTGGCCGGGGGCTAGCTTGCGGGCTTCTTCGACCATGCGGCGCATTTTGGGGCCAAAAAAATCGAGGCCCAGCAGCACGGCTTTGTCGGGGTTTACCTGCTTGTAGGTGGTGCCGATGCGGGCGCGCTCCTCGTCGGTGAAGAGCGGCAAGCTGAGCGCGCCGGGAATGTGGCCCTGCGCGTACTCGGACGGGGCACGCACGTCGAGGATGGGGCCAGCGGCGGTGTTGAGGAAATCGGTAATCGGGTGGCGGGGCATGGTGGGCATTAGTTAACCAAACTTACGTGGTGGCTTGGCAGAAGGCCGGAATACATGCGGGCGACCATTAAACTCCTGGCATATATACTAGTCTTTCTGATACCATCAGTGCTTATTTTGTTCTGCTTACTTATCAGCTTATGCGGTCCTTTCTACTTTTCAGCTTATTGATTTTCGGCTTCTGGCAAACGGCGCTGGCCCAAACCATCTTGTATTTCCCGCCCATCACGGGCACTACCTGGACTACCGCCACGCCAGCCAGCCAAGGCTGGTGCCAGCCGCAGCTCGATTCGGTGCTAGCCTTTGCGGGGCGCAAGCACAGTAAGTCGCTGCTCATTCTGAAAGACGGCAAGCTGGTGGTGGAGAAATACTATGGCACCTTCACCGCCGACTCGCTTTGGTACTGGGCTTCGGCTGGTAAGTCGCTCACAGCCACGCTTGTGGGCCTGGCGCAACAGGATGGCATTCTGAGCATCAACGACAGCACCTCCAAGTACATTGGCCGCTGGACCAGCGCCACCCGGCCGCAGCAAAAACAGATTTTGCTGCGCCACCAACTCACTATGACCACTGGGCTCAACGACGCCCCGCCCGCGCCCTGCGACAATGAAAGCACCACGGCCGCCTGCCTGCTTTACCTCACCACGCCCGCCACGCGCTGGGCCTACCACACCGGAGCCTACCGCAATCTGCAAAATGTGCTGGTAGCCGCCAGCGGCGTCCCTACCATGACGCAGTACACGGCGCAGCGCTTGGGCACGCGCATCGGCATGTCGGGGCTGTGGTATCAGGATGTTTTTTTCAGCCGCGCCCGCGACATGGCTCGCTTCGGATTATTTATTCTGGCTAAAGGAGCTTGGAATGGCACACAAATCATGACTGACACGGCGTATTTCCGCCGCATGACGCACCCCAGCCAAACGCTGAACCGCAGCTACGGCTACCTCTGGTGGCTCAATGGGCAGGCCAGCTACATGCTGCCCACGTTGCAGGCCACCTTTCCCGGCCCGCTCATTCCTTCGGCCCCGGCCGACCTCATCGCCGCGCTCGGCAAAAATGACCAGAAGGTTTACGTAGTACCCAGCCTCAACCTTGTGGTAATTCGCCAGGGCCAGAGCGCCGACGCCCCAAAACAGGCCGCGTCGTCGTTTGATACTGAGCTGTGGACGCGTATTATGGCCATGTTTTGCAACACCGCCACGGCTACGACGCCCACTAATGTCGCCGGCTACGACGCTTTCCCCAACCCCAGCACCGACCTGCTGACTTTGCGCCAGCCCACCGCCCAGGCCACCACCGTGCGGCTGCTCGATGCCCTGGGCCGTGTGGCCCTCGCCCAGCCCGCCGCGCCCGAAACGCAGCTTTCAACTGCCAAGCTGGCGCCCGGCCTCTATCTGGCGCAGTGGCTCGACGCGACGGGCCAAGTGCTGGCCGCCCGGCGGCTAGCGCATCAATAAAGCGGGCCAAAGAAGCACCTTTTTAAGCGCAGCCGTGGCAAGCTTCCGACGTGGGCAGTAAGTTTGCAGCTAATTCGCGGTATTCACGCCCGGACTTCCGGCCGCCCTTACTGTGCTTTCGCTAAATGCTGACAGCTTTCCTCGTCTTTTTCCCGCTCGCCGCCGCCCTGCTGCTGCACTTTGCCAAAGGCGCTGCGGCCCGTGCGCTGGCCCTGGGGGCCGCCCTGCTCGAGTTTGTAGTTGCCGTGTTCGCGGCTTTCACCTACGTCCGCACTGGGCCAACTGGCTTCGACCTCAACCTCAATTGGATACCGTCGGCGGGCATCAATTTCCACCTCGGCATCGATGGCCTGAGCTTGGTGCTGGTGCTGCTTACCACGGTGCTGGTGCCGATTATTCTACTCACGGCCTTCCAACACGAAGAGTATGAAAACCCCGGCGCGTTCTACGCGCTAGTGCTATTCATGCAAACCGGCCTGCTCGGCGTGTTCACGGCCATGGATGCGTTCGTGTTTTACTTCTTCTGGGAAGTGGCGCTCATCCCGATTTATTTCTTGGCCGGGGCCTGGAGCCGCGCCGACCGCCGCATCCAGATTACGTTTAAGTTTTTCTTATACACTATTATCGGCTCGCTGTTTATGCTGGCCGGCTTCGTGTATCTGTATCTGCAAACCGGCCCCGCCGCTGGCTCGCTGGCCGCGCACTCCTCCGATTTGCAGGCTTTCTACAACCTGAAGCTCGGCGCTTCGACGCAAACCTGGTTGTTCTGGCTGGTTTTTGCGGCCTTCGCGGTGAAGATGCCCATCTTCCCCTTCCACACCTGGCAGCCCGATACGTACACCGAGTCGCCAGCCCCAGCCACGATGCTACTGTCGGGTATTATGCTCAAAATGGGTATTTACGGCTGCCTGCGCTGGCTTCTGCCGGTATTGCCCCTCGGCGTGAGCCAGTGGCAGCAGCTGGTGGAAGTACTCGCCATTATCGGCATCGTGTACGGCGCTATTATCGCTATCCGTCAGGATGACATTAAAAAGCTCGTTGCCTATTCGTCGCTCTCGCACGTGGGGCTGATGATTGCTGGCGTATTCTCCTTGAAATCTATCGGCTTGCAAGGCGCAGTAGTACAAATGCTGGCCCACGGCGTCAACGTGGTAGGCATGTTCTTGGCCGCCGATGCCATTGAGCGCCGCACGGGCACCCGCTCGCTGGCCGAGTTGGGCGGCCTCACCCGCCGCACTCCCCTACTCAGCGTCTGCTTTTTGGTAATGCTGCTGAGCACGGTGGCACTGCCCCTCACGGGCGGTTTTGTGGGTGAGTTCCTGCTACTGGCGGGCGTGTATGACTTCAATGCCTGGGCAGGCGCAGTAGCTGGCCTCACCATTATTTTCTCGGCGGTGTACCTGCTGCGCATGTACCAGCGCGCCATGCTCGGCCCCGATTCCACTTTCTCCGATACCATCACCGACCTCAGCGGTACCGAGCTACTAATGTTTGTACCGCTTATCGTGCTGGTTTTCTGGTTGGGCTTGTTCCCCGGCACGTTTATGCACCTGACTGAGCCGGTTGTCAGCGGCATTCTTACCATAGCTGGTCGGTAATTCACTAGTGTCATGCTGACGAAGGAAGCATCTTATCAAGGCTGTTTTCGTCACTTTAAATAGTTGGTTATTGAGCGCGAGCGTGATAAGATGCTTCGCAAGCTCAGCATGACAGGCGTTCTTATATGCTCCCCATCGTCCTACTCTCCGTCTTCGGCATCGTCAACCTGTTCTTAGGCTTCCTGCGCTCTAATCGGGCGCTGCTGCCCTTTGTGCTGGTGGTGCTGGCCCTCGTCTTCGGCGTCAACCTACTCGACTGGAACCACGCTGGCAGCCTCACCGGCCTGTTCGATTCGCCCTACATCTCTCAGATGATAACGGTGGACAACTATTCGGTGGCCTTTTCGGGCATCGTGTTGCTCACTGCCTTGCTGCTGCTGCCCTTCTCACGCTCCTACGTAGTGGCTGGCGAGCCCAACCTCGCCGAGTACTACTCGCTGCTGCTGTTCTCGCTGGTCGGGGCCATTATGATGGTGAGCTACAACCACCTCATCATGCTCTTCGTGGGCATTGAAATCCTGAGTATCAGCATGTATTGCCTGGCCGGCTCCGACAAGCGCAACGTGCGCTCCAACGAAGCCGCCCTCAAATATTTCCTGCAAGGCGCTTTCGCTACCGGCATTCTGCTATTCGGCATCGCGCTGCTCTACGGCGCTACCGGCACCTTCCAGCTTTCCGACCTGGCCACCGCCATTGCCGCGCCCGCCAACCAGACGCTGCTGCCCATGCTCTACGTGGGTGTGCTGATGATGGTAATCGGTATCGGCTTCAAAGTATCGGCCGCGCCCTTCCACTTCTGGACGCCTGACGTGTACGAAGGCACCCCCACCTTCTTCACTGCCTTCATGAGCACGGTAGTGAAAACGGCCGGTTTCGCTGCTTTCCTCAAGCTGCTGGTAGTAGCGCTGCCCGCCGCCAGCACCGTGTGGCTGCCCACCATCACGGCCATGTGCGTGCTCACGCTACTGCTCGGCAACATCGGCGCAGCAGTGCAAACCAGCGCCAAGCGCATGCTGGCCTATTCCAGCGTGTCGCACGCCGGCTACCTGTTGCTCGGCCTCGTGGCCGGCCAGGGCCAACTCAGCGGCCCGGCTGCTCAGGGCATTTTCTTTTACAGCTTGGCTTATTCGGTAGCTACGGTGGCCGCCTTCGGTGTGCTCAAACTGGTATCCGACCAGCGCCAGCGCGAAGATTATGCCGGCCTCTCCGGTTTGGCTCGCACCAACCCGCTGCTGGCCTTCGTGCTCACGGTAGCCATGCTCTCATTGGGTGGTATTCCGCTCACGGGTGGCTTCTTTGGCAAGTTTTTTATCTTCACCGCCGTGGCTCAGAATAACATCGGCCTGGTAGTTTTTGCGGTGCTAATGAGCATGGTGGGCATTTATTACTACCTGCGCCCTGTCATTGCCATGTATATGCGCCCCGCCGAGCCAGGCAACGATACTCCGATTGTAGTCGATGGCTTTCAGTCGGCTACGCTGGTGCTGCTGGCGGTTATCACGCTGGTGCTGGGTATTTTACCCGGCTTCCTCAGCGGCTTACTGTAACGCTATTATTTATTCTCAATAAAAAAGCCACCCCGACGGGTGGCTTTTTTATTGGCTAACCTCATGCAGGTAACCTTACCCAGCCGGCTGCTGTACCGCAGAAGGCGTCGGATTATATTCTAACGTAGCCGCCGCATGCTCGGCAGCCTTTTTACCGGGCGAGTCTTTCACATCACGTTTGTTGAAGGGCCGGATAATCAAGCGCAATGCCTGCCCCGAACTGAAGTAGCTAAACGCCCAGTCGACCAACGCCACCACGCGGTTGCGGAAGCCAACTAACAAGATGAGGTGGATAAATAGCCACGATAGCCAGCCCAGGAAGCCCTTAAAATGCCAGCCATTGGGCAAGTCCACAACGGCTTGGTTGCGGCTCACGATGGCCATCACGCCTTTGTCAAAATACTTGAAATCCTCGGGCTTTTCGTTGCGGAGCAGGCGCTGAATATTTTTGGCCAAGTGGTCGGCTTGCTGCTGGGCCACGGGGGCTAGCATGGGCAGGCCTTTGGGCATTTCCTCGGTCACCATGTTGGCCACGTCGCCGATGGCGAAAATATTGGTTTCACCCTCTACCTGGTTCCACTGGTTCACAGTGATGCGCTTGTTGCGGGTGATGGCGGGCTCGGGTAGGCCGGGCAGAGCTGTTCCGTTTACTCCAGCGGCCCATATCATATTTTCGCTCGGAATAAACTCGGTATCAGAATAATAAGCTCGGCCGTTTTCATACCGCTTCATGGCTGTGTTGAGGCGCACTTGCACGCCTAGCTCATCGAGGTAGCGCTTGGCATCTGCCTGCGAGGCTTTTGACATCGGTCCCAGCAGAGCCGGGCCAGCTTCGACCAGAAAAATCTGCATCTTGCTGAGGTCTAGCTCCGGGTAGTCTTTGGGCAATACGTGCTTACGCATCTCGGCCAGCGAGCCGCTAATTTCGACGCCCGTGGGGCCGCCGCCTACTACCACGATATTGAGCAGCGCTTGCTTGTGCTCGGGGTCGGTAGCCAGAAGCGCTTGCTCGAAGTTCTGAAAAATAAAGCTCCGTAGGTTCAGCGCATTCGGGATACTCTTGATTTGCATCGCGTTGCGCTCGATGCTTTCAATCCCAAAAAAATTGGTGAGCGAGCCGGTAGCCAGCACCAGGTAGTCGTAGTGGATATCGCCCAGGTTCGTTTCGAGGGCTTTTTCAGCTGATTTTACGCCCCGCACGTCGGCCAGGCGGAAGAAGAAATTCTTCTGGCCCGCGAAGATTTTACGCACTGGGTAAGCGATGCTATCGGCCTCCAATGCGCCGGTAGCGACCTGGTAGAGCAGGGGCTGAAAATTGTGGTAGTTGTTGCGGTCTACCATTACCACTTGCACGGGCGCATCGGCTAGCTCTTGCGCTAGCCGCAGCCCACCAAAGCCGCAGCCTACTATCACCACGCGCGGTTGCGCCGACACCGGAAGATTCGTATCCATAGAAAAGCACTAAGGGCAATTGTCTGCCACCTTAGTTTTACAACAAAAGCCGGGGGTTAGTTATAAAATTTTCCTAAACCTCACGTGCAAAATCGGGCGGCGTACTGTTTAATCTGCGCCATTCTATGCCTACGGCAACTTTATCCGCTTTTTTCAGCAAAAACACTCGCTCCTCAGATGTCTGACAATAATCCCGACCTGCCTTCCAACACCTCGCCTAAACTCATCGACGTACTCATCATCGGGGCCGGCGCGGCGGGGCTGCTCGCGGCGCGGGAGCTGGCCGAAGCTGGCCAACAGATAGTGCTGCTAGAAGCCCGTGACCGCATTGGCGGGCGCATACATACGCTCATGCCCCCCGGCTTCACGCAGCCAGTAGAGGCCGGGGCTGAGTTCATTCACGGCGACGCGCCCATTACCCGCGCCCTACTGCGGGAGGCTGGCATTGCTTGGCAAGACACAGCTGGCCAGACGTATCAAATAAAAAATGGGGAGGTGCAGGATGAGTCCTCTTTTTTTGCGCACCTGCCCCAGTTGCTCGCCCGACTAAATGCGCTCTCCCAGGATATGCCGCTGGCCGAGTTTCTAAACCAGGAATTTGCGGGTGATGAGCACGCGCCCTTGCGCGCCATGGCCACGCAGTTTGCCGAAGGCTACGACGCGGCCGACCCAGCCCGCGCCAGCGCCTGGGCCTTGCGCGACGAGTGGGCCACCGACGGCGTCGATGATTCGCCGCGCCCGGTGGGTGGCTACGGCCCGTTGCTAACATGGCTGGCCGAGCGGGCGCAGACAGCCGGGACCACGGTGCAGCTTGGTGCCGCTGTGCGCGAAATACGCTGGCAGCCGGGCCTTGCCGAGGTATTGACTGCGGCCGGCCCAACTTACCACGCCCGGCAAGTGCTGTGCACAGTATCGCTTGGCGTGTGGCAACTCGATGCCCAACAGCCCAGCTACCTACATTTTTCGCCCGAGCTGACTGCACACCGGGCAGCCGCTAATCGGCTTGGATTTGGCCCAGTCATCAAAATTTTGCTGGAATTTCAAGAGAACTTCTGGCAAGGTCGACTGCCCGATATGGAGTTTCTGCTCTCCGATGCGCCCCTGCCTACTTGGTGGAGCCAGCTACCCGATACCCGGCCGCTCCTGACTGGCTGGCTGGCCGGCCCTGCTGCCGAGCGGCTGCAAGCTGCTTCTTCCGAAACTATTCTGCAACAAGCACTTTCTTCCTTAGCCCAGCTGCTAGCCACCACGCCCGAAGTGCTGCAAGTGCAGCTACGCGCCAGCTATGTACGCAACTGGGCGGCCGAGCCCTTTACGCACGGTGCGTACTCCTATGCCACTGTGGGCAGCCGGGAGGCCCGCGCTGCCTTGGCCGCACCTGTGGCCGACACGCTATTTTTTGCCGGAGAGGGCCTGCACGATGGCCCCGATGGTGGCACCGTCGAGGCCGCGCTGGCTAGCGGGCAAGCGGCTGTCCGCACTTTGCTGGCGGCTCAGCGCTGAAGACAAAAGCCTAAGCTTCGAGTTACTTTCTACCACTAGCACCTAACAAAACCGGCTTTCAGCGCGTGCTGAAAGCCGGTTTTGTTAGGTGCGTTGGCTGCTACGACTTAGTAATCGTTGTCGCCCGATTTACGCTTCAGGTCTCCATTTTTCACTTGCTTGATAAGCTGGAGCCAACTGAAAGGGTTCAGCAAGGGGTTATTGCTGTAGGGGTTGGGGGCGGTACCCATGCGGCGGTCATAGTTGTACTGCTGCTGCGTCATGGTTTGGCGGTAGTTGGCGGTGGCCCCCATTGGCTGGCTGTTGAAAATCTTCCGCATTAGGTCGGCATTCAGGTTTTCGGCGGCGGCCGAGCCACGCTCGTCGAGCGGCTTCATGGCTAGGAAGGCACGCTTAAAAGCCTGCTCGGTGGTGTAAGGAAACACCCGCACCTCAGGCAGCACGGTAGCATCTTCCTTGAGCGAGATAATAACCGAGAAACTCTGGCGCTGATAATCAGCTGGAATTACAATAGTCTGGTTGCGGTAGCCAAGCGAGCGCACCACGATACTATCGCCGGCCAGCACAGCCATCGAAAAGTAGCCGTAGGCATTGGTAGTAGTGCCACGGCCGGCTTTGGGCACATACACGGAGGCTCCGATTACCCCTAGCAGGCTGTCGCCGCTCGCCACGATGCCAGTAAACTGCACTATCTGGCGCTTGCCCTGGGCGAAGGCCCGCGGGGCAGCCAGTAGGCCAGTCAGCACTACTAGGCTCAGCATCAATAAGAAACGGCGACTATTCACGAAAGAGAGGTGGGTGTTAAATCAGGTTATACAAAGATACGAAGCTACCCGGCGCGGCGGCCGTACTTTTGAGTCGTAAAGCAGCCGGGCTTTGGCTTCTCACAACGGCAGATGCGCGTAAAACATTTCTCCGTTGCATTTGGGCAACAACTTTTCAAGGCATTGGGCGACGAAAGCCGCGTGCGCATCCTGCATTTGCTGTGGCGCAACCAAGAAATGGTGGTGGGTGACATTGAGCAGGTGCTCGATTTTACCCAAACCAAAACTTCGCGGCAGCTCACGTATTTAAAGAATGCCGGGTTGGTAGGTTTTCGCCGGCTCGACAACTGGATGTTTTATTTTTTGAAGGAAGAGACGGTCGAATTGCTTCAGCAGTTGCTCGGCTACATGGAGCGCGACGCGCAGCTGCTGCGCGACCAACAAGTGTACCAAACCCTGTGGAGCAACCGCGAGCTGGCCGCGTATAAAATCCAGAATCGCCGCTGGCTGCCCGGTGTAGCGTAAGCGTAAATCTGCGTGGCACTAAGTTACGCACTCTCACGCATCGCGAGCTAATACCTACGCTACAAGTATTTTATTCCTAATGATTGACCATCACATATTTGTCTGCAATAATCAGAAGTCCGAAGTCGGCGACGACGTAGCCAAGGCCATCAAAAAGGAGCTCAAGCTACAAGGCCTCAAAAACTTCCTGACCGGCGGCCAGAAGGCCCACAACCGCGTGCAGACCTGCAACTGCCTCGACCTCTGCAAGAACTGCAAAAAAGGCCCTGGCGCGGCCGTCGTGGTGTACCCCGAGGGCATTTTCTACGGCAACGTACGCCCCAAAGACGCCGAACGCCTCGTGCACGAGCACCTGGGGAAAGGCCAGCCGCTGACCGATTTGTTGCTAAAGTAATTATAAATGAAGCACTACCGCCACCTGTTTTTTGACCTCGACCATACGCTCTGGGATTTTGCAACCAATGCCCACGAGACGCTGCACCAGCTCTACCAAGATTACGACCTGGCGCGCCACGGCACGTTTTCGTTTGAGCAATTCAGCGAGCGGTACAACGAGGTAAACCACGCGCTCTGGCGGCTCTACCAGGCCAATAAGGTAACGCAGAAGCAGCTGCGCGAAATCCGTTTTACGCGCACATTCGGCAAGCTGGGCGTGGCTGAAGCTGAGGTACCAACTGATATTTCGGCGCGGTTTACGGACATTCTACCGCAGAAATCAGCCGTATTTCCGCACACGCACGAGGTGTTGCAATATCTCAAAGACAAAGGCTACGTGCTGCACCTCATCACCAATGGCTTTGAGGATGTGCAACATATCAAGC
>CAXUKA010000176.1:0-13143 GCA_964251335.1 uncultured Hymenobacter sp.
CAGCTACTAGCTCTGGCTGCCGCTTCGCCACATCGTGCTTTTCGGCGGGGTCGACTGCCAAATCGTAGAGCTCGATGGGTCCGTTGGGCGTAGCGGCCATATTTAGGCGGATGGCTTTCCACTTCCCCAAGCGAGCGGCCACGCTACCACCCTGCTCATAAAACTCCCAGTATAAGTACGGGTGCTGCGGCTGCTGGCCCCGGCCAGTTAGCGTAGGCAGCAGAGATAGGCCATCAATGTGGGCCGGGGTTTTTAGGCCGGCTAGCTCCGTGAAGGTGGGCAGAAAATCCCAGAAAGCGGCCAACTGTTGCGTAACCGTGCCGGCTTTTACCTGGCCGGGCCAACGCACCAGCAACGGCACTCGAATGCCTCCTTCGTACAAGTCGCGCTTGGCCCCGCGCAGCCCGCCGCTACTATTAAAATAAGTTAGGTCTTTGCCGCCTTCGGCCGAGGGACCATTATCTGAGGTAAAGATAACCAAGGTGTTATCATCAAGCTGTAATTGCCTGAGCTTTTGCATAATCTGCCCCACTTGGTCGTCGAGCACCTGCACCATAGCGGCGGCGGCAGCCCGAGGATAGGGCTGCGATAGGTACGGGCCAGATTTGGTGAACGCAGTCGCGCTGGTGTCAGCCCCAATAAACGGTTTTTCAGGGCCGTACTTACCAATATTCCGCTTCATGTAGGCCGGGGGAGCCACCAGCTCTGCGTGCGGAATCACGGTTGTCATGAAGAGGGCGAAGGGCTGCGATTGATTTTTTTCAATAAATGCCAGCAGTTGCTGCTGAATCAATTCGGGGGCGTAGGTGCCCGAGCGGCTGCCGCTGTTTTCGGGCAGCAACACCTTTTCGCGGTTGTGCCAGAGGTAGTAGGGATAGTAATTGTGGGCCAGGGTCTGGCTATTGTAACCAAAAAACTCATCGAAGCCTTTGTTTACCGGGTCGCCGCTGGTGCCCGGCCCACCCAGGCCCCATTTGCCAAAACACCCCGTGGCATAGCCCGCCTGTTTGAGCAGTTGCGGAATGATGCGGCTCGAATCGGGAAGCGGGTATTGCCCTTCCGGCTTCACCGCGAGGTTGCCCCTGATGGGCGTGTGGCCGGTGTGCTGGCCCGTAAAAAAAGACGAACGCGAAGGCGCACAAACGGCAGTGCCAGCATAGCCCTGCGTGAATTTCATGCCCTCGGCGGCCAGCCGGTCAATGTTGGGGGTCTTGAAGCGCTGCTGCCCATAGCAGCTAATGTCGCCGTACCCCAAATCGTCGGCCACGATGAAAATGATATTGGGTGGTCGTTTGGCAGGTTGCTTCAGCTGCACCCAAGCCACGCAGCACCCAACACTTAGCAGCAGCAAGAGCAGTTTGACAGATTTCATAGCGTGTTGATTGGTAGTTCGATTGGCACTGAGAGAATCTACTGTATTATGCTGAGCGTAGCGAAGCATCTTGGCCGCTTCGCTGCTGATGTCAAGCAATTATTCATACAAGCCGATTCGCTTGCGTTCAAAAGAACAGCTAAATAAGTCCTTAAAGAGCTTCGATGCTCCTGCGTATCGCCTGCAATAGCTACAAAGTGCCACAATGCTACTTTTGGCAACATTGAGGCAACTCTCAGCGCCAGGATAAATACCACCTTATCAGTGGATTGATAACAACAAAACAGCCGGCTCCCAGATAGGAACCGGCTGTTTTGTAGGTAGAAGCTGTTTAGGAATTAGGTATTTCGTCATGCTTCGACTCCGCTCCGCATGACGAAATACCTAATTCCTAAACAGCTTCGCAAGCTAAAACTGTAAACCCTACTGCGCAAAGTTGATAGGAACAGTGCAGGCTACCCGCACCGGCTGGCCGTGCTGACGGGCGGGCTGCCACGGGGGCATGTGCCACACCAGGCGCAACGCCTCTTCGTTGAGGCCGGTGCCGGGGCCGCGCAGTACCGTGGCATAGATAACGACCCCAGCTGCATTCAGCACAAAACTCACGTATGCCGTGCCAGTGGTGTGCTGGCGCACGGCCTCAGCCGGGTAGTGAATATTTTTGGCGAGGTAGGCGCGAAACGCCGCATCACCTCCCGTGAACTGCGGCAGCACCTCGGGATTAACAAAAACCGAATCGGGACTAACCAGCGGCGCGGCGGCTGGCGCAGCCAGCGCAGGCGTGGTAGTTGCTGCCCCGTGCTGCTTTTCGGTTGGCGCTATCGATGCCAGCGTAGGCCCCGCCGTCCGCTGAGCCGCTGCCGAACGCCCAAAGCCCGCACTAAGCAGTAGGAAGAAACCAAGTAAATAGTTAGTCATAAAACGCTAGGGTAAAGTGTAACTATACTATTGATGATAAAGGGATAACTAACCAAACATACTGCTTTCACCGCTCACTTAGTTCTTGTCTTTTTACTTATTTTTTCGATTCTTTTAATTACCCAAAAAGTTCTTCGATTTGCCTGATAACGGCTGCTATCCAGGTCGGCGCTACCTTCGTTGCGTTTATTTAGTACGCTTACCGCTTCTAGTTCTATGCTCCACCTCGGCGATTTTAACGACCTCGAAATAGCCCGCGAAGTCAGCATCGGCTTCTACCTCACCAGCGACGATGGCGACTTACTTCTGCCCGAGAAGTACCGCCCCGTAGGTGCGCACGTCGGCGACGTCATTCGGGTATTTGTGTATCGCGACTCGGAAGACCGCCTGATTGCCACCACCTTAGAGCCGTTGGCGGTGGTCGACAGCTTTGCCGCCCTCACGGTGCGCGACGTAGGCCCGCCCGGCGCTTTCCTAGACTGGGGCCTCGAAAAAGACCTGCTGCTGCCCCACGCCAACCAGCGCCAAGCTGTGCGCACCGGCGACCGCGTGCTCGTGTACGTGTACCTCGATGAGGTTACCGACCGCCTCGTAGCCTCGGCCAAATGGCAGCAGTTTATCAGCCCCGAGCCGTTCGAAGGGGCCGAAGGCGCAACAGTGCAGCTGCTCATTGCAGAAGAAACGCCGCTAGGCTATTCCGTCATTGTGAACGGTACGCATTCCGGTTTGCTCTACAGTAATGAGGTATTCAGGCCGTTGCGCATCGGCGAGCTGCTGCCCGGCCACGTGCGCCTTATTCGCCCCGATGGCAAGCTCGATGTGCGCCTCGGCCAAGCTGGCTACGACGAAGTAGAAAGTGCCGCCAACCTGGTGCTCAATGCCCTGCGCGCCCGCCTAGACGGCCGCCTGCCCCTCGGCGACAAAAGCATGGCCGACGACGTGTACCGCCGACTCGGCATGAGCAAAAAAATCTTTAAAAAGGCCTTGGGTTCACTCTACAAGCAAGGCTTAGTAGTCTTAGAGCCCGAAGAAACCCGCTTGGTGATGGGCGAATAGTTTCGACGAACAACAGTGCTTTTTATGCGCTCGCTGTGATGAGCTGCATTGTAATAAAGCCCGCTTGGCCACCCGGTCAAGCGGGCTTTTTTATGCCCAGTTACTCCTTCCATTGCAACCAATCGGTTAGCAACCGAATCAATATTTTAATTGACAACTGAAAACTACGTTACAAAACTTATCAAACAGTTTTTAAACTGATTTACCAGTTATACATTTGCCCCATGGAGGAACTGACCAAAACCGAAGAACCCATCATGCAGGCGCTGTGGAAGTTGAAGCAGGCTTTCGTGAAGGACATCATCGAGCACCTGCCCGAAGACCCCAAGCCGCCCTACAACACCGTGTCGTCGGTGGTGCGGATTTTGGAGCGCAAGGGCTACGTGGGCTTCAAGGCCTACGGCAAGACCTATGAGTATTTTCCGCTCATCAGCAAGGCGCAATATCGGGCTAATACACTAAAACGCATGCTGGCCCGCTACTTCGATAATTCGCCCGCCGCGCTGGTGTCGTATATGGTAGAAGAGTCGCTGAATCCCAAGGAAATTCAGCAGTTGCGCAAACTACTGAGCGACGAAGAAGCTAAAAACCGGCCCGACTATGAGTAGCGGCTGGCTCCTGTACCTGGCAGCAGCCACTAGCTGCCAAGCCGTTTTTGCGCTGTTTTACTGGCTGGTGCTGGCCCGGCTCAGCACCTTCGGCTGGAACCGAGCTCACTTGCTCAGCAGCCTATTTCTCAGCGTGGCATTGCCGCTGGTGGCACTGCCAGCGGCTTGGGCACAAGTTATCTGGCCAGCAACGGCTGATGTGGCCTGGGCACTACCGGCCCTGCAACCTGCGCTCGCGGCACCTGCGGGGGCCACAAGCGCGGAGGTCGCAACGCCTGGTTTTTCTTGGGCAATACTGGTTCTGGCCATGTACTGGCTGGGCGTGGCGTGGCAAATAGGCCGCACCATTCGCAGCATGGGCTGGCTGTATCGCCTTAGCCGGCGGCACCCCCGCACCCGCCTCGGCCGGGGCTGGCTGGTGCAGCTGCCCGAGCCCTGCCGACCAGCGTTTTCCTTCGGCAAGTACGTGTTCTTGTCGCCTGCACACGCCCAGCTCAGCCCCGCCGAATACGCGCAGCTGGTGCAGCATGAGCAAGTACACGGCACCCAATACCACTCGCTCGACCTGCTGCTAGCAGAAGTAATCGGCTGGTTTTTCTGGTTCAACGGTCTGGTTTTCTACCTGCGGCGCGAGTTGCGCACGGTACATGAGTACCTGGCCGATGCCGCCGTGACGCGCCCGGCCGGCAGTCGCGTGGCCTATGGCCGCTTACTGCTCAAGCTGGCCAGCGGGCCGCTGCCTACGTCGCTGGTGCACCCTTTCTCTACCAAGCAGGTCGCCCTGCGCATTCGCATGCTCACCCGTCCCCCCTCCTCTCCCATGAAAAAACTACGCTTTCTCCTGATACTGCCCGTAGCCGCGCTGGCCTGGGTTGGGGCCGCCGCGCTGAGCCCGATGCCAGCCACAGCCGCCAGCTCGCCCAAAGCTGCCAGCAAACCAGCCGCCACCCAAGGCCGCATTGGCAAGATTAGCTGGCAGGGCAATACTTTTCTTTCGGCCGCGCAGCTCAATGAGGCGCTGGGCCTAAAACCTGGCGACCCCTACGATACCAACGCGATAGCCGCCCACCTGGCCAGCCGGGAAGACCAGAGCGATATCACCTCGCGCTACATGAACAACGGCTACCTGTTCTTCGACCTCAAGCCAGGCCTTGTGAAGCAGCCTAATGGCGACACCGACCTCGTATTTGTTCTTAACGAAGGCCCAACGGCGCGCATCAACACCCTCACCGTTAAGGGAAATCAGAAAGCAACGACGGCCGATATTCTAAAACTGGTGCCGCTGCAAAAGGGCGAGCTATTCAGCCGCGAAAAGCTGATACAATCGCAGCGCGCCCTGGCCAACAGCGGCTTATTTGACCCCACTAAAATCGGGATTAACCCCCAGCCTAACCCGGCTACTGGCTTGGTTAACATCGAATTTGTGGTAATTGAAAAGTAAGGCAGCGGCAAAATTTACTGCTGCTCAAAATTGGTTTTCCAAAAAATCGTCGTTCCTTTGCCCTCCCAAACCGACTACAACTCATGTCCTTTTTCGCAACCGTTTCGCAAAGCTGGTGGCACTCAACCTTCCCCGAAGGCTGAGCATTAGGCATATATAGTTGGTTGAACCCCTTGAGATTCTCCAAGCCCACTGCTCACCGCAGCGGGCTTTTTTGTTGTCCAGATTTTACGTTTTCCCTCCGCCATGTTGGCCGTTTCTGAAATTTCTGCTCCCACCATCGTCCATAGCCGCCACCGCCGGTTGCTGGCCGATACCCTCACGCCGGTGAGCCTCTACCTGCGCCTGCGCGACCAGTTTGTGGGCACATTGCTGCTCGAAAGCTCCGACTACCACGGCAATAACAATAGCTTTTCGTATCTGTGTTTCAGCCCGGTAGCGCGGTTCGAGCTGGATAAAAACCAGCTGACTACCCAACGCCCCGGCCAGCCCGCCGCCACCACTACCCTCCCCGACCCGCGCCAGGCGCTGACGCATTTGCGTGAGTTTCGGGAGAGTTTCCAACCGGCTGCACCGTCGGGGCTGCCGTTTATTACGAATGGGTTGTTTGGGCACATGGCCTACGAGGCGGTGCAGTATTTTGAGGATGTGACGCTGCGCGACAAGCCCGGTGCCAGCACGGTGCCGGCTATCGTGTATCAGGCATTCCGCTACGTCATTGCCATCAACCACTTTAAGGACGAGCTGTATTTATTTGAACACCAGTATCTAGCCGAAGGCGAAGAGCCAGCGGCTGATATGCTCGATGCTATCGAAACGCTCATCCAAAACCGCAACTTCGCCACCCACGCGTTCCATCTCACGGGCGAAGAAACCTCCAACGCCACCGACGAGGAATATTTGGAATTAATTCGGCTAGGGCAGCACCACTGCCAGCGCGGCGACGTGTTCCAGATTGTGCTGTCGCGGCGCTTTCAGCAGGGGTTTCAGGGCGATGAGTTCAACGTGTACCGGGCGCTGCGCTCGCTCAATCCATCGCCGTACCTGTTCTTTTTCGACTACGGCGGGTACAAGATTTTCGGCTCCTCGCCTGAGTCGCAGATTGTGATTAACAAGGGCCAGGCCGTGCTTTACCCCATCGCGGGCACCTTTCGCCGCACCGGCGACGACGCAGCCGATGCCCGCCTAGCCCAGCAACTCCTCGACGACCCCAAGGAAACCGCCGAGCACGTAATGCTCGTAGACCTGGCCCGCAACGACCTCAGTCGCCGCTGCGACGTGGTGAATGTCGAGCGCTTCAAGGAAATTCAGTACTACTCGCACGTTATCCACTTGGTTTCTAAAGTAGTGGGCCAGCTCGGCGCTACTACTGAGCCGCTCGACGTAGTAGGCGAAACCTTCCCGGCCGGCACGCTTTCGGGCGCGCCCAAGTACCGCGCCGTGCAGCTCATTGATGCCTACGAAAGCACGCAGCGCGGCTTCTACGGTGGCTGCATCGGCGCGCTCGACTTCGGTGGTGACTTTAACCACGCCATTATGATTCGCACCTTTTTGAGCAAGGACAATACGCTGTACTACCAGGCTGGCGCGGGCGTAGTGGCTAAGTCGGTGCCGGACAGCGAATTACAAGAGGTTCATAACAAGCTGGGCGCGCTGCGTGCAGCTATGCAACAGGCTGAGCGGGTGTAAAGAATTGCACGAACAGGAACGCCCGTCATGCTGAACGCAGTGAAGCATCTTGGTCGCTTCGTTGAGCGGTGCAGAAGAAGCAGCCAAGATGCTTCACTGCGTTCAGCATGACAGTATTCAAAGAATAAAATCTCCAACAAAATGCCTATCCTCGTTCTCGACAACTACGATTCCTTCACCTACAACCTCGTGTACATGCTGCGCGAGCTAGGCCAGGAAGTAGACGTTTTTCGCAACGATAAAATCAGCCTCGATGAGGTTGAGAAATACTCGCATATCCTGCTTTCGCCCGGTCCCGGCATCCCCAGCGAGGCGGGCATCATGCCTGAACTAATCAAGCGCTACGCACCGACCAAGCACATTCTGGGTGTGTGCCTGGGCCACCAGGCCATTGGCGAAGCCTTTGGCGGCCAGCTTGCTAACCTCGGCGAGGTACACCACGGCGTAGCCCACACGCTGCACCAAACGCCCGCCGCCGCCGACAACCGCCTCTTCAACGACGTGCCCAACGATGTGCGCGTAGGCCGCTACCACTCCTGGACCATCTCGCCCGACGCGGTGCCGGCCGAGCTGCGCATCACGGCGCTCGACGAAAACGGCCAGGTGCTGGCCCTCGCCCACCGCGACTACGACGTGCTGGGCGTGCAGTTCCACCCTGAGTCGGTGCTGACGGAACACGGCAAAACCATGCTGGCCAACTGGGTGAAGTAGCGCGAAGCTCTGCTTCGCGTTCCGACCGAACGGCTTTTTTTCCGCACTAACGATACGCGAAGCAGTGCTTCGCGCTACTCATGAAAGACACGCTAAACCACCTATTTGCCTACCGCACGCTGCCCCAAGAAGAAGCGCACCGCGTGGTGCTGGGCATCGCCCAAGGCCAGTACAACCCGGCCCAAATCGCGGCCTTCCTCACCGTGTACCTCATGCGCAGCGTGACGGTGGAAGAATTGGCCGGCTTCCGCAATGCGCTGCTGGAATTGTGCCGCCCTGTGGACCTCGGCGGGATCGATGCCATGGACGTGTGCGGCACCGGCGGCGACGGGCGCAATACGTTCAATATCTCTACCTTATCGGCCTTCGTGCTGGCCGGCGCGGGCCAACCCATCGCCAAGCACGGCAACCATGGCGTGTCGAGTATCAGCGGCAGCAGCACGGTGCTGGAGTACATGGGCGTGAAATTTACGGCCGATAACGACCAGCTAAAGCGCCAGCTCGACGAAGCCAATATCTGCTTTTTACACGCGCCGCTTTTTCACCCGGCTTTGAAAAATGTGGCCCCGCTGCGCAAGGAATTAGGTGTAAAAACCTTCTTCAACATGCTCGGGCCGCTGGTGAACCCGGCCCGGCCGCGCCTGCAATTAGTAGGCGTGTTTAGCCTGGAGCTGGCCCGCCTCTACGCCTATCTGCACCAGCAGGAAGTAAACCGTGAGTTTCTCATCGTGCATAGCCTTGATGGCTACGATGAGGTGTCGCTAACAGGGCCGGTGAAACTCATTAGCAAGCATGGGGAGGAGCTGCTTTCGCCCGCCGACCTGGGCCTGCCCGCTACCACGCCCGAGGCGCTTTTTGGCGGCGACACGGTGGCCGAAGCCGCGCAGATTTTCCAGAAAGTATTGCGTAATGAAGCACCCGCCGCCCACCGCAATGCCGTACTGGCCAATGCGGCGCTAGCCCTGCGCACCGCCGGCCGCGCGGCCGACGTAACCGAAGGACTGGCGCAGGCCGCCGAGTCGCTGGACAGCGGCCGGGCTCGGTTGGCGTTTGAGAAACTGTTGGCTTTGAGCTAACGTGTTACCTCACCCCCCGGCCCCCTCTCCTTAGGGAGAGGGGGAACCAGGCGACATTTTACAGAAAATTATACTTGCTCTAATTTACCAATTACCCATTTCGCTTGGCTCCCCCTCTCCCCAAGGAGAGGGGGCCGGGGGGGTGAGGTAACACGTTTTATAACATGACCATTCTCGATAAAATCGTCGCCGAAAAGCGTCAGGAAGTGGCCCGCCGCGAGGCCGAAACCTCGGCTACCGCACTGCAAGCGCAGCCCGGCTTCACGCGCGCTATTATATCGGCGCGAGCGTCACTCACGGTCGCTGGCTCTACGGGCATCATTGCCGAGTTTAAGCGGCGCTCGCCTTCGAAGGGCTTGATTAATGGCACGGCCGAAGCGAGCACGACTACGGCTGGCTACGTAGCAGCGGGTGCGGCCGTACTATCGGTACTCACCGATGAGCCGTTTTTTGGCGGCACGCCCGCCGACTTGCGGGCGGCGCGGGCGGCCTGCCCAGCTACGCCAATTTTACGCAAAGACTTTATCGTCAGCGAATACCAGATTACCGAAGCGCGGGCGCTGGGGGCCGATTTGATTCTGCTTATCGCGGCGTGCCTCACACCGGACGAGGTGCGGCAATTCAGCGAGTTTGCGCACGGGCTGGGGCTAGAAGTGCTGCTCGAAGTACACGATGCAAACGAGTTGCGCAGTCACCTCACCGACAGCGTCGATTTGGTGGGTGTGAACAACCGCAACCTCGCCACCTTCGCGACCGATGTGGACACGTCGGCACGGCTGGCAAGCCTTATTCCTGACCACTTTGTGAAAGTAGCCGAGAGCGGCTTGCAGCACGCCAGCACCATTCTGGCGCTGCGGCAGGCGGGGTATCAGGGCTTTCTCATTGGCGAAACGTTTATGAAAACTACTGACCCGGCCGCCGCGCTGGCGGGGCTAGTAGGCGAACTAAGTGCGCCGGCCGTCCCGTTTGCGGGTTAACTCCCACCCACCCTTATGCGAATCAAAATCTGCGGCATGCGCGAAGCTGGCAACCTACTCGCCATTGCCGACTTGAACCCTGACTTTTTGGGGTTTATTTTCTACGAAAAGTCGGCGCGCTGCGTGCGCGATGTGCTCGATGCGGCCATTGTGCGCGGCCTGCCGGCAGGCATCCGCAAGGTGGGCATTTTTGTCGATGCTGACTTGGTGGAGGTGCAAGCTGCCGCCACGCGCTATCACCTCGACTATGTGCAGCTGCACGGCCACGAAAGCCCCGTCTACTGCCAGCAAGCTAAAGATGCGGGCTTGCGCCTGATTAAGGCGTTTGCAGTAGACGATGATTTTGATTTTGCGCAGCTGGCGGCTTATTCACCAGCCTGCGAGTACTTCCTGTTTGATACCAAAGGCGAACTGCCGGGTGGCAACGGCACGGCCTTCGACTGGTCGGTGCTGGCGCGCTATGATGGCGCTACGCACTTTTTTTTAAGCGGTGGCCTGGGGCTGGTCAATGTGGAGCAACTCCGCCAGTTTCATCACCCGCTGCTTTGTGGGCTGGATTTCAACAGCCGGCTCGAAACCGCACCCGGCGTGAAAGATGTGGACGCTACCCGCCAGCTGCTGGAGCGCCTGCGCGCCGAGCCAGCCACCTGTTAATCAATAACTGATACCTATCCAAATGATAATTGAAACCACCTCCCCCTACCGCGTCGATGCCACCGGCTACTACGGTCCGTTTGGCGGGGCCTACGTGCCCGAAATGCTGTATCCCAACGTGGAAGAGCTGCGCGATAACTATCTCAACATCATTGAGGACTCGGAGTTTCAGCGCGAGTTTACGCAGCTGCTGACCGACTACGTGGGGCGGCCCACGCCGCTGTTTCTGGCGCAGCGGCTGTCGGCCGAAATCGGCACCACCATCTACCTCAAGCGTGAGGACTTGTGCCACACCGGCGCGCACAAAATCAACAACACCATCGGCCAGATTCTGGTGGCCAAGCGCCTGGGCAAGCGCCGCATCGTGGCCGAAACCGGCGCTGGCCAGCACGGCGTGGCCACGGCCACGGTGTGCGCCCTTATGGGCCTGGAATGCATCGTGTACATGGGCGCTATCGACATCGAGCGCCAGAAGCCCAACGTGGACCGCATGCGGATGCTCGGGGCCAAAGTGGTGCCCGCCACCAGCGGCAGCCAAACCCTGAAAGACGCCACCAATGAGGCTATGCGCCACTGGATTAGCAACCCCGTCGATACGCATTATATCATCGGCTCGGTAGTTGGCCCGCACCCGTACCCTGATATGGTGGCGCGGTTTCAGTCCATCATCTCAGCCGAGATTATCAGCCAATTGCTGCACCAGACCGGGCGCGCCACACCCGATTTTGTGTTGGCTTGCGTGGGTGGCGGCTCCAATGCGGCGGGTGCTTTTTACCATTACCTCGATGAGCCAAATGTGCGCCTGATAGCCGCTGAGGCGGCGGGCATGGGCGTGTCGTCGGGCCATTCGGCGGCCACTACGGCGCTGGGCAAGCCAGGTATTTTGCACGGGGCCAGCACTATTTTGATGCAGACGGAGGATGGACAGGTGACGGAGCCTTATTCGATTTCGGCGGGGCTGGATTATCCCGGCATCGGGCCGCAGCACGCGCAGTTGTTTGCGACGGGGCGGGCCGAGTTTATCTCGATTACGGATAAAGCGGCGCTTGATGCGGCCTTCCAATTGAGCCGTTTGGAGGGCATTATTCCGGCCCTGGAAACTGCCCACGCGCTGGCCTGCCTGCCGCTCATTGGGGCTGGCAAAGACGATGTGGTGGTGGTGTGCTTGTCGGGGCGCGGCGACAAGGACTTGGCCACTTACACTAAGCATTTGGAAGAATATTCTTAACCGACGCTTGTCATGCTGAGCTTGTCGAAGCATCTCTACTGCACCGTTGAACTACTTAGATGAAGCGGTAGAGATGCTTCGACAAGCTCAGCATGAAACGATTTCTACTCTCGCTCATGAACCGCCTCACCCAACTATTCCAACACAAAACTGCTGACGTACTCAACGTCTATTTCACGGCCGGTTTTCCGCAGCTCCACGACACGGTTTCCATCCTAAAATCGCTGCAAGACGCCGGGGCCGACCTCGTCGAAATCGGCATGCCGTACTCCGACCCGGTGGCCGATGGCGAAACCATTCAGCGCAGCAACCAGCAGGCACTGGAGAATGGCATGACCGTCGCCACGCTTTTTGAGCAGTTGCAAGGCATTCGCCAAGAAGGCATTACGGTGCCCATCTTACTCATGGGCTACCTCAATCCGGTGGTGCAGTTTGGCATCGAGAAATTCTGTCAGCACTGCCAGGCTACTGGCGTCGATGGCGTGATTCTGCCCGACTTGCCTTTGGAAGTGTATCAGCGTGAGTACCAGCCGCTGTTTGCCAAGCACGATATAAAAGTGGTGTTCCTCGTGACGCCGCAGACCAGCGCAACCCGCGTGCGCCAGCTCGATGCCTTGGCCGATGGCTTCATTTACCTCGTGGCGGCCGCGGGCACCACCGGCGCGCAAACCGACATGAACGCCGACGTGGACGCCTACCTCAGCCGCACCAAGGCGCTGGGCTTGCGCAATCCTACGCTAGTAGGCTTCGGCATCAGCGATGCGGCGAGCTTTGCGGCGGCCAGCCGGCATACGACGGGTGCTATTATTGGCAGCGCGTTTATCAGGCTTTTGCAACAGACGCCGACTGAGGAGCGCCCGACGGCCATTCAGGAGTTTGTTAGCGGTATTCGCGGGTAAGCTGGCTCTAGTGTACAAGTAGCCCAGCAGCAATGGCTTAGCACGTAGCCATTGCCGCTGGGCTTTGTTGTAGCTGCTGGCTAGCTGAGCATGGCGGCGATTAAGATTTCAGCCTAAGATAACTCCTTAGCATACAGGAAATTTAGGCTAAACGCTATGTAGATTATTTCTAAATAGATTTTGAGGCAGACAGCTTTGGGGCGTTATTTTGTCTTTCTTTAGATTTTGTCTAATTAAAGTTTCAATGAATAACTCTCGTTACCTGCTCTTCCCTTTGGTGGTTTGCGCGGCTTCCGCTACGGCGCAGGCTCAGACCACTGGCACTATTACTGGTCGTGTTACCAACAGCAACGGCGGGGCCGTGGAGGCCGTGAGCGTGGGCCTGGAAGGGCAGCCCAAAGGTGACATTACCGACGAGCAAGGCCGCTTCCGCATTCGGCAGGTAGCACCAGGGCAGTACACCCTTATAGTATCGGCCGTAGGCCTGAAAACCGAGCAGCAAACCGTGACTGTA
>CAXUKA010000177.1:0-12924 GCA_964251335.1 uncultured Hymenobacter sp.
ACTGCAAGGCGGTATCGCTATAGGCAACGGCCTTAGCGGTGTAAATCGGACGATAGTAATCGCTCGAATTAAAATCGGCTAAGTCACTATAAGCCCGTGCTTTGGTAAAATAAAGCTCGACCCGATTGGCCGAGTCCAGCGGAGCTGGGTTCACGCTTTCCAGGCTTTCAAAAGCCTCTTTAAACATGCCCGCAGACACCTGGATGAACGCCAGATTGAGCTTGGAAACCTCGATTTTCTCCGGGCTCCGGGTTTTGGTGGCCAGCACCAGCAGCCGTTGCGCGTAGGCAAAGGCCGAGTCGTATTTGAACGACTTGTATTCCTGGTAGATACGCAAGCCGATGGCAAACCTGGCCTCGTCGCGGGCCTGGGGCGCGTTGAATTGCCGGGTAAGGGTGGCAATGCGGGTGGCTCGCTGCTTGAAGTAGCTGTTCTTATTCTCTAGTGCCTGGGTAAGCTCATCTAGTAGTTCATCCGTGCCAGCAGCCTGAGCCCCGTAAACCAGGAAAAACAGCAGAAAGCATAGCGATAGAAAAAAGCGCACTTATTTGATAGCTAGGGAATTGCCTTGGTAGTCAAGGTTAGATAGTATCAAAGATAAAGACGAGTAGGAGGGCAAGAAGGCAACCTGGACGCAGGTAGCGACCAAGCCCTTTTGCAATGGGGTAGGGTAAGAGCAAGCGTGCTACTTGGCCTGCCCCATTGCCTGGCGGTAAGTCAGTTCCTGCACCGAGAAGCTGCCGGGTGCCCGTAGCTTGAGCTTGGTCAGCGGCTCGGTGGGGAAGAATAGCTCGCTCATCACGGTCAGGCCGTGGTCGGCGAATAGCTCGACCGAGCTGGCATCAAAGAGCAGCGTGAGGTCGGTGGCTGGGGTAGTGGCGCGGCGCGGGGCTGTGTGCCGGCCGGGAAATTTGGGGCTGAAGCTCACCAGGCCCGACTTGCTGCGGTCGATAAAATACTGATTGGCAGCTTTGTCGTAGCCGATAATCAACTCTTCGCCTTTCGCATTAGAAAGCACCAGCGAGAAGCTGGCGAGCTGCTGGGCACTCAGCTTCAGCTCAAACTTATCGCCCACAATTTTCAGTTTCGAGCTGAGGTCAAGCTCTTTTTGCACATTGAGGTTGGTGAGGCTAACCGGCGTGGGAAACAGCTTATCGACCTCTTTCGCGGGTTGCGAAGTGAGGTAAATTTCGGGGCCGACTTGCTGCAAAGCCAGCTCACGGGGCACGGTCATGGCGTTGCGCCAAGGCGAGGTGGGTACTTGGTTGGCGTATTCCCAGTTGCTCATCCAGCCCAGAAAAATGTGGCGGCCGGGTGTGTTGCCCCAGGTCACGCCAGCGTAGTCGTCGGGGCCATAGTCGGCCCACTTTGTCTTGTCGTTGAGGGGCGTGAATTTGTGGCCGTCGAAGCTGCCTATGAAGTACTGCGTGGCCGAGCCGCCGTTGGGGCCGCCGGGATTGATGTTGACTATCAGCACCCAATGCGTTTTGCCGTTCAGCGTGAGCGGGAATAAATCGGGGCACTCCCACACGCCGCCGTGTGCGCCGAGCTTCTCGCCGAATTCGCTTTCTTTGGTCCAGTCCTTGAGGTTGGGGGAGGAGTAGAAGGTGATTCTATCCTTGGTGGCCAGCGTCATCAGCCACTTTTTGGCTACGTCGTTCCAGCTCACCTTAGGGTCACGGAAGTCCTGAATGCCAGGGTTTTTGAGCACCGGGTTACCAGCGTATTTCGTCCAGGTTTCGCCTGCGTCGAGGCTGTAGGCCAGGCTTTGGTTCTGGTGCTTGTTGGTACCTTTTTTCTCCTCCCTGGGATTGTGGTGGGTGAAAATGGCCACCATCGCATTTTTGCCAAAGCCCGCCGTGTTATTAGCATCGACCACAGCCGAGCCAGAGAAGATATAGCCCAGGCTATCAGGGTAAAGCGCAATGGGCTGTTCTTTCCAACTCACCAAATCGGTGCTGGTGGCATGGCCCCAGTGCATCGGCCCCCACACCATCGCGCTGGGGTAATACTGGAAAAACAGGTGGTACGTGCCCTGGTAGTAGACCATGCCGTTGGGGTCGTTCATCCAGTGCGCGGCGGGCGAGAAGTGGTAGCTCGGTCGGTACTGCGGCGTGGCGGGCGGCGGGGTAGTCTGGGCCGCACCACGCTGGGCAAATCCCCAGGCGGCCAGCACCAGTAGCAAAATTTTTTTCATGGGTGGGAAGAGGAGAAATTAGCGCGGACTTTCAGTCCGCGAGTGGTGTAGTCGGTAAGTGTAGCATTCGCGGACTAAAAGTCCGCGCTACACGCTCGCCGAGTGCGCCGCCAGGAAGTCATTAATCTGGCTTTCAGTAATAGCTGGCGTGGCCCCTTGGTAAGTGGCTACCAATGAGCCCGCTGCGCAGGCAAAGCGCAGGCATTCCTGCGGCGAGCGCCCGGCTAGCCAGCCCGTAAGCAAGGCCGCCAAAAACGAGTCGCCGCTGCCGATAGTGTCCTGCACCTCAACCGCAATGCCGGGGCTGCTGTACAGCTGGCCGTCTTTCCAGAGCACTGCCCCATCGGCCCCTTTCGTAACGCATACAGCTTGCAGATTGAAGCGCTCAGCCAGCCACGCGAGCGCCGTTTCTTCGTCATCGCCTTGGCCAAACCAAGTCAGGATTTCGGCCAGCTCGTGGTGATTTAACTTTACCAGGTCGGCGTGTTCGAGCAGATACTGCACCACCTCACGGGTGTAGTGCGGCGGGCGCATGTTCACATCGAATACCCGAAAGCGAGCGTGCGGTAGCAACTCATACAGCGTTTCGCGGGTTGTGGTCGTGCGGGCCGCTAGGCTGCCAAAGACGAACATATCGGCGGCGGCCACTACCTTATTCAGCGCTTCGGTGTATTGGATATAGTCCCAGGCCACGGGCTGCACTATCTTGTATACCACTTCGTTGCGGTCACCCACGTTGGCTTTTACTACGCCGGTGAGGTGGGTGTGGCCGCGTTGCACAAGGTCGGTCGGCACGCCGCGCTCTTGCAGGAAATCCAGCAGCTCGGTGCCGAGGTCATCGTCGCCCACGCGGCTGATGAGCTGCACCGACTGTCCTAACTGGCGCAGGTGAACGGCTACGTTGAAAGGCGCGCCGCCCGGCTGCTTGCCGGAGGGCAACATATCCCAAAGGGTTTCGCCGAAGCAGACGATGGACATATGGTGAGATGGTGAAATAGTGAGGGGTGAGATGGTAAATTGGTGAGATGGTGAAATAGTGAGCAACCTAGAGACTTACTAGTTCACCATCTAACCAATTCGCCGTTAATGCAGCACCAGCGCCTTATCGGCCGCTTCGAGCGTCGTGCCTTTGGTTTCGGGCATCAGTTTCAGCACGTAAAGCAGTTGCAATACCATCATGCCAGCGAAGAAAGCGAAGGTGTTGCCACCGCCCAGCTTCTCAGTGAAATACGGAAACGTAAACGTGATAATCACGGCCATTACCCAGTGCGTGCTGGAGCCCAGCGCCTGGCCTTTGGCTCGCACGGCGCTCGGGAAAATCTCGGAGATAAACACCCAGATAACCGCCCCCTGCGAAAAGGCAAAAAACGCGATATACCCAAACAGCAGCACCGGCACCAGCCCAAACTGCTGGGTATAGAACGACCTCGCTACCAGCCCCAATATCAGGATAAGTCCCACTGACCCTATCAGCATCAGCATCCGCCGCCCAAACCGGTCGATGATATTGACTCCCAGTAAGGTAAAGATAAAATTGACCAGCCCCACGCCGGCCGAGGCCAGCAGCGAAGCATCCTGGCCGCGTCCCGTCATCTCAAAAATGCGGGGCGCGTAATAGATAATAGCATTGATGCCCGCCAGTTGATTGAACATGGCAAACAGGATAGCCAGTAGCACCGGCCGCCGATACTGCGGATTCCACAGCGACTCGCCGGGGCCTTGCTCGGCGGCGTTGGCTGTCAAGATGGTTTGCACGTTTTCGTCGGCCGTGGCCGGGTCGATACGCTCGAATACGGCGCGGGCTTCGTTTACGCGGTTGCGGCGCAGTAGCCAGCGCGGGCTTTCGGGGATGCGGAACAGCAGCAGGAAGAATGCGATAGCCGGCACAGCCTGCACGCCTAGCATCCAGCGCCAAGCATCGGGGCCGATGCTTTTGAGCAGGTAGTTAGATAGATACGCGGCCAGGATGCCGAACACCACATTAAACTGGAACATGCCCACCATGCGCCCCCGCGACTCGGGCGGCGACACCTCGGAGATATACAGCGGTGCCGTGACCGACGACGCACCCACGCCCAGTCCGCCCAAAAAGCGGAACACCATAAACGGCACCCAGGCCGGGGACAGCGCCGCGCCCACCGCCGATACGAGGTAGAGAATGGCAATCCAGCTAAGGGTGGTGCGGCGGCCCAGTATATCGGAGGGCAGGCCGCCAAAAATAGCGCCTATTACCGTGCCTATCAAAGCGATAGATATGGTGAAGCCGTGCTCCCAGGCGGTGAGGTGCCAGACTTGTTGAATGGCTTTTTCGGCCCCCGAAATCACGGCCGTATCGAAGCCGAACAGGAATCCGCCCAACGCCACGACGATGGACCAGAAGAAAACATTGTTTTTCACGAAGGGTGGGAAGAGGTAAGCGTGTAAAGCAGGCTTTGGATTCGCTGGCCAGCCGGCGAATCCAAAATTACTCGCCTAAAGTACTACCACCCATCGTTTTGCTCATGCAATTCGCAGCTTAAATTTAGCTATATGAGCAAAATGGAGAAACAGCGCTCTTTATAGAATTGAGAGACAAGCGTTAACCCTTAGTGAATGTAACCCTACAGCTAAACCGAGCATAACCCGCTCTCAAACCCGCACCCGCACGCGCTCGCCTTGCCCTTTCAGCGACGACTGCCGGATAATCAGGTCGCCAGCGATGACACAGGTACGGGGTACAAACTGCTCTTTTTGAGCCATTTGCTCCAGAAAAAGACTTGCTGCCTGCTGCCCGATACGGTAGGGGTGCAGGTCGACGGTGGTGAGGCCCGGCTCGATGAGATTGGCCAAAAACTCGTCGCCAAAGCCTACAATGGCCATTTCTTCGGGCACGCGTATGCCCCGCCGTTTGAGGGCGATGAGCAGGTCGAAAGCATTGGTGTAGTTGATGGCAAAAATGGCATCTGGCGGCTCGGGTAGCGCCAGCCAGGCATCGAGACACGCCTCGGCCGAGGACGGCCGGAAGTCGATATGCGCTTGCAGGGCGTCTTCGATGGGCAGGCCGTGCTTACGCAGTGCACTGAGGTAGCCCGCCTGCCGCTGCCGGCTGATGAGCAGCGACGCCGGCCCGGCCAGGATGGCAATGCGCCGGCAGCCCTGCTCAATGAGGTGCTCCGTCACGTTGTAGGCTCCCAGGCGGTCGTCCAGAATAACTTTGGCGCTGTTTACCTCATTGCAAACGCGGTCGAAATGCACCACCGGAATGCCGCGTCGGGCGGGGTCTTTCACGTGGTCGAAGTTCTCAGTTTCGCGCGAATGGCATATAAGCAAGCCATCTACCCGGCTGGCTATCAGGGCCTGCACGTTGCTTACCTCGGCTTGGTACGACTCCTTCGACTGGCAAATCATGACCCGGTAGCCCGCCTCGGTAGCTATCTGCTGAATACCGCTGACGGCGGTGGCAAAAAACGGCCGCTCAATATCTGGAATCACCACGCCGATGGTGGAAGTAGCGCGGCTCTTGAGGCTTTGGGCCAGCAAGTTGGGCTGGTAGTCGAGCTGCCGGGCCGCATCCAGAATGGCCTGCCGGGTAGTGGCGCTGATGTCGCTATGCCCATTCAGCGCCCGCGACACTGTAGAGAGCGCCACGCCCACCTGCTTGGCCACATCGGCAATAGTAGCCTGGCGGCGGCGGCGCTCTAGCGGGTTAGCAGCGGGCCGCTCTTCCGTAAAATGGTACTCACAGCTTTTGCAGTAGTAGCGCTGGCGGCCCCGCACAAAGCCCGCCTTCATCACCTCATCGGGCAGGCTGCACTTAACACATTTTATCATCGGGTGGGTGGGATAAAGAAGCTGGATAATGCAAAGGGCGCTTGCCTGCCCAGGCAAGCACAAACGAATGTACAGCACGGAAAAATATTTTCAAGCTCGTTACCTATCGGAAACGTTTGCGAAAACGATACCGATAGTTTTTGTTGCAAATTGAGTTGGGACATAGGTTTTTAGCTTCGCCTGCCAACAGCCTCAGCCTGTACATTTGAACCATGTTACGAAAATGCTATCAAGAGTGAGTCGTTACTTACTTGATAGCTAATGCGGAAAAAGTAGTTCAAAAAATAGTACTTTAACAAGGTAGCTGATTATGCTGCACACCATGCGCTGGTTCGGGCCGCACGACCCGGTTTCGCTTTTCGACATTCGCCAGGCGGGCTGCGCCGGGGTCGTTACGGCCCTGCATCAGCTACCCGTGGGCACGGTGTGGCCAGTGAGCGAAATCGAGGCGCGGCAGCAGCTTATTAAGGCCGACAATGCCACGCATAGTCCCCTGCACTGGGCGGTAGTTGAAAGCCTGCCGGTGCACGAAGACATCAAGAAAGGCCGCCCCGGCCGCGAGCAGCTGATTGCCAATTACCAGCAGTCGCTGCGCAACCTGGCGGCCTGCGGCATTCGCACGGTGTGCTACAATTTTATGCCCGTGCTCGACTGGTCGCGCACCAACCTGAGCTACGTAATGCCAGATGGCTCGCGGGCACTGCGCTTCGTGTGGCAGGACTTTGCGGTGTTTGACCTATGCATTTTGCAGCGCCCCGGTGCAGCAGCCGACTACGAGCCCGCCGTGGCCGAAGCTGCCTTCCGGCAGTTTACTAGCATGAGCACCGAGGCCGTGGCCCAACTTACCAATACGGTATTGCTGGGCCTGCCCGGCTCGGAAGAAGCTTTTGAGCTCCGCAACTTCCAAGCTGCTTTAGACGAGTACAAAGAAATTGATGCTGAAACGTTAACCGCCAACCTGCACTACTTCATTCAGCAGGTAGCACCGGTGGCGGAGGAGGTGGGCATCGGCCTCTGCATTCACCCCGACGACCCGCCCTTTCCGCTGCTGGGCCTCCCCCGCGTGGTGAGCACCGAGGCGCACCTGGCCGCTCTGCTGGCTGCCTGTGATGTGCGCGCCAACGGTCTGACCTTCTGCACCGGCTCCCTGGGCATCCGCCCTGATAATGATTTGGCTGCCATAGTCGAGCGCTTCGGCGAGCGCATCCACTTTGTGCACCTGCGCACCACCAAGCGCGAGGAAAACCCGCGCAACTTCCACGAAGCTGCCCACTTGGCTGGCGATGTGGATATGTACGCCGTGGTGCAGGCGCTGGTGCGCGAAGAGCTGCGCCGCGAGGCGGCCAGCGAGGCAGTTACCAGTCTGCCCATGCGCCCCGACCACGGCCACCAGATGCTCGACGACCTCCACAAAAAGACTTATCCTGGCTACTCAGCCATCGGCCGCCTCAAAGGGCTGGCCGAGCTGCGCGGCCTCGAATACGGCTTGCGCCGCACACTGGCCGAGGCCGAGCCGCCCGGCGTGGCAGCTTATGCCGCCCGCTAGACTATACTGTTTTCGCATCTTCTCTCGCCACTTTCCCACCCACTTTGCCCATGTTGCTGCGCAACGTGTTCCTGCTTTTGCTGCTTCTTGTAGCTGCCGCCGCGCCCAGCCGGGCCGACGATGGCTACCGCCTGTGGCTGAAGTATGACCGTATAAGTGAGGCTGCTACGCGCCAGCAATACTTGCGCAGCGCTCAGTTTGTGGCCAGCGCGGGCGCTACGCCGGTTCTGCGGGCAGCCAGCGGCGAACTTCAGCGCGGTCTGAGTGGGCTACTAGGGCAAGCGGTGCCGGTAGTGGCAGCAGCAGGCAGCCGCACAGGCGGCATCGTGCTGCGGGTCGATGCCCAGGCCAGTGCCAATGGGCAGCCATTGAAGCCTGAGGGCTATCACATTTTCTCGGAAAAGAATAATCTGGTTATCACCGGTCGCACCGACCGGGCGGTACTCTACGGAGCCTTCGCACTGTTGCGGCAGGTGCAGACGCGCCAGTCGCTGGCGGGGCTGAATATCAGCAGCAACCCACGCATTGCGCTGCGCTTGCTCAATCATTGGGACAACCCTAATGGCACGGTAGAGCGTGGCTACGCGGGCTCCAGCATCTGGAAGTGGTATGAACTACCCGAGCGCCTCGACCCGCGCTATACCGACTATGCGCGGGCCAATGCCTCGGTGGGCATTAATGGCGTCGCTATCAACAATGTGAATGCTAGCGCCCGCTACCTCACGGCCGAGTATATCGGCAAGGTGGCTGCCGTGGCGGGCGTGCTGCGACCTTATGGGCAGCGGGTGTATTTGTCGGTGTTTTGGGCCGCGCCCAAGGTCATTGGCGGGCTAAATTCGGCCGACCCACTCGACCCGCAGGTGAAACAGTGGTGGGCCGCCAAGAGCGATGAGCTTTATAAAGCCATTCCCGATTTTGGGGGCTTTCTGGTAAAAGCCAACTCGGAGGGCGAGCCCGGCCCGCAGGACTATAACCGCAACCACGCCGACGGGGCCAATATGCTGGCTCAGGCCCTCGGCCGCCACGATGGCGTGGTGATGTGGCGCGCCTTTGTATATAAGGCCGGCAGCGCCGACCGGTTTAAGCAGGCCTATGAGGAGTTTCAGCCCCTCGATGGCAAGTTTGACCCTAAGGTGCTGGTGCAGGTGAAAAATGGCCCGATTGACTTTCAAGCCCGCGAGCCATTTCACCCGCTGTTTGGGGCGATGCCCAAAACGCCGCTGCTGCTGGAAGTACAATTAACGCAGGAGTACTTGGGTTTTGCCACGCACCTCGTGTACTTGGGGCCACTTATCAAAGAATGCCTCGAAGCTGATACCTATGCCAAAGGCCCTGGCTCGACGGTGGCCAAGGTGGTAGATGGCAGCCTCGACCAGCACGCATTGAGCGGTATTGCGGGCGTGGCTAACATCGGCTCGGAGCGCAACTGGACCGGCAACCCTATGGGGCAGGCCAACTGGTATGCCTTCGGCCGCTTGGCCTGGGACCACACGCTGAGCCCGGATGCCATTGCCCAGGAATGGACCAAAATGACGCTGACCACTGAGCCGGCCGCCGTACACACCATTACCAGCTTGCTCGACCAGTCGCGCAGCATTTATGTGCGCTACACTACGCCGATGGGCTTGCATCACATTATGGGTGAGGGCATTCACTACGGGCCGCAGCCTTGGCTCGAAAAGTCGGGCCGGCCCGACTGGACGGCGGTTTACTACCACAAAGCCGATTCGGTTGGGCTGGGCTTCGACCGTACGGCTACAGGTAGCAATGCGCTGGCCCTCTACAAGCCCGAGGTGCAGAAGGAGTGGGGCAATGCCCAGAATTGCCCGCTCGATTTCCTGCTCTGGTTCCATCATGTGCCGTGGAAGCAGCAGCTCAGCACTGGTCGCACGCTCTGGAACGAGCTGGCCACGCGCTACTACACCGGGGCCGACTCGGTGCTTTGGATGCAAAAACAATGGGCGCAAGTGCAGCCCCAACTCGACCCCGCCCTGTACGCCGACGTGGCGGCCCGCCTCCAGACGCAGCGCAAAGAAGCGCTGTGGTGGCGCGATGCCTGCGTGCTCTATTTCCAAACCTGGTCGCGGCAGCCGCTGCCCGCGCCCCTGGCTCCTCCCACCCGCACGTTGGCCGAAGTCAAAAGCCTCGTCAACCTCTATCAGCTTAAATAACACCTGCTTATGAGCACTACAGTACATGCCAACGGCCAGTCGGCCACTCTTGCGGCACCGGCCGCCACTACCGCCCCAACGCCTGCTTCCGATGACGTATTTTCGCTGGCCGGGCGGGTGGCGCTTATCACGGGCGGTGGCACGGGTATTGGCTTTGCCATTGCCCGCTGCATGGTAGCGGCTGGGGCCACGGTTATTATCACGGGGCGCCGCGAAGGCGTGCTGCAAGAGTCGACCGCCGACCTGGGCGAAGGTGCTCATTACTTGGTCAATGATATCTGCGAGCTGGACAGCCTCGATGGGCTGGTGGCGCAGGTGGAGGCCGAGTACGGCCCGCTCGATATCCTGGTCAACAACGCCGGCATCAACATGAAAAAGCCCGCGTTGGAGGTTACGGATGAGGACTTTAGCCGCATCATTCACACCAACCTAAACGCGGTGTTCTCGCTGACGCGGGCGGCCGCCAAGCGCATGGTGGCGCGGGGCAGCGGCACCATTCTCATGATTTCGTCGATGGCCGCCTATTATGGCATCGACCGCGTGGTGGCCTATGCGGCTTCCAAGTCGGCGGTGGAAGGCATGGTGAAAGTGTTGGCCTCCGAGTTTTCGGCCTACGGTGTGCGCATCAATGCCATTGCGCCCGGCTTTATCGAAACTGAAATGAGCCGCACGGCCCTGAACTCGGACCCCGACCGCCGCGACCGCGCCATGCGCCGCACGCCCATGGGCAAGTTTGGCAAGCCCGCCGATATCGGCAATGCCGCTGTGTTTTTGGCCTCCGAGGCCGCCCGCTACATCACGGGCGTGTCGCTGCCGGTCGATGGCGGCAACTCGATAGGTTTTTAACTAGCTGTCATGCATAAGGCTCTGCATGGCGGTCGTCCCCTCCCAGTAAGCTTCTTCCCCACTTTTTTTTAAGTCCCACCCCATGAACACACGCATACCCTCCTCGCGCCCCGTGCGCGGCTGGAAATGGTCGCGCCTGGTGCCGCTACTTCTGCTGAGCGGCGGCCTAGCCCAGCTGGCTCCGCAAGCGGCCTATGCCCAAGTGGCCGGCACGCACACCGTCACCGGCAAAATCACGTCCGACAATGGCGAGGCCCTGCCGGGCGTCACTATCGTGGTGAAAGGCACCACTACCGGCGTGACCACCGACTCGGAAGGCAGATACACCATAGCGGTGCCTGGCGATAATAGCATTCTGGTTATCAGTTCGATAGGCTTTGCCAAGCAAGAGATTGCCGTAGGTAAGCGCACCACCCTGAGCCAGAGCCTGGTGCCCGAAACACAAGCCCTGAACGAAATACAAGTAGTAGGCTACGGCACCCAGAAGAAAAGCCAGGTAACGGGCGCTATCTCGAGCGTGAGCGACGAGCAGCTGCGCGATGTGCCAGTGGCCAACGTGGGCCAGGCTCTGCAAGGCCGGGCGGCGGGTATCACGGTATCGAGCAGCGGCACCTCGCCGGGGCAGTCGCCGACTATCCGTATCCGGGGCAACCGCTCGCTGTCGGGTAGCAACGACCCGTTGCTGGTGGTAGATGGTGTGCCCTACGACGGCAGCCTCAACGACCTGAACCCCGACGATATCACGTCGCTGGAAGTGCTGAAGGACGCCAGCTCGACGGCCATCTACGGCGCGCGCGGTGCCAACGGCGTTATCCTGATTTCGACCCGGCGCGGCAAGAGTGGCGCACCCCGTGCCACGTACAGCGGCTACTACGGTATGAAGAAGATTTACGGCCGCTTCGACTTGCAAAACGGGCAGCAGTACTACGACTACCGCCTCCAGGCCTACCGCACCCAAAACCCTAACTACGACCCGGCCACGGCGGCTACCTTCCTAACCACCGACGAGCGGGCCAACTACGCCGCCGGCCGCTTTACCGATTACCAGAGCCTGCTCTTTAAGGACGGCCACATCCAGAACCACTCGATAGCCGTGAGTGGCGGCACCGACCAGACGCAGTACTCGGCCTCGCTGGGCTACTACGACGAAACCGGCATCGTGCCTGTGCAGCGCTTTCAGCGCTACTCGCTGCGCGGTACGCTAGACCAGCAGATTGGCAAGCGGGTAAAAGTTGGGGTGAATACGCTGAACACGTTCACCAACGAGCAGGACCCGAACGTGAACGTGCTGTACCAGATTCTGACCACCAGCCCGCTGGCCTCGCCTTATGATGCCAACGGTAACCTGGTGCTGTATCCCAACGGCGACAACGCCGGCTCGAACCCCCTGACGCTGTATGCGCCCAACGCCCACTTGGACCGTCGCCGCCGCCTGCGCAGCTTCAACAGCTTGTATGGGCAGGTAAATATCCTGAAAGGGCTGGACTATCGCCTCAATGTGGGCCTCGACGGTCGCACCGAAGCCAACGACTCCTTCTACGCCTCCGTGACGCCCAACAACGGCGGCGGCACCAACACGGCCAGCAGCTCGTCGAGCATTGCGTACAACCTGCTGGCGGAGAACATTCTGACGTACAACCGCACGTTTGCCGAGAAGCACGACCTGAACGTGACGGCCCTCTACAGCCGCCAGACCTACCACGCCGATGGCTACAGCGCCTCGGTGCGCAACACGCTGGCCGACTACCAGTACAACACCAACCTGGGCGCGGGCACACCCAGCACCATCAACAACTCGACGCAGCCCATCGACTGGGGCCTCGAGTCGTACATGGGCCGTATCAACTATGCCTACAACAACCGCTACTCGGCCACGCTGACGGCGCGTATCGACCGCTCGTCGCGCCTGGCGCCCGGCAACAAGACCAAGGTATTCCCCTCGGCCGCCGTGGCCTGGAACATCGCCAACGAGTCGTTCATGAAAGACTACTCCTGGATGAATATCCTGAAGCTGCGCGCCAGCTTGGGCCGCGTGGGTAGCACCGCCATCAACCCGTACCAGACGCAGGGCTCGCTGCTAACCGGTATCGGCCAGGGAGCTTATAACTATGGTAGCACAGGTGCAGTAGGGGTGGTGCCGGGCACCATTCCGAACCCTGACCTGGGCTGGGAATACACGACGACGACCAACTTCGGCCTCGACTTTGGCTTCCTCGAAAACCGCATTACGGGTAGCATTGAAGTATACCAGCAGCGCACCAACAACCTGCTGCTGCCCGACGCCCTGCCCACCACCAGCGGCTACAGCTCCTTTTTGCGCAACGCCGGCCTAACCCAAAACCGTGGTGTTGAGC
>CAXUKA010000178.1:0-12915 GCA_964251335.1 uncultured Hymenobacter sp.
CTCCACCATCTTTGCCTTTGCCATCGACTTATTCCGGCCGTTTAACGGCGTCACGGGCGTGCTGGAATTGCAGCCGGGGCACGTGAACTGGGGCAAGTTTAACCCGCAGCCTCTGCCTGGCGCGGTGCGCATGTGGATTTGGCACGCCTTCGTGGGCGGCAACAAGTTTGTGTGCAACTACCGCTTTCGGCAGCCGCTCACGGGCGGCGAGCAGTACCACTACGGCATCATCAGCACCGATGGCGTCACACCCAGCACCAGCGGGCAGGAGTACATTAAGGTAATCAAGGAGTTGGCTACTGTGCAGCAGCAGTATCGCGCCGGCTCGGCCATGCCGGATGCCTACCGCCGCCGCCAGGCGGCCGTGCTCTACAACGCCGATAATCGCTGGGAAATGGACAACCAACCCCAAACCAACCAGTGGAGCACCATGGACCATCTCAAACGCTACTACGGCGCGCTGAAGCAGGTCGGCGCGCCGGTCGATGTCATCACCGAAGCCAAGGATTTCAACCGCTATCCGGTGCTGATAGCGCCTGCCTACGAGCTGCTGGACAAGCAATTGGTTGAGCGCTGGCGGCAGTACGTGCAGCAGGGCGGCCACCTCATTCTGAGTTCTCGCACCGGCCAAAAAGACCGCACCGGCAAGCTCTGGGAAGCCCCTTGGGCCGGCCCAATACTGGACCTCATTGGGGCCAAAATCGCCTTCTACGACCTGCTGCCCGAAACCGTAACCGGCACCCTAGCGGCCGATGGCAAAACCTACGCTTGGAACAACTGGGCCGATGTGCTGCAACCCCAGCCCGGCACCGAAGTCTGGGCTACTTACACCAACCAGTTCTACACTGGCAAAGCGGCCGTAGTCTCGCGCCAGCTCGGCAAGGGCACCATCACTTACGTGGGGCCTGATACCGACGATGGGGCGCTGGAGAAAGCCGTAATTCAGAAGGTGTACCAGCGGGCCGGCATCGCCCTCGCCGACCTGCCCGAAGGCGTAATTATTGACTGGCGCGACGGCTTTTGGGTGGGCTTGAATTACGGTGATAAGCCGTATACCGTGCCGGTGCCAGCCCAGGGTAAGGTACTCATTGGCAGCCCGGTGCTGAAGCCGGCCGAAGTAGTCGTCTGGAAAGAATAGTATTTGCATGATAATCAATTATCAGCCCGCCGCTAAGGGTGGCAAACGCTACGCACGCTGGGCTAAGACCGGGTTACTACTCCTGCTGGCTGGCAGCGGCAGCCTTACAGCTTTCGCGCAGGAAGACCGGGGCTACAAGGTGTACCAGTTTCCGGCCGACATGATTCCGCGCATCGATGGCAAGGCTGATGACTGGGCCAGTTTTCCGACTGAGTACGTGGTGGGTACCGACCAGCTGCGCGACGACTCGGGCCACTACCCCCGGCCCGATTCTACCAACCTCAATGTGAAGGTGCGCGTGGCCTGGGTGAAGGGCCTGAACAGGCTCTACTTCCTCTACGAAGCCTACGACAACTATTGGGATTTTACGCGGCCCGACCTGCACAACGACACGTTTGAAGTCGTGGTCGATGGCGACCTCTCAGGCGGACCGCTCATTGCCGAGCAGCACCCTAACCAGGAATTGCCGCTGATGGACCGATACTTTGCCTTTCACGGCGTGCAGGCCCAGAACTATCACATTTTCATGCCCGCCGTGGGCAAAGACTGGGCCCTCGCCTGGGGTAGCCAGCCTTGGATAAAGCGCCTGCCCTACGCCAATATTGCCTACTCCTACGATTTTAAACCCGGCCAGCCCGGCAAACTAACGGCCGAATTCTGGATTACGCCCTTCGACTATGCGGGCGCAGAAGGCCCGGCGCGCGCCGTAGAATCGGTACTGACCGACAACAAGAAAATCGGCCTTACATGGGCCGTAATTGACTACGACGACGTAAACGACGAGTCGAAAAAAGGCTTCTGGAATTTGTCGAAAAACCACAAGATGTACGGCAATTCCAGCCTTGGCACCATCTTCACGCTGCTGCCGCTGGCTGAGAAATACCAGCCGGTGCTGGCGGCGCAATGGTCGTTCAGCGTCACCAACATGGCCCAGCGGCAAGTAACTTTTACGGATGAAAGCCAGGGCAAAATCACGAAGTGGAAGTGGGATTTTGGCGATGGCACTACCTCTGCCGCCCGGAGCCCGGTGCATCAGTACCAAGCCGCTGGCAAGTATATCGTGGTGCTAACTATCGAAGGGCCGGCAGGCACCGCCCGGATGGCCAAAGTGTGGGATGTGGCGGTGAAGTGAGGTAATAAATCTATTTGCTTCCCTGCTCCGCAGCCGGACCCGACCTTTGCCTCATGCCCCACGACTTTCCCACTCGCCTGCTCCACTTGCTGCGCGCCTTTCCCTTGCCCGAGGCTCCACTGCCCGGCGCGGTCGAGGTTCGTAGTTCCTTCCAAGACCCGGCCGTAGCCGCCATCCTCACCACATTTGCCAGAAAATATTATGCCGCTGACACCCAGCGCGTGGGGATTTTTGGCATCAATCCCGGTCGCTTTGGCGGTGGCCGCACCGGCGTAGCCTTCACCGACCCGGTGGCCCTCACTGAAATCTGCGGTATCGCCCACGAGCTACCCAAACAGCGCCGCGAGCTATCGAGCGAGTTTGTTTATAAATTCATCGCTGAACTGGGTGGGCCGGGGCCATTTTACGAGCACTTTTTCCTCAGCTCAGTCTATCCCCTGGAATTAACCCACGCCGGCAAAAACTATAATTATTACGACTCGCCGGCCATCATCAAAGCCCTGTGGCCCGATATGCGCTTATCTCTAACTCAGCAAGCTGAGCAACTAAACTTGCGCCGCGACGTGGCCGTGAGCCTGGGCCGCCGCAACGGCGAATTTCTGCGCAAACTCAACGACGAATTGGGGCTGTTTGAGCGCATCGAAGTACTTGACCACCCGCGCTTTCTGATGCAATACCGCCGCAAGTATTTGGCGGAGAATGTGGCGCGCTACGTGGAGGTACTGGGCGGGCTGCTGGAGTAATGCCGTAAAATCCGCTACCATTACCTTTGCCCGCAACTCGCGTTTGGTACGTCCCCCAGCCAACGGCTACTCTGAAAAAGAGAAGCCCCGGCTGCGCTAACAGCCAGGGCTTCGGGAAGTGTGGGGGTTTAGGCAGAACCCTTTACTTCATTCGGAATAATGGAAAGTAAAAAGGCGAAGCAGGAGTTTGACTTTAAGGTCCGGCTCCGAATGCCTCCTGAGCTAGTTAAGTGGCTCATCGGGGCAATCTTAATGGGCGGCGGCGCTCTTACTGCCGCTAGTCATTGGGGTAACTAGGTTGCAAAGGCCGTGCCGCGAGGTACGGCCTTTGTTTATCTGCTGCAAATGTACGTAACCTTTCGAATTATGGATACACTTTGCACCCAGCTCTTTGTAGGATAGTAACTCAGCCTTTACCCACGTGCCCACCGTTCAAGACCTCACCCGGCTCCTCGAAGCCACCGCCCCCCTCGCCTACCAGGAAAGCTACGACAACGCCGGCCTGCAATGCGGCCTGCCCAGCGCCGAGATTACCGGCGTGCTCATCGCCCTCGACTGCACGCCCGCCGTGGTGGCCGAGGCCACGCGGCGCGGCTGCAACGTAGTGCTGTGCCACCATCCGGTTATTTTTCGGCCGCTCAAGCGCCTCACCGGCAAAGGCTTGGTCGAGCAGACCATCATGGCTGCCCTCAAAGCCGACGTGGCCATCTACGCCGCCCACACCAACCTCGACAACGTGCGCCACGGCGTAAATGCCAAGCTGGCCGCCAAGCTTGGGCTGATAAATACCCGCATCCTCGCCCCCAAAACCGGCACGCTGGCCCGCCTCAGCACCTACGTCCCCAACACGCCCGATTACCCCGACCTGGCCGACAAGGTGCTGCAAGCCATGTATGCCGCCGGAGCCGGCCAGGTCGGCGACTATAAGGAGTGCAGCTTCCAGACGCCCGGCACCGGCACGTTCACGCCCGGCCCCGATGCGCAGCCAGCCCTTGGTACTCAATCGCAGGCTGAAACAGTGGTCGAAATCAAGCTTGAAGTACTGCTGCCGCTGCACCGCCAAGCTGCTGTTTTACAGGCTTTACGCCAGGCGCATCCTTATGAAGAAGTGGCTTATGAACTAGTAAAGCTCGAAAACCAGCATCAGGATGTGGGCGCGGGCATGGTGGGCGAACTGCCCGAGGCGCTGAGCCCGGCTGAGTTTCGCTACCGCCTCAAGCAAGCGCTGGGCGTGCCGGTGGTGAAGTACACGGCCTTTGAGCAAAACATTAAAAAAGTGGCTTTGTGCGGCGGCGCGGGCAGTTTTCTCACTGGTGCGGCCGTGGCCAGCGGGGCCGATGCCTACGTGACCGGCGATGTGAAGTACCACGAGTTTTTTGCCCCCGAAGGCCAGCTCATGCTCTGCGATGTAGGGCACTTTGAGAGCGAGCAATTTACGAACGAGATTTTCCAGGATTTGCTGCTGGGAACCTTCGGTCGTACTTTTGCGGTCTTATTCGCTGAAACTCCCACGAACCCCGTTCAATATGACTGCTAATTCCGCCGCCGTGGTCAACCCGGCCGATGCGCCCATTTCTGCCAAGCTCGAAGCGCTGCTCAACCTGCAACGCATTGATTCGCAGCTCGATGAAATCCGGCGTGTGCGCGGTGACCTGCCCGAGGAAGTTCGCGACCTGGAAGACGAGATTGCTGGCTACGAAGCCCGCGTAAAGCGCTTCGACGACGAAATCAGCGGCCTCAACGACCAGATTAAGCAGCGCAAATCTGCTACCAAAGAAGCCGAGGGCCTCATCAAGCGCTACGAAGACCAGCAAACCAACGTCCGCAACAACCGCGAGTACGAAGCCATTGCTAAGGAAATCGAGTTGCAGCGCCTGGAAATCCAGATTTCGGACAAGAAAATCAAGGAGGCCCAGTACCAGATTGACCAGAAAAACACCGAGGCCAACGTGACCCGCCAGCGCCTCGACGAGCGCCGCAAGGACCTCGACACCAAGAAAGCTGAGCTTGACACCATCGTGGCTGAGAATGAGGCTGATGAGAAAACCCTCATGACCGAGCGCGAAGGTGCTACCCAGCCCGTAGAGCCTCGCTTGCTGACCGCCTATGACCGCATTCGCGGCAACATGCGCAACCGCCTCGCCGTGGTGCTCGTGCGCCGCGACGCCTGCGGTGGCTGCTTCAACACGGTGCCCCCGCAGCGCCAGGCCGACATTATTTCGCACAAGAAAATCATCGTGTGCGAGCACTGCGGCCGCATCCTGGCCGACGTAGAAGGCAAGGCAGTAGTTGCCGCTTAAGCCTTTAAGGTATGTTTTGAAAAAAGGAACGGCGTTGGTCGTTCCTTTTTTTATTTCTGAGCAATGTTTTTAATCGCCGAGACACGCAGAATATTTCGCGGAAGAGCGCGGAAGGCAGTTTGCCTTGCTACGTTCCTGTGTTTGTGCTGCTGCGCCCTGCTGCGAGCAAATACGCATCAGGAACTCTCGGAAGAAACCTCGCTAACGACCGGCCAACTCTCGCCCGGTGCCCGCCGCGCCTACGCCGAACTCTTAAAGCTAAGAGTTGGCACTTGCCGCCAATTGATTACCAATGAGCCAGTTAAAGCCCCTGGCACGTTACTCGTAGCCGACTGCGCCGACTTCGTTGAGCTCATCGTGAGCCAGGATGCCAGCCGCTATGAGGCCACCTTAGCCGCCTTGGAGGCTCGGCTGGTCGTGTTGGACAAAACGCCCGCCAGCGCCCTGCGCGACTACGCCCAGGCCGAAATCAGCTTGCATCAGGCGCTAGCCGAAATCGGCTTTCACCACGAAGTGCGCGGAGCCTGGCACCTGCGCCACACCGCCAGCCTGATGCAGGCGGTAGCCGAGCGCTACCCAACTTTCCTGCCGGCTCGCAAAACGCTGGGATTGTGCCAGTTTGGCATCGGCTCTTTGCCCGAGGGCTACCACTGGTTTTTGCGCCTGCTGGGTTTGCGCGGCAGCGTGGAAGAAGGCCTGCGCAACCTGGGCCTGGCCGCCACGCAGCCCAACGACTTTCAGACTGAAAGCCAGATTCTGCTGGCGCTCATTCGCGAGTCGTACTACAAGCAGGGCACCGAAAGCCTGGTGCTGGCCAACCGGCTGGCCCGCGAGCAGCCCGATAATCTGCTATTCAGCTACTTGGTTATCAGCCTCAACAAGCGCCAGCACCACGGCAACGAGGCGCTGGCTGCCTACCGTGCCCGGCCGGTTGGCCCGGCTTATCAACCCATTGCGCTGGTGCACCACTTGGCTGGCGACTTACTGCTCTACCACGGCGACTACGCCGCCTCACTAGCTGAGAATGAGCATTTTTTGCGCGAATATAAGGGCGACTACTACCGCAAGGATGCGGCATTCAAGCTGTACCTAGCTGCCTGGCTGGGCGAAGCGCCAGCCGCAGTTCAGGAGCGCTACCGCCAGCAAATCAACCTGGCTGGCCCGCTCACGATTGAGGAAGACATTTACGCTCAGCGCTTTTACCACGATGCCCAGCTGCTCAACCCCATCCTGACCCGCGCTCGCCTCCAGACCGATGGTGGCTACTACCCGCAGGCCCTAAGCACGTTGCAGCAATTTCGCTTAACCAGCGCCACGCCCGCTCGCGACCAGCTCGAAGCCTCTTACCGCCGCGCCCGCGTGTGGCAGGGCCTCAATCGCCCCGACTCGGCCCGCGCCGACTATCTGCGTACGTTGCGCCGCTCGGCCACACTAGGCGAGCCAGCCTACTACTTCGCGCCGCAAGCAGCTTTGCAGCTTGGCTATCTGGCGCAGGCGGCGGGCCAGCGGGCAGCGGCAAAGGCCTATTTTGAGCAGGCGATGGCCTATCCCAAGCACGAGTATAAAAACAGCACCGACCAGAAAGCTAAACTGGCTTTACGACAGTTGTAAACCGCTGTACTGTGGACCCTGCGGGTCCGCGAGTTATGCCCCCCACCTAGCTTATTTACTCGCGGACCCGTAGGGTCCACGGTACTTCTATGCTTCGCATCCCACTTACCGACCTGCCTGTCGATTTTCGCGCCCGCGCTTTGCAGTGGGCGGCGCAGTTTCCGCACTGCGCTTACTATGAGCATAATGACTTGCAGCAATCGGCCGCAGGCACGTTTGCCCGGCTGCTGGCCGTGGCTACGGTAGCTACTGGTGCGCCGACTTCGCTAGCCGACCTGGCCGCATACGTGAGCCCAGAGCTGAATGAGCAAATGCCGTACTGCGGCTTTGTGACGTATGATATTAAGAATGAGATAGAAGCGCTGAGCAGCCAGAATCCATCGGACTTGGCCTGGCCAGCGCTGCATTTCTTCCGGCCCGAAACCTGCCTGCGCTGGCAGGCTGATACACTGGAGATTCACGGCCATACTACCGGCGTGCTGGCGGCGATTTTGGCCACTAGCGCTCCTGTGGCAGCGCCGCCTACCGTACCGCCGTTGCGCCCGCGCATGCCCCGCACCGAGTACCTACGCGCCGTGGAAAGTGTGCGCGAAGACATTCTCAATGGTGAGGTCTACGAGTTGAATCTGTGTCAGGAATTTTACGCCGAAGGAGTAAGCCTGGACCCAATAGCGGCCTTTTGGCGGCTTAATGCGGCTTCACCCGCGCCCTACGCGGGCTTCCTGCGCCACCACGACCACTATTTGCTTTGTGCTTCTCCCGAGCAGTTCATCGCTAGCAAACAGGGACTTATCACTTCGCAGCCTATCAAAGGCACCCGGCGGCGCGGCCTCACTCCTGCCGACGACGAGCAGCAGCGCCTCAGCTTGCTGCACGATGAAAAAGAGCGCGCCGAAAACCTAATGATAGTGGACCTGGTGCGCAACGACCTCGCCCGCGTGGCCCGGCCGGGCACCGTGCGCGTGCCTGAGCTATTTGGCACCTACGGTTTCCGCCATGTCTGGCAGTTGATTTCAACCGTCGTGGCCACCCTAAAGACCAATGTACACTTGGCTGATATTCTGCGCGCTACCTTCCCGATGGGCTCTATGACCGGCGCGCCCAAGATTCGCGCCATGCAGCTCATCGAGCAGTACGAAGCCAACCGGCGCGGCCTCTACAGCGGCAGCTTCGGCTACCTATGGCCTAGTGGCGATTTCGACTTTAACGTGGTGATTCGCAGCCTGCAATACCGCGCCGATACCGGCTACCTCAGCTTGCAAGTGGGCTCGGCCATCACCTACGACTCGGTGCCCGAGCACGAATATCAGGAGTGCCTGCTGAAAGCGCAGGGCGTGCTCGAAGCACTTTCGACAAGTATCAATGAGTAGTCTGTCATTGCGAGCGTAGCAAAGCAATCGCATCCGAACAGCGCAGTTCAACAGGTGCAATTGCTTCGCTACGCTCGCAATGACAAATGCTTGTTCTGCCGCTCTGTCATTCTGTCATTTGCCGACAGTATTTTGTATCTTTGTTAGTAGCCCGGCTTCCAGCTTCGGGCCTTTTGCCTACTATGTCTCAACCGCTCATTACCTTAGATTTTCTTGATAAAGCGCCCGTTGCCGAGGCGCTGCCTGCTGATGTGCGCGTGAGCGCCGCCACCCGCACCGGCCGCTCCCGCAAGCTCTATATCGAGAGCTACGGCTGCCAGATGAATTTTTCTGACTCCGAAATCGTGTCCAGCATCTTGGCCGACGAGGGGTTTGACACCACCGAAGACCTCGCCGGGGCCGACCTCGTGTTGCTCAACACCTGCTCCATCCGTGAGAAGGCCGAGCAGACCGTGCGCATGCGCCTCAAGCAAATAAACTCGCACAAAAAGCGCAAGCCCGGCATGCTGGTAGGCGTGCTCGGCTGCATGGCCGAGCGCCTGAAAAGCAAGTTTCTGGAAGAAGAAAAAATTGTGGACCTCGTAGTCGGCCCCGACGCCTACCGCGACTTGCCGCAGCTCATTGCCCAGGTCGATGGCGGCCAAAAGGCCGTAAACGTGCTTCTGAGCCGCGAGGAAACCTACGCCGATATCACGCCCGTGCGCCTGAATTCCAACGGCGTGTCGGCCTTCATCAGCATCATGCGCGGCTGCGACAATATGTGCTCGTTCTGCGTGGTGCCCTTCACCAGGGGGCGCGAGCGCAGCCGCGATACGCATAGCATTGTGCAGGAAGCCCGCGACCTAGTAGCTGCTGGCTACAAAGAAGTTACCCTACTCGGCCAGAACGTAGACTCCTACAAATGGGCCAACGAAGACGGCACTGAGCGCGTCAACTTCGCCCAACTGCTGGAGCGCGTGGCTCTCGTGAGTCCCGAGCTGCGCGTGCGCTTCTCGACCTCGCACCCCAAGGACATTACCGATGAGGTGCTGCACACGATGGCCCGCTACGATAACATCTGTAAATACCTGCACTTGCCCGCCCAAAGCGGTAATTCGCGAGTGCTGGAGCTAATGAACCGCACCTACGACCGCCCGTGGTACGAGGAGCGCGTAGCCGCCGTGCGCCGTATTCTGGGCGACGACTGCGCCATTTCGACCGACATGATTGCCGGCTTCTGCTCCGAAACTGAAGAAGAGCACCAGGATACGCTCAGCCTCATCGACCATGTGCAGTACGACATGGCCTACATGTTTTTCTACTCGGAGCGCCCCGGCACCCTCGCCGCCCGCAAGCTCACCGACGATGTGCCACTGGAAGTAAAAAAGCGTCGCCTCCAGGAGATTATCGACCGCCAGCAGGCGCACAGCCGCGCCCGCTACGAGCGCGGCGTGGGCCGGGTACACCAGGTGCTGGTTGAGAATTTCTCGAAGCGCTCAAAGGATGACTTGAGTGGGCGCAACAGCCAGAATCAGGTAGTTATTTTCCCCAAGCAAAATTTCCAGAAGGGCGACTACGTTAACGTGCTGGTGCATACCAATACGGGCGGCTCACTTATCGGCGAGGCCATTAGTTAGTTTCCATTTATGGAAATGGTATCCATAGAAATTGGTTGGCTAGGGTGGTTATACTTATCACTAATAGGCGGTGCGCTGCTCTACCTGTTGATTCGAAAGATTCGTACCCAGTCGCAACGCCATTAATTAGCATTTTCCTTGACGAACCAAGAGATTCAAAGTATCAAGCAGCGCTTCGGCATTATCGGCAATGCGTCGGCGCTGAATTACGCCATTCAGGTGGCTGCGCAGGTCGCGCCTACTGATATGACCGTGCTCATCACCGGCGAGAGTGGGTCGGGCAAGGAGTCTTTTTCCAAGATTATCCATGCCCTCTCGCCGCGTAAGCACGGGCAGTTCATCGCCATAAACTGCGGCGCTATCCCCGAAGGCACCATCGACTCGGAGCTTTTTGGGCACGAGAAGGGGGCGTTTACGGGGGCCAATGAGGCCCGTAAGGGCTACTTCGAGGTAACCGACGGTGGCACCATCTTTCTGGATGAGATTGCCGAAATGCCGCTCGGCACCCAGGCCCGCTTGTTGCGCGTGCTGGAAAACGGCGAGTTTATCCGCGTGGGTAGCAGCAAGGTACAGAAAACCGACGTGCGTGTAGTGGCTGCCACAAACGTAAACTTACTCGACCGCGTGCAGGCGGGCAAGTTTCGCGAAGACTTGTACTATCGCCTCAATACGGTGCCCATCACGGTGCCACCGCTGCGCGAGCGGGGCGATGATATCTACCTGCTTTTCCGCAAGTTCACGGCCGATTTTTCGGAGAAGCACCGTGTCCGGCCCATCACCCTCACGCCCGATGCCGTGCGCCTGCTCACGCGCTTCCGCTTTCCGGGCAACATTCGGCAGCTCAAGAACCTAGCCGAACAAATTTCAGTCCTGGAGCTTGAGCGCGAAGTCGATGCCACGCGCCTGACTACATACCTGCCTACCACGCAGACTTCGCAACTGCCCGCCTTGCTACCTAGCCACGGCGCAGGCACTGGGGCAGGTGACTTTGGCTCGTACTCAGAGCGCGATATTCTGTACCGACTTCTGTTCGACATGCGCCGCGACATGACCGACCTCAAGAAGGTAGTGTTGGAGCTAGCTGGTGGTAATGGCCCCCGCCCCGCCACTGACGCGCAGGAGTTGCTCCGCCAGAACAGCCACTTATTTACAAATCTAAGCGAGCCCGCACCCTACCCCGGTACCGAGGGACTGGCCGACAACAATGGTTATTTGTTGCCTTCTGCCCCGCTGCGGGTGGAAGTTGCCTCACCTACATCGTACACTGATGAAGACGAGGATATGCACACCGAAGACATTACGCACGAAACCGAGGAAGAAACGTTATCGCTTGATGCTATTGAGAAAGAAATGATTCTCAAGGCGTTGAAAAAGCATCACAACAAACGTAAATACGCAGCCCACGACCTGGGTATCTCGGAGCGCACCCTCTATCGCAAGCTGAAACAGTATGATTTGGAATCGGCATAATTCGGTTAACACCTGTAAACCCAGCTCTGGCGGCCGCCGCTGGGCTCTTGGGCGGCTGGCTTTGGCGCTGCCTGTGCTAGTACTGGCGGGAGGCTGTGGCGTGTACTCATTCAATGGTACCAACATCGACCCGACGGTCAAAACGATTTCTATCCAGACGTTTCAGAGCACAGCACCCAATGCGCCGGCTTCGCTGAGCCAGCGCTTTACGGAAGATATCAAGGACTATTTCCAGCGCAATACGACCCTCAAGCTAGTGCCGCGCGATGGCGATTTACAATTCGAAGGCACTATTGTGGCCTACGACTATGCTCCGGCGGCCATTCAGCAAGTGGGCACCGTGAGCCAGGCCGGAGCCAATCGCCTCACCATTCAGGTGCAGCTCCGTTTTGCTAATACTAAGGATTCGAAGCAAGACTTCGAGCAAACCTTCCAGAGTCAGGGCGACTTTGCTTCGACGCAGGATATCGCCGCCGTGAACAACGACCAGAGCGCGGTGCGCAATATTACGCGCAACATTATCAGCGACATGTTCAATAAATCCGTCGCTAACTGGTAAAACGCCTTTTTTAGCTATTTCAGTGCATGTTTTCTGGAGCCAAATATTCCTTGTATAGAATTTTTCAGTCAAAATCTATACAAAGAGCCATATGGTAACCATGGGGAGTGGCACCCAAGAATTGCACTCTGTCGGGTTAGTCAATGCCCAATAGGAAAAGCCTCCCCAATACTGGGGAGGCTTTTCCTATTGGGCTAGCGCTTAGCTGCTCTTCCTATCTACACCTCAAAACCCAGGCTGGATATATTGCGCTAGCCACAAGTTGGGTGCTCTACTAGTCCGCCGCTCAGCTTTCTGCCCAGTATTTACATCTAGTATGACCGCGAAGATTTACATCGGTGACTCTGCTAAATATTTTTTTATGCTGGCGGCACCTGCTAGAAGATACCAGCCAATTTGACTGGACGCTGAAGGCAGGCTTAGCCCAACTCATACTAGCTTCAATTGCTCAATTAAAGCTGCTTTAGGTCCGGCAGAAGCCATAGCTTTCCAGCTAGCTATACCCATCGCCTTATCCACTTCAGGGGTTACCACTGTCTCCTCCCACCAGATTTACTCTGATTGCAATCAGAAAATGTAGCGCTTCGACAGCGGTAAACTGAGCCTACTAATCTCCAGGGTTACCCTGCGTCAACGCTACCCACCCTACTTGGTAGGCACGAGGATTCTTCCCTCTTAGCTCGTGTTTAAGGCTCCTCTGTGGCACAGACAAGCGGCAACACAACCCACTACTCCCTTAGTCCAAAAGGCTATCATTTGTACGCCGATTGCTTCTCCCACTAGCGCGCTACCGGCAGTTTTTTTATCTCCGGTCTGAAGCTTGCCGAGCTAGTTGCGGTCAGTTCTATACCACCTAGTGGTGGGTAGCAAGGCTAGCCTTTACTTCAACATAGGTTGAAACATTCAGCTATACTGCTGTCCCAGACACCACCTCACACATGAAAGAGCCTGTCACTTCATGACAGGCTTCTTAAGA
>CAXUKA010000179.1:0-12892 GCA_964251335.1 uncultured Hymenobacter sp.
ACTAAACGTAACAAATCGTCATAGGCTAGCGAGTCGAGGGGCGTGAGGCTGGGGTCGGCGGGTTCGTGCGGCAGGTCGTCGAGGTCGTCTTGGGCGTGGTGCTTTTCGTGCGCCCGGAAGTAGTCGATGGCCGTCCGAATCATGATTTTCTTGAGCCAGCCCCGGAAGGAACTAGTCACCTCAAAGCGGTCGGCATCGAAGCGGCCAATGTCGCGGAAGGTCTTCAGGAAACCATCGTTCACCACTTCTTCGGCTTCGTTGCGCTGGCGGGTATAGCGCAGGCAAATGCTGAGCGCATAGCTATAGTACAAGCCGTAAAGCTGCTGCTGCATAGTACGGTCGGCCTGCCGACATCCGGCAAGTAGCGCATACAGCATAGCAGATTTAGAATCGGACGAAAGCACAGTGCAGGAGAAGGGGAGTATGGGGTAACTCGGAGGGCTTGGCGAAATGGTTGCCTTATTCGTAGAAAAAAATGTAAGTTCAAGTGGATGACGGGTGTGGCCTATTACTTGCCGCGGCAAAAATCATTCGATTGATAGCTTATGTCATTGGGGCTCTTGCTCACTGTATGCTGTCCTTTAAAGAAATATGCACGCGAGAGTAGCCTTTTCGGCCCAGCCCCGTATAGGCCGTAACCTCTTCTATATTCTTCTCACACCTACGACCATGAACACCAAAATCCTTTTTGCTGCTGCCGCGCTGTTTGCCGCCACTACTGCTCCCGCCTTTGCCCAAGACGGCGGCGACAAAACCAAAACCACCGTCGATGGCATGACTACCAAGACTAAGATGGCCAGCGACGGCAAAATGAAGATAAAGGGCAAGGACGATGCCGGCAATGAAATGAAAGCTACCACCAAGCCCTACAAAGGCAAGATGGCTAAGAAGATGAATGGCGATACGCCAGATGGCAGCATGAAACACCACGGTATGAAGCACCACGGCATGAAAGGCGACTCGACCAAAGGTCGTATGTAAAGTGCTCGGCTTCGGCCTACCCTATAAATCTAAAAGCCAGCCTGCAAGGGTTGGCTTTTTTATGCCTGCTCGCCAGCCACCGGCCATGGGCCAGTGGGCTCGCGCTACTTTTGCCCGGTCATGATGAGACTCGCCGTTGACATTGTTTTATTTGGGTATGCCGAGCAGCAGTTGCACCTGCTGCTCATTCGGCGCAAGTATGCGCCCATTGCCTGGGCCTTGCCGGGTGGCTTTGTGCTCGAAGACGAGGACTTAGACACCGCCGTAGCCCGCGAGCTACGCGAAGAAGCTGGCGTGGCCGACGTGTACCTCGAGCAGCTGTACACCTTCGGGGCCGTGGCCCGCGACCCGCGCCGCCGCGTAGTCAGCGTGGCCTACTACGGGCTGGTGAAGCCCGAAAAATTTACCCTCGTAGCCACTGCCGACAGTGAAGAAGCCAAGTGGTTTCGCTTCGACAACTTGCCCGAGCTGGCCTTCGACCACGCCGAAATAATTCAGGTGGCGCACCAGCGGCTGCGCGCCAAGGTCACATATCAGCCCGTGGGCTTCGAGCTGCTGCCCGACAAGTTTTTGTTTTCCGACTTGCAGCGCCTCTACGAAACACTGCTGGGCCGCGAGCTGGACCGCCGCAATTTTCGGAAGAAAATCCTCTCCTTCGGCATCGTGGAAGAAACCGGCGAGAAGCAGCAGAACGTGGCACACCGGGCCGGCGGATTATTCCGCTTCAATAAGGAGCGGTATGAGCAGATGGTGCAATCGGGATTTTATTTTGAGCTATAAATCAATTGGTTGAAAAATAATTGTTGCGAATGTAAAAAATATAACCACCTTTGCGTAAAATTTACGTTAAGTAGTTCAGGCAGCTTAGCAAAATGGCTGCACCTCCGCTTATGACAACGCGCATTGGAGTAATAATTGGCCGGTTTCAAGTGCCGCGCCTGGCTTTGCACCCCGGCTACCGGGCGCTGCTAACCCACGTAGCCCACGAAAACGACGAGGTACTGGTGGTGCTAGGGGAGGCCCCGCACCCCGACCAGCGCAACCCGCTCTCGTTCTGGCACCGGGCGGCCATGTTTGCCGAGGAGTATCCCACCTTCCAGGTGCAGCCGCTGCCCGACGAACCCAGCGATGCCGCCTGGGTGCGCCACCTCGATGAGCTGATAGCTAGCACGCTACTAGTAGAACCGACCGCCACGGTGCAGCTCTACGGCGGCCGGGGTAGCTTCCTCGACACGTATCACCGCCACGGCGGGCAGTTTGCCACCGCCATTCTGCCCGACCTTACCAGCCCCCTCCACTGCGCTACCGACATTCGCCGCCGCATCGGCCAGGAGCAGCGCAGCTCGGCCGACATTCGTACCGGCCTCATTCAGGCCTGGGAAACCAGTTTGGCATAAGCTTTAGCTTGTGCGTGCAGTAATTGAAACAATTGATTTTTAACGCAGTATCATATCGCCATGGAAACGCTCACCGCCCCCGACCAATCGGCCCTCATCGCCCAGCTGCAAGCCCAGCTGGCCCACCTCCAGCAAGCCCAGACCCAGCGGCCCAACATCCTGCTGCTGTCCGATGCCTATAAGTACTCGCACGCCAAATTCTACGAGCCCGGCACCACGCGCATCTACTCGTATCTGGAGTCGCGCGGCCACCGCGACAAGGTTTTTGAGGCCACGGTAGTAGCTGGCTATCAGTACTTGCTGAAAAAATACCTGAGCGGCCCGCTCTTCACCCAAGAAGAATTGGACTACGCCGCCGACCACCTCAAAGGCGTTTTCGGCCGCGATGATGTCTTCGACAAAGCCCGCTTTCAGCAGTGGCTCGATGAGTACGATGCCGTAGCCCCGGTCCGCATTCGGGCGGTGCCCGAGGGCACGGTAGTGGGCACCCGCAACGTGCTGATGACCATCGAAAACCTGGACGACCGGTATTTCTGGCTGCCTAATTTCTTGGAAACCTTGCTCTTGCAAGTGTGGTACCCCATCACGGTCGCCACGCTGTCTCGGGAGGTGAAGAAGGTAGTGCAGCACTACTTCGACCTGACTTCGGACGCCACGAACCTCGATTTTCAGCTCAACGACTTCGGCTTTCGGGGCGTATCTAGCGTCGAGTCGGCCCAGATTGGCGGCATGGCGCACCTCATCAGCTGGCTGGGCTCCGACAATACCACGGCCGCCGAGATGATACGGCGCTACTACAATACCCAGGAGGTTTTCGCCAAATCTATCCCCGCCACCGAGCACAGCATCATGACGCAAGGCGGTGAAGCTGGCGAGTTTGACGTAATTCGGCGGGTGCTGCGCACCTATCCCACGGGGCCGGTGGCCTGCGTCTGCGATTCATTCAATATCCTGCGGGCCGTGCGTTACATCGGCACCGAATTGAAGGACGAAGTGCTGGCCCGGCAGGGCACGCTGGTCATTCGCCCCGACAGCGGCGACATCATCAAAACGCTCGAAGCCATCTTCGATATTCTCTTCGAGTGCTTTGGCTACACGCTGAGTAGCAAGGGCTACAAGGTGCTGCCTACACAAGTGCGCGTCATTCAAGGCGATGGGGTCAACTACGATTCTATCAAGCACATGTACGAGGTGCTGGCCGCTCGTGGCATCGCCGCCGAAAACCTGCTGCTCGGCATGGGCGGCCGCCTGCTGCAAGCCGGCATCGACCGCGACACATTCAATTTTGCCTTCAAAGCCAGCTACACCGAAGTAAGCGGCCAAGGCCGCGACGTGGTAAAATCGCCCACCGAGCTGGACGCCGAGGGCAATCCCCAAAAGTCGGCCAAGCAGTCGAAAAAAGGCCGCCTGAAACTGGTGAAAACGGCCGATGGCTACCACACGCTTACCTCGGGCGACGCTGGTTTTGAGGAAGCCCACGACGAATTGGTAACAGTGTACGAGTGGGGTAAAATGACGCAGGAGAGCACGTTTGAGGAAATTCGGGAGCGGGCGCAGTTGCGCTAAAATTATAGTGCGGCACCCAAAATATATTATTAATAATATATTTTGGGTGCCGCATAAATACGGGTAGTTAGTAATTTTAATGCGTCAGCCGCTATTGGTCTGATGTCATCTAATTCTGCCTGTACTATGGCCTCCTCTCTCATTGGCGCCATCGCCAACCCCAAGCGCACAGAAGGTTTGATTACCAATGTGGTAGCAAATAGCGTTCACAATCTCGTGCAGATGCAAGGTCCGGGTTTGTTTTTGTCGGCCGAAATCACGAAGCAGGGTGGTAGCAACAACCTCACATTTGTTAGCCTGACTATTGATGGCCAGAGTGTTATAACTGACTCGATTGCGGCGCTGCTCAACCAAGGACTCGGAGCCGTCAACTTCTACGGCATCATGGTTTCCAAAGGGCCATCGGGATTGAATACGGTGACTATCGGCTTGCCTTATCCGCTTACTTTTCAGCGAAATCTAGTGCTTCAAGTAACAGTGAATGAGCCTGGTGTAGTACAGATAGTCGCTAATGTGCTCACGGCAAGCTGACCCAAATACTTGAAAGTCAGTATCCGCAGCGCTGCCTAATTGCTTTGTGTCGTGCAGCATTGCATCGGAAAGGATGAAACCACCTAGCTTGGTTTTTACCTTTGCTCCATGCTCACCGCCGCTCCCGAAACCAACCCGCTCGCGCTTTTGCGTCAGCACTGGGGGCACCAGCAATTCCGCCCAGGGCAGGAGGAAATCATTGAAGCGGTACTCGCTGGGCGCGACGCGTTAGCCCTACTCCCTACCGGCGGCGGCAAAAGCATTTGCTTCCAAGTGCCCGCGCTGGCGCGGCCGGGCATCTGCATCGTGGTGTCGCCGCTCATCGCGCTCATGCGCGACCAGGTCGAAAACCTACGCAAGCGTGGTATCAAAGCCGAAGCGGTGTACGCAGGCATGAGCCACCAGGAAATAGACCAGACGCTCGACAACTGCGTGTACAGCAAGGAAATAAAGTTTCTGTACGTCTCGCCCGAGCGGCTGCTAACCGACCTGTTTCGGGCGCGGCTGGCGCGCATGAATGTGGGCCTGCTAGCCATCGACGAGGCGCACTGCCTCTCGCAGTGGGGCTACGATTTCCGGCCGCCTTATTTGCGTATTGCCGAGCTGCGGGCATTGCTGCCAGCCACGGTGCCGTGCATCGCGCTCACGGCTACCGCCACGGGGCAGGTGCGGCAGGATATTGTCGAGAAGCTGAATTTCCGGCCTGGCTACGGCATTTTTACCCAGAGCTTTGCCCGGCCCAAGCTCTCGTACTCGGTGCTGCAAACGGAGGATAAGCTGCGCCGCCTGCTCGAAGTATTGCGCGGCATTGGCCCCGGCAAAACTGGCATCGTGTATGCCCGCACCCGCCGCCAAACCGAGGATACCGCCGCTTGGCTGGTGCAGCAAAAGCTACCCGCCGCCGCCTACCACGCCGGCCTGCCCGCCGAGCAGCGCACCCGCGTGCAGCAAGATTGGCTGACGGATAAAACGCGTATCATCGTCGCCACCAATGCTTTCGGTATGGGTATCGACAAGCCCGATGTGCGCGTAGTAGCCCACCTCGACGCGCCCGCCACCCTCGAGGCCTACTACCAGGAAGCTGGCCGCGCCGGGCGCGATGGCCTCTACGCCTTCGCCGTGCTGCTCAGCGGCCCGGCCGATGCCGACGGCTTGCGCCGCCAGGCTACCCTGGCCCACCCGCCACCCGATGTGGTGCGCCGCGTGTACCAGGCGCTAGCCAACTACTCGCGCACGGCAGTGGGCGGCGGCGAGCTGGTGGCGTTCGATTTCGACCTCGGCCAATTCGCCGAAACTTATCGCCTAAAAGCCGTCGATGCGCACCACGCCCTTAAGATGCTGGAGCAGCAAGGCTTTGTGCAGGTAACGGAGGCTGTGAACCAGCCGGCGCGGGTGCAGCTCATTAGTAATCAGCAGGATTTATACCACTTTCAGGTAGCCAATGCGCAGCACGATTTGCTGATAAAAGCCCTGCTGCGCATGTACGGCGGCGAGCTGTTCGTGACGTTCCAGGCTATTTCGGAAAGCGCCCTCAGCCGTCACCTACGCCAAAGCACCACCGATGTAGTGCGCCAACTGCGCTACCTGCACACGGCCGGCGTACTGCACTACCAGCCCCGGCGCGAATTGCCGCAGGCCATGTTTACCACGCCCCGCTACGACGCGCCCCAGTTGCCGCTCGATGAGCGCCGCCTTAAGGCCGCCCGCCAGCTCACCGAGCAGCAAACTACGGCCGTGATTGAGTACGCGGCCAGCACCACGCGCTGCCGCCAGCAGCTTTTGCTCGACTACTTTGCCGAGCCCGATGCGCCAGCTTGCGGAGTTTGCGACATATGCTTGGCCCGCAAAAAAGCCCGGCAAGCGCCCGTAGACACTGCCGGGCTGCAAGCCGGATTGCTGGAATTGCTACGCGCGGCACCGCTGCTGCCGCGTGAGATAGTGGCGCACTACGCAGCTACTGAGGCGGCTACCGTGACGGCGGCGCTACGTGCGCTAGTTGAGTTTGGTAAGCTTGCTTATGCTGCCGATGGCCGGTTGGGTGTGAAATAACCCAAAGCTGTCATGCTGACCGCAGAGGTGCATTTTGACCGCTTCGTTGAGTTATTATTTCCAACGTTATCAGTCAAGATATACCTCTGCAGTTAGCTTAATAGTTCTCAGAGAGTGTTTTAGCTTGCTTGGTATGCCAGCATACCGCCTTCCAGATTGCGCACATTGGTGAAGCCCTGCTGGGTCAAAAATGCCTTGGCCGAGGCCGAGCGGGCGCCGCTCTTGCATTGCACAATAACTTCCTCATCTTTCAAGTCTTCGAGGTCGTCGAGCTTGGTAGGGAGGGTGCCGAGCGGGATGTTTTGGCTGCCGGGAATGCGGCTTTCTTCCACTTCCCACGGCTCGCGCACGTCGATAATGGTAGGCGTTTCGCCGGCTTGCAGGCGTTGTTTCAGTTCGGTGGTGGTGATGTCGGGCATGAAGTGAAAATTAGGGAAGTGGGTCGGGAGGAAGATTAGCCAGGTCCTGCAAATCTTGGGGGCGCTGGGTGGTGGTTTTGGCCTTGCGCAGCGCACTTAGGTTGCAGTAGTGTACTGTTATGTCGGCTTCTTCGACAAGCAAGGCATTAGTCGCGCATTCGTCAAATGTGACGCCAGCCACCTGCGTCATCAGGTCTATCCATACCTCATGGCGAGTGAAAGACAGAAAGTTAGGAACAGTAGTGAAATCCTGTGCTTCAAATTCGCCCTGTACGAAGCCATAGCGTTCCAGCGCCCGCACAACTCGTAGGGCATTCTCGGCAGTGGGCCGCACCAAAATATCGATATCGCCAGTGGTGCGCGGAAAGCCGTGGGCAATAACTGCATAGCCACCAACTACCACGTAATCAACGTGCTCGGCGTGGAATAGGCGTAGCAGATTTAAGTACTCGCTCTCCATAAGTCAAGGCAGGGTTCGCGGGATTAGCGGCGTATAGCTGGCGGGCTTGCGCATTGAGCCGAGTGGCGGCGGCCAAGCGCTCCTGCGGTGTTTTGGCCCACCAGTAGCGGCGCTGGGCTTCCTCAATATCAGCTTTGTTCTGCGACTTGATAATCCGCATACAAACGCAGCTATTCCAGTACCACCCGACGCGTGGCCGTGCTGCCATCGGGCAGCGCCAATTGCACCAAATAGATGCCGGCTGGCAAAGTAGCCGGCAGGTGCAAGGTCGCCTGCCCCGCCTCGGTGGCGGACTGCTGCCACACCTGGCGACCCAGCACATCGAGCAGCGCGGCCTGGCGGAAGGTAGGGCCTTCTACAGCCACCGTGGTGCCGGTAGGGGCGGGGTTGGGGTAAAGCGCAAAGGCGGCCGAAATAGCCTGTTGGCCACGAGTGGCAAGATAGGTTTGGGCCATCACCGGGCGAAACATCGGCACGCCGGGCGTGCTGAGGGTTACGGCGCGCCAAGGGTCGGTATTGGTTGTGCCCAGGATATTAGAGAACAGCGTATTGGCCGGCAGTTGATTGTTCAAGTCAAGGCCATAGTTCAGAAACTGGCCATTGGAGGGCTGCCCGTAGCCCACGTAAAACCGCCCCGATACCGCGACCGGCGTAGTAAATGTAATTTCCTGGAACGTCTGGCTGCCGGGGTTGGTGAGCGTGCCCGTGGCGGTGGCCAGCGGCGTGTTGGCGGGCTTGCCGTTGTTGTCGGCCCACACCGCCACGATGATGGGGCGGTTCTGATTGTTCTCACCGCCGTTGGCCGTGGGCGTGTTATTGAACACCGGAGCTATCCGCAACGATTTCACGAAGTCGGCTTGGTTGGTGGTAAAACCCAGGGCCACGTAGCTGGTGGGGTTGGTATTGCTGGCGGCCAGTCCCACGATGTATTCGGCCGTGCCATCGTCGTAAGAGTAATAATCAGCCAACTCCACATCGCGGCGAAGGCTGTCGTTGGGCAGTGTGAGGGGGTTTGTTTCGTTGGTTTGCAGGGCCAGCTGGTAGCGCAGGCGCTTGGCCACGATAGTTGTGGGCAGGGGAGCCGTGGTAGCGTCGCCTGTTATTACTTCTTGGCGGGCCGCCGCCACGATGGGCCGCCCCCCTGTAAGCCAGGTAGCATTGAAGCCGCTGCCAGCCAGGTCACGCACTGTGCCCTGCCAGCTGATGGGCGTAGGCGTCTGGCCCGTGCCTGTGAGGCTGTTGACGGTGGCCGTCAGGGCAGTGCTTAAGGGCTTGGTAGTTGCGGCGTTATACTGCCACACCGGCATCGACGTGTACGGGCTGAGCGGACTACCCAAACCACGACTGGTCGCAATATCCTGAAACGTCGTGTCGCTAGCCGTCCGGTTTCTGTTAAGGTAGATATAATCCAGCCCAAAAGCGTCGGTGTTCAGCGTGCGGTTGCCACTGGCCCGAAATCGGAACCGAAACGCATTGTGCAGGTACGCCGCTGTATTGACGGCCAGAATCTGCTGCTTGAATTTGGTGCTGCTGCCCCGGCTGGTATATGACCAGGCCGACTGCCAGATACCGGAGTTGTCGAGCAGCTCCAGCGTCAGAATGACTGGCGCGCTGCTGGTACTGTTAGCCGGGTAGCCCGTCACGCCGCCCGCCTGCCAGGCAAAGCTCAGGTACACGTTGCTGCTAGCCGAAAGCCCCGACAAATCAATGGCTTGCGAGGTGAGCGTATCAGTCTGCCCCGCCGCTGTGGTCTGAGTAGGCGAGTACGGCAGGCCGTTGCCGCGCAGGCCATCAAGCGTGGCCGTACCCCGCGTGAGGGGTTCCACGGCCAGTCGGTTGCTCACGTAGGCCCCGCCGCCCGCGTAGTGAATAGTACTGCCCAGACTAGGGTAGCTCGTGGTAGCCGCCTGCCAACGTGTAGCATTGGGCGCGCCCTCCAGCGGCGAAGTAAAGTCGTCGAAGAAGGGAAGAGCCAGGGCCGTAGTACGTTGCGCAACTTTAGCGGCTGGCGCTACGCTTGTCGCCCGGGCTGGGTCGGCAGGCAGCGGGCCGGTGATGAGCTGGGCCGTCGCCGCAAAGGGCAGCAAAACCGGCAGGGCAAGAAAGCGGAGCAGTAGTTTCATACTTTAGCTAATAGCTGGGAGCGAGTAGCTTCCAGATTGGAATTAAGCTGACAACGAAAAAAGATGGCTAACAGCTACTACCTAACGGCTGCCAGCTAAAAATTATTCCGCTATCCACAAGTCCACGAGTTGGCCCGTGCGGATGGTGGCACCCGGCGTGGCTACCGGCCGCTGGCGCACCACCGTGCCAGGTGTCTGGCCTTCTTCGGCGGCTTGCTTGAATACCTCGCCTACTTGTAGCCCCTGGCCGGCGAGCAGCGTGCGGGCCTCATCCTCAGGCATATTCACGAGCGTCGGGATGGGGAATTCCTGGTTGCCCTGGCCATCGCCTACCACCAAATCAACTTTAGTGCCCTTGGCAATGGGCGCGCCGGGCGCAATATCCTGGCCATTTACTTGCTGCTTCAATACCTGGTTTTGGGCCAGGTCGGGCACCAGCTTTATCTGGCCGATTTCGAGGTCGTAGCTCTTCAAAATGAGCTGCGCCACCTTAGCCGAGCCTTCGGTGAGCTTCGGCATTTTGATGACTGGCGGGCGGCGCATGGCCACCGAGATGTAGATTTTGCGGTCTTCCTTCACTTTTTCGCCGGGCGCGGGCTCCTGCGTGAGCACCGTGAGCGGGCGCGTGCCAGCCGAGTAGCTGCTATCATCCACGAAGTAGGCCAGGTTGCGCTCGTCGAGGTAAGCTTCCAACTCGGCCAGGTTCATGCCCGTGATTTTGGGCACCACGATGGTTTCGCCGTGGTGCGTGGTCAGGGGCAAGTACACGTAGAAAAAGCCCAGCACCAGCCCAGCCGCCAGCACGAAAATCAGCGCCAGGTGTTTAAAAACGTCGAACCAGGTATCAGATTTAAAGAAAGACATATAGGGAAAAACGTTCGTCATGCTGACCGCAGGGAAGCATCTTGGGCGCTTCGTTGGATTAGTACTCCTAACGCAACCAGCCAAGATGCCTCCCTGCGGTCAGCATGACAATATTAATTGGTAGTAGCTAAGCCTTTTGCTGCCCGTGCCTTCCCAAAATCCAGAATCCGGTCAATGAACTGATATGGCGTGTACCCCGCCAGCGCAGTTTGGTGGAAAATGCACGTCGCTGGCGTCATGCCTGGCAAGGAGTTAACTTCAATAATCAGTACCTCCACCGCACCCGACTGCCGCACCCGCACAAAAGCATCAATGCGAGCGTAACCCTCAATGTGCAGAATTTCAGCCACCTGGTGCAGCGTGCGTTTCACTTCATCGCTGATGCGCTGGCGCTCGGCGGGGTCGGGAGCGTAGCGAGCGGGGGTAATATTCTGCCCTTCGCCAGCCAGGAATTTCTCTTCCAGACTCAGCACTTCGCCCGTTGCCAAGGCTTCGCTGGCCTCAAAAACCTCGATGTGCAGCGCGCCACTTTCATCATACGAAGTCAGCAGCCCGCCCGTGATTTCAAGGAAATGTGCCGCGCCATCCGGCCCGATGAGCGTTTCGACCAGGAAGGCATCTTTCTGCGGAAATTCCTCCTTGAAACCCAGGTGCAGCACCTCGGCCGGGCCAACGAGCAGCGGCTCCTGGTCGCGGAAAATCTGCTCGCTGAAAGCGGCCAGTTCGGCACGAGTTTTAATCTTTTTCACCGCCGACGAGCAGCCATCATCAGCCGGCTTGGCGATGAAGGGATAGCCAAACTCTGCCTCCAAGCTGCGATAGAAAGCCTCGGGGTCGGCGGCCCACTCCAGGCGGTAGGCGAGGCGGTGGTCGGCCACGCGCAAACCGGCCTCGCGCAGGCGGCGGTTGGTTTCGTACTTGTTGATGGTCACCGAGGAACTGGCCGCGCCCGAGCCGTTGTAGGGCAGGCCGAATTTCTCCAGCTCTTGCTGCAATGCACCATCCTCGCCTGGTCGGCCGTGCAGGGCAATAAACACTTCATCAACCTTCCCGGCCAGCTCCTCAAAGGAAATGCGACGGGCGCTGGCCACCGGCTGCCCGGCGTAGGTGCCCGTAATGCCGCTGGCCTCCTGCCGGATGCGCGCCAGTACCGGATGGGCGGCGTGCCCGGCCTCAGCCTGCTCGATTTTCTCGCGAATATCGTCGGCGTTATCCTTGAGCATCACGTTGATGGGTAGCTCGTAGAGGCGGAATTCCTCGCTGCTGCCCGTCAGGAAAATCGGGATGGGCCGGTACTTGGTGCTACTGCTCAGCTTCTCGTAGATGTTGCGCCCGCTCTCCACCGAAATGTGTCGCTCGGAGGAGTAGCCGCCCATAATTACGGCCACGCGAATGCGCTCATCGGTACTGCCGTGACGGCCGGCAATGGCCTCATCCAGCTTCGCCAACTGTGTTGCTAGCTGCACCGGCTTCATGCCAGCGCGCCGCCGGGCGGCCAGCGAGGTGCGGATAATGTAAGTGAGAAACTGGCTGGGATTCAGCCCAATCTCCGCCGCCTGGTGGAAGAAGAACGACGCCGGCAACATGCCGCTCGTCGTGTTCGGGTCGTTCAAGAAGATAGTGCCATCGGCCTGAATAAAGCCATCCAACCGGGCGTACACCTCAAAGCCAAAGGTGCTGAACATTTTCTGCGCTTCCTGGCGGATGCGCTCAATATCCGCCTCGGGCAGGTCGATGGGGGTGACTTTGCGGGCCAGGCCGGGGAGGTATTTGGCGCGGTAGTCGAAGACTTCGGTGCCCTTGACAATTTCGGTAGGAGGGAGGGCCAGCGGCTGGCCGCGCTCATCTTCGACCACGATGCAGGAGAATTCGCGGCCGGCTACGAATTGCTCGACTAGGACTTGGGTTTCACCGGTGAGACTCTGAATAGTTATCCAAGCGGCATCCCAGAAGAAAGCGTGTGAGATAATAGTATCCAGTTCCTCAGGATGATAAAAAGGCTTTTCTATCAAATGGAGTAACTCTGGCACATCTATTTCGGATGGCAATACTACTTGCACTGGTAGCCCAATACCTTCCCGAATGTCCGCTAACTGGCGTACCCAAGCACGTTGCTCTTCCTCATCTAGCTTTTTCCACTCGGTATTAGTGAGTGTGCGACGGAAAAGCGCCCTCTCCACGGCAGTTTTAAACTGCGCTGGGTCTTCCTCGCGCACAATGCCAATGCCGATACTGCTGCCCTGGTGCGGAGCCTTGATTACCAGCGGCAAGCCTAATTCGCGGCCCAGCATGGAGAGCAGCGCAGCTGGGTCGGCGGTATCCCAGTCGGCCGCCGTAAGCACGTAAAAGTCAGGCGTAGCCAGGCCAGTGGCTTGCAGCAATTTCTTCTGCGCGATTTTATCAATGCCAAACGCCGACGGCAGAATGCCTGAACCGGAGTAGGGTATGCCTACCCATTCGAGCAGGCCCTGGATGGCACCATCTTCGCCACCCGGCCCGTGC
>CAXUKA010000180.1:0-10784 GCA_964251335.1 uncultured Hymenobacter sp.
ACTGCCTTCACCGGTGGGAGAGTCGGTCGCCGCCAACTTTATCAGGAAGTCCTCTGCTTTCGCTTTCACCAGCGACCAAGCAGAGGACTTTTGCGTTTATGACCGTTGTTTTGCTCTCTTATTTTGGTGTGTGATATGCTTTGTTAAGCTATTGATATCCTATGAATTGTTATAGAAAGTCAAATTTTCGGCTTAGGGAATAAATGCGCTACTTTTGAGGTTAAGCTTGTAGCCTAAATAGGGCGTGTTTTGCTTACTGATTATGCAGTTTTTATATCCGGGTTTTTTATGGGGATTATTAGCTATTGGAGTGCCGATAGCTATTCATTTGCTGCAATTGCGCCGGCCACAGCGGGTGCTTTTTACCAATACTGGGTTTATTCGGGAAGTGGAGCTTACCACTATGCAACGGCGACGGCTGCAAGAATTATTGGTGTTGCTGACACGGGTGCTGGGAGTGGTTTTTTTGGTGTTACTGTTTGCTCAGCCTTTTGTGCCGGCGTCGCGGGGAGAGAAGCTGGGGGAGGGGGTAGCTATATTGTTGGATGCCTCACCTAGTATGCGAGCAGTTGGGGAGAGCCAAAAACCGTTGGTGCAGGAGGCGGTGGATAAGGCAGAACAGCTGGGTAAAAGCTATAATCCAGCAACTCATTTTCAATTGCTGGGACAATCGAATGTGGGACTGACGCAGGCGGCTTATTTGACTAAATTGACTGAAGTGCGAGGAACTGCCCGTTCAGCTGGTTGGGATAAACTGATGGCACAACGGGAGGTGCAAAATCCGTTGTATGTCTTTTCTGATTTTCAGCGTAATGACCAAGGTATTAGTTCGCTAGAGAAAGTGGCGGCGACTGGGCGGCCGGTGGTGTTGGTGCCTCAGGTGGCTCGCCAAGCGGCTAATGTATATGTGGATAGCGTATGGCTAGATGATGCTTTTGTGCGAATGAAGGCGAATATTAGCCTACATATTCGGCTGAAAAATGGTGGTAATGGCGCTATTACCGATTGCCCGGTGAAGGTGCGGCTGGGGAAGCAGCAGGTAGCGGCTTTTAGCGTTTCGATAGCGGCGGGTCAGGTGAATACTACCGTGGCCCAAGTGCAGCTGGCGGATAAGCAACAGGTATTGGGGCAAGTGGTGACGGGCGATAGTCAGGTGACTTTTGATAACACATACTATTTCGCGTTGCAGCCTACAGCTACCATCCAGGTAATGGAAATAGGCGATGCGCCAGTGGCGCAGCAAGCGTATAGCGCTGAGCCGTTGTTTGCCTACACGTTTGCTAAGCCGCAAGCAGTAGATTATAGTAAGCTGCAACGTACTAATCTAGTGTTGGTACGCGAGGCTACGGCTATTAGCGCCGGGTTGCAGCAGGCGTTGGAAGGAGTGGTGCGGCGAGGCGGTAGCGTGGTGATAGTGCCGCCGGGCGGTAGTGTTGGGCGCGAGCCTACGCTGCAACTTTTGCGGCGACTGGGCGTGGGCGGGGCGCAATGGGTAGCTGCTGCCGGGCAGCAGGTGCTGCGTGAAGTGGCTATGCCGAGTCCGCGCAATCCGTTTTTTCGGGAGGTGTTTGGGGCGCAGCCGCGGCAGGTGGCGTTGCCGCAGGTGGCTCCGGTGCTGAATGCTGGCCGGGGTGGAACGGATATTTTGCGGCTGCGCGATGGCGATAGCTACCTGACGGAGTTTAGTGGCAGCGGGGCGGGGCGCGTGTATGTGTTTGCGGCACCTTTCGACAAAGCCTATGGCGACTTTACGACGCAGGGGTTATTTGTGCCGGTGTTGTATCGGCTGGCGATGCAGAGCTACCAGGGCAGCCAACAACTGGCTTATCGTATAACTAATCCTTCTTTCACAGTGGCAGTGGTGGCTGAAGCAAGTGCCGCTGGGGCGGATGAAGCGACTTTTCGGTTGGTGCACGACAGCCTAACTTTCATTCCGGCGCAACGGCAGCGGGGCAATGCCTTGCAGCTGGAATTACCAGCTACTTTGAGCGAGCCGGGCTTTTACCAACTGCGCCACAAAGGGCAATTGGTGACTACGCTGGCCTTTAATGCAGCCACTAAAGAATCGGAGCTGGCGGCGTATTCGCCGGCCGAACTGCGGCAGCTTGTTGGCGCAGGGCATCCTAATGTGCAGGTGCTGGAGCCTACGGCCGGGCCGGAGGCGCTGCTGCGCTACCGGGCCGAGCAGACGGGGGAGGCGCTGTGGCGCTATTGCCTGCTGGTGGTGCTGGCATGCTTGCTGGCTGAGGCGCTGTTGCTGCGGTTTGGGCGGCCCAAGGCGGTGGCGCGGCCAGCAGTAGCGGCGTAGCGGGGCGGCTACCTTGCTGGAGTTGTATCTTTCCGGCTGGTTACGAATCGAATTATGGTGCCTTTGAATGAACTGCCCGGGAGTCAACCAGCCGCCGCGGGCTCGGGAGCGGTGGGGCGACTGGCCTTGCGCTTTGGCGTAGGGGCCGGTATGGTGTGTGGGCTGTGGCTATTGTTTTTGCATTTTAGTAATAATGAGCCTTTTAGCCCCAAGCAAATAATGGGGTTGCTGGTGGTGCCGTTTGCGGCGGCGGGCAGCCAGTGGCTGTTGCGGCAGGCGTTTGCCCCGGACCGGCCTGGCATTGGGCGGTCGTTGGCGGTGGGGAGCTTAACAGTGCTGATAGCTGCTACCATTGCCGCAGGCAGTACGTGGGGCTTGGCACAGGTGCTGGGTGACAAAGCACTAGCTTATAGCCGGGCCGAGATGGTGGAAATAACCCGCGTTCAGCAAAATTTGCGACCTAAAGAAAAGCGGAATGCGCAGTTCGAAAAGCAGGAATTGCAGCAAGCTGCATCCTTGTCAGCGACAGATTTAGCGCGGGGTACTTTTACTTGGACGCTGCTGCTGGGAATGCTGGGAGCGGTGCCGGCTGGTATCTTTCTGCGCAAATAGTGAAGTTTTGCAACCTGCCAATAGTCTTTCACCTCCTTCTTCCCTAAACATGGAAACTTCGACTACCCCCGCCTCAACTGCCAGCGTAGGTATGCGCTATGGCTTGCTGACTGGTTTGGTGAGCATTATTATCTCCTTCGGGCTGAATGTCACGCAGATGGAAGCGTCGCCGCTAAAATATCTGACTTCGGTGGTGATGATAGCTGGTATCATTTTGGCGCAACGTGACTTTAAGCAACGCAACAGCGGGTTCATGGAATATGGACAAGGCTTGGGTGTTGGGGTAGTTGCTTCCACTGTGATAGGGGTGCTGAGCGCCATTTTTACTTATATCTACACGGCCTTTATAGACCCTGCCATCATGACGCGGGCACTAGAAAAAGCGCGGACAGAAATGGAAGCAAAAGGTAATATGTCGGACGCGCAGATTGAGCAGGCCATGGCGATGTCGGCTAAGTTTACTAGCGGCCCTATTCTGTTGGTTTTTATTATCGTTGGTTCCATTGTTATAGGGTTGATTATTAGCCTGATAACTTCGGCTTTTATTAAAAACGCGAAACCTGAATTTGAATAAGCAAGCAGTTTTCCCGGTGGAGCTGTCCATCGTGATACCCTTACTGAACGAAGCCGAGTCATTGCCCGAGTTGACGCGCTGGATAGCGCGGGTGCTCACGGCGCGAGGGCTTTCGTATGAAGTTATCCTCATCGACGACGGCTCGACCGACGACTCGTGGACGGTGATTGAGGCGCTGGGAGGCCAAGATATGGCCCTGCGTGGCATTCGCTTCAACCGCAACTATGGCAAGTCGGCGGCGCTGAACGTGGGCTTCGAGGCGGCGCGGGGGCGCGTGGTATGCACCATGGATGCCGACCTACAAGACTCGCCCGAAGAGTTGCCCGAGTTGTACCGCATGATAACTGAGGACGGCTACGACCTGGTGAGCGGCTGGAAGCAGAAGCGCTACGACCCACTCTCGAAGACTATTCCGACCAAGCTGTTTAATGGCGCGACGCGGGCCATCTCGGGCATTCAGTTGCACGATTTCAACTGCGGGCTGAAGGCCTATGACCAGCGCGTGGTGAAGGCGATAGAGGTGTATGGCGAGATGCACCGCTACATTCCGGTAATAGCTAAGTGGAATGGATTCAAGAAGATAGGGGAGAAAGTGGTGCAGCACCAGGAGCGCAAATATGGCGTTACCAAATTTGGGCTGGAGCGCTTTATTTTCGGCTTTCTCGACTTGGCCAGCATCACGTTTGTGGGCAAGTTTCGGCGGCGGCCGATGCACTTTTTTGGTACGCTGGGCACGCTGTCGTTCTTCATTGGCACTGTACTGACGCTCTGGCTCGTAGGCGAAAAATGGTGGCTGGCCATTCATAATCTCAAGGCCCGCAACGTGACCGACCAGCCACTGTTTTTTCTGGCTCTGGTGGCCGTGATAGTGGGTATGCAGCTATTTCTGGCGGGCTTCTTGGGCGAACTAGTGCAGCTGAATGGACCGAAACGCAATGACTACTTAGTGCGGGAAAAGCTGCGATGAATGTCGTAATTATCGGTCCGGCTTATCCTTTGCGGGGCGGCTTGGCGACGTATAATGAGCGGTTGGCGCGGGCTTTTCAGCAGGCGGGCGGTAAGGTGCGCATTGTCACGTTTTCGCTGCAATATCCTGATTTTCTGTTCCCTGGGCAGACACAGTATAGCACCGAGGCGGGGCCGACCGACTTGGATATTGAGGTTAGCCTTAATTCTGTCAATCCATTGTCGTGGCTGGCGGTGGGGCGCAAGCTGCGCCGCGAGCGGCCCGATTTGGTGATATTCCGGTTTTGGCTGCCGGTTATGGGGCCGGCGCTGGGCACGGTGGCGCGGCTGGTGCGCGGCAATGGGCACACGCGGGTGGTGGCGATTACCGATAACGTGATTCCGCACGAAAAGCGGCCGGGTGACGGGCCGCTGACGCGCTATTTCCTGCGCGCTTGCGATGGCTTCGTGACCATGAGCCGTAGCGTGCTCACGCACTTGCAGCAGCTTGGTTTCAAGCAGAAGCCGGCCCTGTACCGGCCGCACCCGCTCTACGACAACTTTGGGCCGGCTAAGCCCAAGGCCGAAGCGCTAGCGGCGCTGAGACTGTCAGCGGAGTTTCGGTACGTGCTGTTCTTTGGGTTTATTCGGGCGTACAAGGGGCTGGATATTTTGCTGGAAGCTATGGCCGATGCGCGGGTAGCGGCGCTGCCGGTGAAGCTCATTATTGCCGGCGAGTTTTATGAAGATGCCGCGCCGTATGAGGCGATTATTCAGAAGCTGAACCTGGAAAGCCAGTTGGTGCGGGCGACGGATTTTATTCCCAATGAGCGCGTGGCCGACTATTTCAGCGCGGCCGATATGGTGATGCAGCCCTACAAAAACGCTACGCAGAGTGGCGTGTCGCAGGTGGCATATCACTTTGGGCGGCCGATGCTGGTGACCGATGTGGGCGGGCTGGCCGAGTTGATACCCGATGGCGTGGTGGGCTACGTGGTACCGCCGCTGGCCACCGCCATTGCCGATGCGCTGGTCGATTTCTATGCCAATGACCGCGAGGAGGCACTGGCGGCTGGCGTGCGGCAGGAGCGCACCAAGTTTTCGTGGGAGGTAATAGTGGCGGCGTTGAAGGAAGTGGCAGGGCTAGCGGGTTGACTTACTGAGCGGTATATTCGCATAGGTTTCAGCTTTGCTACATTTTCTATGAAAACCAAGTGGTTCAACGCACTGCTAGTCGGTAGCCTGGGTTTTGCTGGTTTTGTGGCGCAGGCCCAAACGGCGCGCATTGCCTACCTGAGCCACGGCGGCAGCCTAGCCAACCTGGCTGAAGCCGAGCTAGCAGACAACTTTGGCCTGCCTACGGCAACGTTTTTTGCGGATACAATTGTGGCTACTTCCGACACCACAGCTGTAGTCCACGGCCGGCTGAGCCGGTGGGGAAATGGCGAAGGAACAAGGAGCACTCGGAATATTAACTACGGCAAACACGCTTACCAGCAAGCGACGGCCACGGGCCCGCAGTCGCGAGGCACGGCGGTGCGACTCTTGCTGCAACGCTACCCCAATGCCAAGCTGGTTGGCTTCGATACTCTGGCAAAACCGGCTACTCCAGCTGCGCCGCCGCTGAAAAATCAGAAAAGAAAGCGTAAGCAGCAGGAAGGAGCCGTGCTACCGATGCTGCCTCCCTCACCGCCTCAGCATCCAGGCGTGTGGCTGGCGCTGGCGATTATTATTGGGTTGGGTACGGCAGGCTTATTGCTACATGAGAAATCACTGCCCACGCTCAGGAGAGTCGCTTAATCGCATCTATATGCTAACTAGAAAAATTATCGGCGGATGTTTGATAGGCGGCCTCTTGAGTTGGCTGCCCGCCACGGCGCAAACGGGCCGCATTGCGCACTTCAGCCACGGCGGTAGTGCCGCGACGCTAGCAGCTAAGCAAGCTGCTGCCGATAATTTTGGTGAGCCAATGCCCTATTTTGTACCTGATAGTGTCCGCTATTTATCGGGTAAGATGGCGTTGAGCTACGGAAAGTGGCATTGGGGAGGCAATGGGAGCACCACCGATACTCTTAAATTTCCGGAAAAGTATTCCCCGCAACAGGCCGCTAAATACACGCGGCAGCTGTACACGCGGGCCAAGTTGATTGGCTTTGACTCGGTGGACAACTCTCACAAGACTGCGCCTGCGGTGGAGAAGCCAGTAAAGAGCAAACACAAGAAAAAGGCGGCAAGCACCAACACGGCGCTGCCGTCCCATTCGGCCGGATTTAGCTTGGGTGCATTGGTAATCTTGGGGTTAGCGGGCGTAGGCTGGGTATTTGGAGGTAAAAATCAACCCGCCTCACAGGGTAGCGCTTAACGTGGCCGGCGCATTTGGGCGGCGCTGGCTGCTGCTGTTTGGGGCCGTGTTTGCGGCCACTGCGCCAATGCAGTATCGGCTGCTGCCTAGTCTGGGGTATTGGCTGCGGCCCACACTAGAAGCCAGTGGGCAAGCACTAACCGGGCATCAGTTGGCCTTGTTTTCCGATTCGGTAGGATTGTATGGCTATGCAGCGGGGTTGCTGCTCGGCACGGCATTGGTAGCGTGCGTGTGGGCGACGCGGGCGCAGCCAAGGCTGAACAGCGAAGCCCGCCTGTGGTACGTGCTGCACACCAGCGCAGCGTGGTTTTTGGCGTTGCAACTGCTGGAATATGGGTTTGATAAGGTCTTCAAGCACCAGTTTTACCTGCCCGAGCCCAATATCTTGTACACGCCACTCGGCATGCTGCCGCCTGACTTGGCGTATTGGAGTGTAATGGGTGCCTCGCGGCCGTACAGCATATTTGCGGGGCTGCTGGAGGTGGTGCCTGCGCTGCTGCTGCTTTGGGGCCGCACGCGGCTGGTGGGCGGCATACTGGCATTAGCAGTGCTGGCTAACGTGCTGGCACTGAACATCGGCTTTGATATTTCAGTGAAGCTGTGGTCGGGCTTTTTGCTGCTGCTGGCGGGGGTAGTGGCTGCGCCGGGTTTGATTACCAGCTATTATGCCCTAGTGCGCGACTGCTGGCGGCCGGCCCGGCCCCTACGGCCGTCGCGCTGGCAAGGGCGCTGGGTAGGAGCGTTGCGCGGTGCGGGGCTGGGTATACTACTGGTAGAAACGGCCGGAATGTTCGTGTATGAGGGAAATAGTAACGATGACCTCGCACCGCGCCCATTTCTGCACGGAGCTTATGCGGTGACTTCGTTGCGGCCGACTGCTGCGCCGGTGCCAATGCGGCTATTCGTGCATCGGCAGGGGTATCTAATAACGCAGGCTGCTGATGGGCAAGTGCAAGATTATCAGCTTAGCTACGCGCCCGGCCAACTAGTGCTGCACGACGAGCAGGGGCGAGCTAATCACTTGCGTTATACTATTAGTCCTCAAGGACTGCGCTTAGCCGGGGTGCTGCACGCTGACTCGGTGCGCTGGCTGGCTCGGCCATTACCGTGGCGACAGTTGCCGCTGCTGGGCGGCGGACACTGGGCATTATAGCGCAAACAAGTAGCGCGAACTTTGTAGTTCGCGCTACTTGCTCGTCGGCTAAGCGGACGCCTTATTCGCGCACCCACAGAGTCTGCGCTACGCCAGCGGCACGCTTTCTAACACGGCTTGGAATACCTTCTCGGCTGGCAAGTCCTCCATGCAGCTGGTGCCCAAGCGGCAGGTGCCCCGGTAAAAGCACACACATTGTTTGTTTGGCCCCACGAGCTGGCCCCGGCCGTAGAGGTCAAATTCGTAGGGGTTGAAGATATTGTTCATCAAGATGGTAGCCTTGCGCAGGGCAATGCTGATGTGCATGCCCATCGTGACTTGCGTCACGATGCCCTGCATCTGATTCATCAGGTTGATAAACTGGGGTAGGGGGAAGGTGCCCAGGTAAGCCGCGCCGGTGGCGGCTTGCAGCTCTAGGTTGCGCGGGTGCTCGGCCTCGCCGCCTAGCAGCACAGGCGCGTAGCCGGCCGCTTGTAGGTCCTGGATGAGCTGAATCCACTTTTCAGTGCTCCAGAGGCGGGTGGTCCAGCGGTCGCCGCAGCCGGTGTTGAGGCCGATGCGCGGGCCGGCGCTGGCGGCCGGCAGGGCCGACCAGTTGTAGCCTTTATCCTCGTGGGTATCGAATACATACTCCTCACCCCGGAAATCGAAGCCGCAGAGCTCGAAAATCTCCTGCACGTAGGGCTTGGTATTGCCGATGCTGAGCTGGTCGAATACGCCAGTGAGGTACTTGTGCTCGGCCTGCTGGTTGATGGGCCACGCTACGCCGTCGTAGGGGCGCAGGGTGTAGCCATATTTGGCCTCGGCCTTTACATTCAGCAATAGGGCGCAGGCTTCCTTTTCCTTGTCGAGGTTGATGGCGAGGTCAAAATGCCGGGCTTGTAGCTGCAAGGCGCTGGCATAGTCGAATTTCAGAATCTCATCGACTTCGCGCTGGGGCAGGATGGCCGGCGTCATGGTCAGCCAAGTGATGTAGCAACCAGGATGTTCCTGCCGCAGTCGCCGCAGCAGCGGCGTAGTGCGGATAACGTCGCCGATGGCCCCGAGCTTGATAATTAGTACCCGTTTCGTAATGGGCTCATATACCGGGCAGTCGCCACACATGTAGCCGTGCTCCTTATTGGGGCGGCAGGGCAGGTCGCCACGGTAAAAGCGGCAGTCGGGTCGAACGGGGATATCGTGAAGAAACTCAGGCACGGCGCAAAAACTTATATAATAGCAGGCATCAAAATTAGCTAGCCCCGGCTTACCGCCCCACGTAGGTGGCCGGCGTGAGCTGGCGCAGCTCTTGCTTCACGCTTTCGGCCACGCTTAGCTCTTCTACAAACCCGGCGATGGTAGCGGCTGAAATAGCTTCGCCGGTGCGCGTAAGCTGCTTAAGGGCGTTGTACGGGTCGGGGTAGTTTTCGCGGCGCAGAATGGTCTGGATAGCCTCGGCCAGCACGGCCCAGTTGGCATCTAGGTCGCGCTGTAAAGCGCTTTCATCGAGTGCCAGCTTGCCCAGGCCCCGGCCGATGGCCCCGAGCGCGATAAGTATATGACCCAGCGGCACGCCCAGGTTGCGGAGTACCGTCGAGTCGGTGAGGTCGCGCTGGAGGCGCGAAATCGGCAGCTTGGCGGCGAAATGCTCTAGCAGGGCATTGGCCACGCCCAGGTTTCCCTCGGCATTTTCAAAATCAATCGGATTGACCTTGTGCGGCATGGCCGACGAGCCGACTTCGCCGGCTTTCAGTGTCTGCTTGAAGTAGCCGATAGAAATATATTGCCACACATCGCGGCAGAGGTCAATGAGAATGGTGTTGATGCGCTTCCAGCCATCGCAAAAAGCGGCCAGATTATCGTAGGGCTCAATCTGCGTGGTGGGGAAGGTGCGGCTCAGACCCAGCGTTTTGTTCACAAACTGCTCGGCGAAGGCGTGCCAATCGGTGCCGGGATAGGCCGCAAAATGAGCATTAAACCCGCCCGTGGCCCCGCCAAACTTGGCGGCGTAGGGCACTTGATTCAGCAAAGCCAACTGCCCATCGAGCCGCGCTACGAATACTTGCAATTCCTTGCCTAGCCGCGTAGGCGAGGCAGGCTGGCCGTGGGTGCGGGCCAGCATAGGTACATTGGCCCAGCCCGCGGCCAGCGCCGCTAGCTGGTCGCGCAGCTGCCCGAAGCGTGGCAGCAACACATCGGTCATAGCCTCTTTTACACTCAGCGGGATGGCGGTGTTATTGACATCCTGCGAGGTCAGGCCGAAGTGAATAAACTCCAGATAATCAGCTAGGCCGAGCTTGGTAAATTCGTCGCGCAGGTAGTATTCCACGGCTTTCACGTCGTGGTTGGTCACAGCTTCATGAGCTTTGATGCGCTGGGCTTCAGCTTCGCCAAACTGCTCGTAGAGGCCGCGCAACGCCGGGAATACCGTGTTCGGCACGCCCGCCAACTGGGGCAGCGGCAACTCGCGCAGGGCAATAAAATAATCGACCTCGACCCGCACCCGATAGCGCATCAGGGCCAGCTCAGAAAAGTAGGGGCCGAGCGGAGCAGTCTGGCGCTGGTAGCGGCCATCGAGGGGCGAAAGAGCAGTGAGCATGGTAGTTAGGGCGTGGTGCCTGGGGCGTAGGGCCCGAAGCTTAGCGTTCGGGGCGCAGGCGATGAGGCCACAAAGCTAACGGCTACCCGTAGGCATCACCTACTACGTACTTAAGGCTCCGTACTGCGTACCAAGCACCACGTGTTAAGCACCAAGCACTAAAAACCTCCTCTTACCTTTGCAGCAATGCAGTTATCTATTGTTGCCAAAAAACGAATCCTCTATTCCCTGGGCGGCTTGGCGGCGGTGCTG